>DXXQ01000160.1 GCA_019416265.1 Clostridiales bacterium | reverse complement strand
AGCTTCCTCCTCCTGTACACCAAATCCGGAAAAGGAGTCGTCACTGTCAATGGTGAAGATTTTATCCAGAATCCTGGAGATGTCTGTCTGATCGACTGCTATCAGCCTCACAATTACCGTGCGCTGCAGGAGTGGGAGCTTTTATGGCTCCATTTCGACGGCGGCCCTGCCCAGGATTTTTTTCAATATCTGGACGGCAGTCCTGTATTTCAGATTTCCATGAAGCACCCTGCAAATTATGAAAAAAGCTGGTTTCAGCTTTATGAGCGCTTCCTTCATCAGGAAAAGCGGCCTGCCGCACTGCTTTCCCAGTACATCAGTCAGCTTCTCACCCTTCTTTCCCTGGAAAGAGACGAGGACTGCACAAAAGCCGCCTCCGGGTTGATCGGTGATTCCCTGACCTACATCAACCGCCATCTGCATCAGGATTTAACCCTGGAATTTCTGGCTTCCAGAGTCTCCCTCAGCCCTTACTATTTTTTGCGGAAATTCAAGGAAGAAACAGGATATACCCCCTACCGTTATATTCTGATCTCCAGGATCAATCTTGCAAAATTTTATTTGATCACATCCCGTGACACTGTGAAAAATATCGGATCGTGCTGCGGTTTTAAGAGTGAACACAGCTTCTGCACAGCCTTTAAAAACGAGGTCGGACAAACGCCAAGCGAATTTCGGAATCTTTGATTCCCTTTTTTCTCTGTGTTTCATCCCCTTCCCCCGTCTTGTCTTCCACAGGCCCTGCATACCGTCCGCTACAATCCGAAAGCCGTCTGCCAAACCTTTGAAACAAAACAAACCTTCCATCCGGAGCGCTCCCGTCCAAATGAAAGGTTCGTTTCAAGGTTCGTTTTTTATCAGGAGAAGAAGCTTTCTGCAACACTTACGTCTGCAATATAGCCTACCGTTCCTGTCATATAGATGGTTCCGTCTTCTTCTATATCGATCTGGATCATTCCCCCGGGCTGGTTTACGTTAATACGTGATTCTACAAGCCCAAGCTTATAGGCAGCCACAGCTGCTGCGCAGCTTCCTGTACCGGAGGCTTTCGTATAACCGGAGCCTCTCTCCCAGATTTCAATATCCAGATTTCCAGTGTCAATCTTCCGGCAGATCTGCAGATTCATTCTTTCCGGAAATTCGTCTGCGTTTTCCACATAAGGCCCAAGATTTTTCACCTGTTCTGCACTTACTTTATCCATAAAAATGATACAGTGTGGATTACCCACAGTCAGACAGGTTGCTTTATACTCTGTGTCATGAAAAGTGAAGGTTTCGTTTACAACCTCTCGTACTTCTCCGGTTACGGGAATCTCTCTGGAAAGGAAGGATGCCTTACCCATATTTACCCGGAACTCTGTAGCGCGGCTGTTGAGACATTCCACATGAATGGTGCCTGACAGAGTTTCAATATCAAACTTCTTTTCTTTTACATATAAATTATCCATCAGATATTTAGCGAAAATACGCACACCGTTTCCGCTGATCTCAGCTTCGCTTCCGTCTGCGTTGAAAATATGAACGCCCATTTTCCCATTGATCTGTACCGGTCCGTAAAGAACGCCGTCAGCACCAAGACCAAACCCTCTCTGGCAGAGAAGGGCAACCTTTTTCCCCTGAAGCTGTACGCGGTTTTTATTTGGATCTAAAATCAGATAGTCGTTTCCAAGTCCCTGATATTTCGTCATAATGATGCTGTTATTCATGATCGGCTTCCTTTCTTTCAATAAGCTTTCCCAATTTCCGTATGCAAACGCCCTGTACGGCGGATTTCTCATTCATTTACTTTATTATATCCTGTATTTTTTACTATGTATATAGAATAAATTGCATTATATATTGCAAAAAATGCTCAAAAACAGGAGCAACTATATGGATATTGCTTTTCAGAAATGGTATAATGAAACCACAGAAACAAAAGCCCACAAGCGTTACCCGAAAGGAGGACATCGATGTTCCAAACCGAACAACTTGAACAAATGGAAAAAACCGGGTATCTTGACCGTGAGTTTCGTCTTTTCCACATCAAAGACCAGACAGAAAAGGAGTTTTCCTACCATTATCACGATTTCCACAAGGTTGTCATCTTTCTTTCCGGGAATGTCACCTATCATATCGAGGGGAAAGCTTATCTCTTAAAGCCATGGGATATTCTGCTGGTGAACCGCCATGCCATCCACAAACCGGCAATCGACGCCTCAGTCCCCTATGAGCGTTTCATCCTGTGGATCCAGAACGATATTTCCCAAAACGAATTGACACGCTGCTTCCAAAAAGCCAGCGACCGCAGCTATAATCTGATTCGTCTCCACACACAGTTTCAGGAAAAGTTAAAAAACATCCTCTTTGAACTGGACGCCTCTCTTCGCAGTGAAGATTTTGGAAGCGAAATTCTAAGCCAGGCGCTTTTTTCCCAGTTTATGGTTTATCTGAACCGTATTTTCCTGGAAAAGCAGTACATTTTTGATAAAAAATCCTACTCCTGTGACTCCCAGATCGCGGATCTGATCCAGTATATCAACCGCCATTTACAGGAAGAACTGACGATTGATTTCCTGGCAAAACAGAGTTACCTCAGCAAGTATTATCTTATGCGGAAATTTAAAGAAGATACGGGATATACTCTGCACAACTATATTACCAGCAAGCGTCTTCTTCTTGCTCGTAGCCTCATCGCGGAAGGAACCCCTGTGATCAAAGCTTCCCGGCAATGCGGTTTCAGGGAATACAGCACCTTCGTCCGCGCCTACAAACGCCAGTTCAACAAGGTCCCCAGTCAGGAAACCTGTTGATTTTCCTCTTTCGATATACTATAATATCATTAACCTAAAAAGCGATTTTTTACCGGGAGGTGCGTAATATGTTTTCATGGAAAGAATTATATTTTGGAACAGATTTTAAAGAATACACCAGAATCAGAAACATTCTGGAAGATAACCAAATCCCTGCTAAAACTCAGGTAACAAACACAAGAAGCCGGATGTCACGTAACCTTCCCCTCGGTGGAAATCCCGCAGTTCTTGACTCCGCAGGTCAGAAAAGTCTGAATGATGAATACAAGATTCTCGTAAAAAAACAGGATTGGGAAAACGCAAAGTATCTTATTTCCTCAAAAAAATAAAGGAAAGAGCCAATACACGGAATTCATATCATCCGGCGTATTGGCTCTTCTTAAATTCTCTGAATTTCTTTATTTCACTTTTTTCTTCGCTGTCGCACAGTAGATCACAAAGGCAAGCAGCACAAGGGCAACTACCATCCATCCTGCAAGCATCTTCATACCAAGAGGCTGGAATTTGTCATAGTAGCCTTTCAGATAAATAACAATAATAATTGCCGGAATTACATAGGACACATAGCCTTTCAGGGAGGACGGGAATTTCAGTCCCTCACCTGCATTGGCTTCTTTCAGGAAATTGTCCCAGCCCCAGCCGTTCTTTCTTGTACAGAAAAGAAGATAGCCAAGGCTTCCCAGAGGAAGCAGGTTATTGGATACAATAAAATCCTCCAGATCCATAATCGTGCTTCCCGCGCCAAGAGGCTGGAAGCCGGAAAGGATATTAAATCCAAGCACACACGGAATACTGAGCACGATCACTGTACCGGCGCAGACAAGAACACTCTTCTTGCGTGACCAGCCTTTGCTGTCCATGTTAAATACGATCAGATTCTCAAATACTGCGATGATCGTGGTCAGAGCTGCAAATGTCAGGAACAGGAAAAACAGACTGCTCCACCATCTTCCGCCGCTCATCCGCACGAAAATATTCGGCAGTGTTATAAAAATCAGGCTCGGACCTGCATCCGGCTGAATTCCAAAAGCAAAGCAGGCCGGAATAATAATAAATCCCGCTGTCAGAGCAACAAACGTATCGAGGATTGTAATACTTACCGCTTCTCCTGTAAGACTTCTGGAACGATCCAGATAGCTTCCGAAGATCAGCATGGCGCCGATACCGATAGACAGGGTAAAGAACGCCTGACTGAGCGCCGCAAACACCACATTTCCGATTCCGCTTTCCACCATCTTATTAAAATCAGGCACAAGGTAAAAACGAACGCCCTCTGCCGCATTGTCCATAAGAAGGGAATGAATGGCAAGCACTACCATAATGACCATCAATGCAGTCATCATCACCTTGGTGATCTTTTCGATTCCGTTCTGCAATCCGAAGTAGCATACCAGGAAACCGATGACACAGATAATGACCATCCATAAGCCCATTGTCGGCGCATCGCCGAGCATCTGGCTAAAGGCATTGTTGATTCCTTCCGAATCCAGTCCCACAAAGTCGCCGCGGACACTCTTGAAACAGTAATACAGCATCCAGCCTCCCACTGTGGTATAGAACATCATCAGCATATAGCAGCCGATGGTTCCGATATGTCTCAGGGAATTCCATGATGTCCCCTTAGGGGCAAGCACATCGAAGCATTTCGCAACGCTTCGCTTGCTTCCCCGTCCTACTGCAAACTCGCAGACCATGACGGGGATTCCCATAATAAGTAAAAACAAAAGATAAATCAGTATGAATGCAGCGCCTCCGTAAGCCCCGCAGATATACGGAAATTTCCAAACATTTCCAATGCCTATGGCACATCCTGCCGACACGAGGATGAACCCAAGGCGTGAACCGAAAGACTCTCTTTTCATGCTTTCGCCGCCTTACGTCCACAACACTGTTTGTATTTCTTTCCGCTTCCGCATGGACACGGATCATTTGGATATACTTTAATCTCTTTTCTCTGGATCGGTTTTTTCACAGAGGTGTCGTCCTTGTTTGTGCCGGTAACCTTGGCTACCTGCTCACGCTCAAGCTTCTGCTCTACATGTACATGGTAAAGCATACGGAGTGTATCCTCCTGAATTGCGCTGATCATGTTGTTAAACATATCAAAAGCGCTCATCTTATATTCTACAACCGGATCTCTCTGGCCATATGCTGCAAGGCCGATACCCTGACGGAGAATTTCCATATCGTCAATGTGATCCATCCACTTGCTGTCAATGCTCTTGAGAAGAACGACACGCTCAAGCTCACGAAGCTGCTCCGGTTCCGGGAACTCAGCCTCTTTTGCCTCATAGAGCTTCACAGCTTCTTCCTTGATGATATGTTTCATCTCATCTTTTCTCTTGCCTTTCACAGTTTCCACAGTGAGAGGTTCGATCGGAATAATCTGGGTAAGAGTTCCGTTGAACTGATCCAGATCCCACTCTTCTGCATCCACATCGTCAGAGAAACACATATCCACATAAGTATCTACAGTATCTGTGATCATCTTATAAACTGTATCGCGCATGTTCTCTCCATCCAGAACCTGACGGCGCTCTTTGTAGATGATCTCACGCTGCTCGTTATTGACCTGGTCATAGTCAAGAAGATTTTTACGGATACCAAAGTTGTTGAACTCAATCTTTTCCTGTGCTTTCTGAATGGCATTGGAAAGCATCTTATGTTCAATCTGCTCGTTCTCAGCTACCCCAAGGGAGGTAAATACCTTCATCAGACGCTCGGAACCAAACAGACGCATTAAATCGTCCTCAAGGGAGATATAGAAACGGGATTCACCCGGGTCTCCCTGACGGCCGGAACGTCCGCGGAGCTGGTTGTCAATACGTCTGGACTCGTGACGTTCTGTACCGATGATCTTAAGACCGCCAGCCTCTCTTGCCACATCGTCAAGCTTGATATCTGTACCACGGCCGGCCATGTTGGTTGCAATGGTAACTGCTCCTGCCTGACCTGCCTGCGCAACGATTTCCGCCTCAAGCTCATGGAACTTCGCATTCAGCACATTATGCGGAATACCTTCGCGTCTGAGCATTTTGCTCAGGAGCTCGGAAGTTTCGATTGTAATGGTACCCACCAGTACCGGCTGTTTCTTTTCATGAGCCTCAACAACAGATCTTACAACTGCGTTGAATTTCTCTTTCTTTGTCATATAAACAGCATCTTCATGGTCAACACGGATAACCGGTTTATTTGTGGGGATGGCAACAACGTCCATACCGTAAATATCACGGAACTCTTTTTCTTCTGTGATAGCTGTACCTGTCATACCGCCTTTTTTATCGTATTTATTAAAGAAGTTCTGGAATGTGATAGTTGCAAGAGTCTTACTCTCACGTTTGATCTTTACATGCTCCTTAGCTTCAATTGCCTGATGAAGTCCGTCGGAGTAACGACGTCCCGGCATGATACGTCCTGTAAATTCGTCTACAATAAGAATCTCGTCATCCTTTACAACGTAATCCTGATCCTTATGCATCAGATTGTGAGCACGGAGCGCAAGGATAATATTGTGCTGGATTTCCAGGTTTTCCGGATCTGCAAGGTTCTCAATGTTAAAGAATTTCTCTACTTTATGAACACCCTGCTCTGTAAGATTGACAATCTTATCCTTCTCATTTACAACGAAGTCTCCTGTCTCCACAACTTCCTCACCCATGATGGCTGCCATCTTCGTCATTTCATGGCTGGCTTCACCGCGCTCCAGCTGTTTCGCAAGAATATCGCAGGCTTCATAAAGCTTGGTGGATTTGCCGCTCTGGCCGGAAATAATAAGTGGTGTACGGGCCTCATCGATCAGGATAGAGTCAACCTCGTCGATGATACAGTAGTGAAGATCTCTCTGTACAAGCTGCTCTTTGTAAACAACCATGTTGTCACGAAGGTAGTCAAATCCCAATTCGTTATTTGTTACATAAGTAATATCGCATCCGTATGCTGCACGGCGCTCTTCCGGTTTCATATCATTTAAAACGCAGCCTACTGTCAGACCCAGGAATTCATGAACCTGTCCCATCTCGTCCGCATCTCGTTTCGCAAGATAGTCGTTGACAGTTACGACATGAACGCCCTTGCCTTCCAGAGCATTTAAGTAAGAAGGCAGTGTAGCTACCAGAGTCTTACCTTCACCTGTACGCATCTCTGCAATACGGCCCTGATGAAGGATGATACCACCGATCAGCTGTACTCTGTAGTGCTCCAGACCAAGTACTCGCTTGGCAGCTTCTCTTACAACGGCAAACGCTTCCGGAAGAAGATCATCCAGTGTTGCCCCTTCTTCCAGGCGTTTCTTAAATTCTCTTGTTTTATCTCTCAGTTCCTCGTCAGTTAATTTCTGCATTTCAGGACGAAAACTCTCAGTTTTATCAACCAGAGACATGATACGCTTAACTTCACGCTCACTTCTTGTCCCGAAAACCTTTGAAAACATTCCCATGGCTTACTCCCTGTCTATTATATTTGCGGACTTTGTTCCGAAATCCGGTGTATCCGCTTTACTAATTGGAATCATTGCGTTTACTCCCTCAGTTTCCGCTATGCCGGTCTGTAGGATTCTGTGTAAACTAAATCTAGTCTATTCTAACACTTTCCGCCGCGGAAAACAATAAATTTTTGGTGAATTCGGAATTTACCTTGATCTAACCTTGCGTTTTTCTTTGAGGCTATGCTATGATAGGAAAAAATCAGAGTAAAAAGAGGTTATTTTCATTGAAGAAAAAAGAAATGATATTTATCGGCGGTGTCCTCGTTCTGGCGCTGGTTCTCTGGATGGGACTGTCTTTTTTTCGGAAAGGAGATTACGGAACCATCCGCATCACAGTAGACGGTGAGGAATACGGTGTCTACTCTCTTGGCGAAGACCGCACAATCGAGATCAACGATACCAATGTCTGCGAGATCAAAGACGGAAGTGTGCATATGATTCACGCCACCTGTCCGGATAAGCTTTGCCTAAAGCAAAAAGCCATTGATAAAGACGGAGGATCCATTATCTGTCTTCCCAACAAAGTTATGATAGAAGGAGAAAAAACTGCAGAACTGGATGCAGTGACTTAATCAGCATATGAAATCAAAACTTGCCTATCTCGGTCTTTTTTCAGCCGTTGCCATTATTTTTGGCTATGTGGAATCCCTGATTCCGTTTTTTATGGGAATCCCCGGTATTAAGCTGGGACTTGCCAATCTGGCTGTACTCTTTCTCTTGCAGAAATATTCCGTAAAGGAGGCGGCTCTCGTCTCTGTGGTACGGATCCTTGTCATCGGATTCATGTTCGGCAATCTGTTCAGCATTCTCTACAGTCTGGCCGGAGCCTTCTTGAGCCTTACAGTCATGACACTGATGATAAAAAAGACGGATTTCAGTCTCGTGGGCGTCAGTGTGGCAGGCGGAATCGCCCACAATGTGGGACAGCTCATCATCGCTATGCTCACAGTCAGCAGCCTGAACCTGATCTACTATGCGCCGGCACTTTTAATCTCCGGCGTTATAACAGGTATCCTAATCGGAAAATTAACCGAAGAAGTTGCAAAAAGAATCCCCTCCGGAGTATGATTCCGAAGGGGATTTGTATTATTTTCTCCCGTTTTTTACCCTTATCCGTTTAAGCTCAGACCATTCGCCGAATGCTTTCGGATGACCGGAACCCACGGCAAAATCCCTGTTATACCCATGAACGCCAACATAATAAGTTCCATTTTTTACATTTTTAAAAGTCAGGGTTGTCTGCTTCCTGTTTTTTACTATATAAGCACTTTCATATGGCTTCCCATCAAGTTCGTGCACTGCAAGGACCCCATCGTAACCGTCGCAGTTTCTGCAGTTCTCCACCGTTACCTGTACAGTCGCCTCTTTTATTTTTACAGATTTTATGACAGCTTTTCCGGGTCGTCTCGATTTTTTTACTGTTTTTACAAAATCAGACCATTCTGAATATGTTTTTACACCATTTCTGTATTCATAGGTTCGCATAGCAAAATAATATGTTCCCTTCTCCACTGAATCAAAGGCTAAATATCCCAGACCATATCCCTGATTGTCCAATTTTTTAAAACAATACTCTCCTTTTTTCAGTTGTTCCGGATTTTTGGCAGCAACTACATCATATCCAGCCACGCCATAATCCGTCGCTTCAAATGAAACACCGAGGCAATGATTCCGTTCTTCACTCACCTTATAGATTATCGGCTTTTTTAAAGGCACATAGGCGTCTACCTGTACCTCTGTGGACACATGAAGGTCTATATTATTTTCGTTTTGCACCATCTTCGGAAGTTTTACCAAACCATTTACTGTAAACTTTTGTTCTGTTGTCTGCATTGGATTATAAGCACATTTTTTTACATCCCATACAATTTCTCCATATTCCTCTGTATGATCACTACCATCCAGTTCCAGTCCGACTGTTTTCGGAAGTCCCAGTCCCTCTGCTGTTTTTTCTCTTCCATTGCGTATTCCGGTAATTGGAGAAATTCCCGCGATTGCAGTCAGCTTATACGGATATACTCTAAATACCGCGTTTACCGCATATTCCGTCTGTGTATTTTTCTT
Source organism: Clostridiales bacterium (assembly GCA_019416265.1). Taxonomy (GTDB): domain Bacteria; phylum Bacillota; class Clostridia; order Lachnospirales; family Lachnospiraceae; genus Blautia_A. Next base: position 9,660 of record DXXQ01000160.1, on the reverse strand, counting down.
TGCATAAATCCGAAACAAAAGCTGCTCTTTATAAATCTTGCCTTTCAGTCCAGACTTTGGCTGCACCGTATAAGAAGCTTTTTCCCCCGGTTTCAGTGTTTCTCTGCTGAAATTACCTGCTTTAAATGCAGCGGAGGTTCCCTTGTGCTGCAGCCGGATTGTCTCTTTGCTGATATTCGTCACAGTTATTTTTTTCGCCTTAGGCGGTGTCTGATATCCGACGCCCGTTTCTCCAAAGTCCAGCTCCTTTGTGCTAACTCTCACAAAATCCTCCGCCTCTGCAACGGGGGGACAATTCTGTGAAATGGTATATTTCAATTTCGTACCGTCGCTTACATTAATTTTTATATTTTCTTTAAAAATACCCTCGGATTTTTTACAGTAACCCCTGATAAACAGATATTTGCCCGGCTCTAAAGTTCCGGATCCGGAAAAATCTCCCTCATATCCTGTATTTACATCATATTTTTCTATCATCATGAAGAAATGTTTCATTGGCTCAATGTTCACCTTCACAGGTTTATTTCCATTGTTTACGATTTCTATATCACGATGAGGGTTTTCCTCTATATCTCCGTCCCCCCACTCTGACTCATATTCCTTGGGCAAAATCGGCTCAAATACCGTGCCGTTTGCAGGAGTACAGACAATCCCGCTGCGCTTTGCGTTTCCATCTATAGCTTCTTCCGGCAGAATCTCTATATTTTCTTCCGAATCTTTCTCCGCAAATTTTTCCTCTTCTCCTGCTCCTGAGGAAAAAATTTCCGAATCATCTGTAAAAATCTCTGCCGACTGCTTCTCCTGTATCAGTTCTGCAGCCCACGCCTGTTGACCGGAACACATGACAGCAGCCAATATTAATGCGAGTGCCTGTTTTCTTTTCTTTTTTAACATATTTCCCCTTCTCTCTTATCCATAAGCTTTATTATGTTGTCCTTGTATTAATATATTATATATCTTGCGTAATATTTTTTCAATATTTTTTTAACAAAAGCCCCCTCCGATATTCCCGGAGAGGGCTTTCTTATAATACTTTCATTCACTTAAAATTCCGGTTCAATCAAACCATAAGTATTGCCTTTACGTTTATAAACAACATTTACCTGTTCTGTTTCTGCGTTATAGAATACGAAGAAATTATGTCCCAGAAGTTCCATCTGTACGCAGGCATCTTCCGGATACATTGGCTTGATGCCGAAGCGTTTCGTACGGATAATCTTTACTTCTTCATCTTCCTCGTAATCTTTGTCCAGATATGCTTTCTGGAAGTTTCCAGGCTCCTGCTGTCTGTCTACGATTTTATTCTTGTATTTACGAAGCTGACGCTCGATAACCTCCTCTACCAGGTCAATTGAGACATACATATCGTTGCTCACCTGTTCGGAACGGATAATATTTCCCTTTACAGGAATTGTAACTTCGATCTTCTGTCTTTCTTTTTCGACACTCAATGTTACGATAATTTCGGTGTCAGGAGTGAAATACCTCTCCAGTTTCCCAAGCTTGTCTTCCACTGCTGTCTTAAGTCCTTCGGTAACTGTGATATTTTTTCCGCTGATGATATAATTCATGCTTCCATCCCCTTTGCTGTTTGATGGACTTATTATATCACATCTCCATGAATTTTAACACCTCTTTAGAAAAATTTTATATATTTTTCTGATAAGTTTTGTACAATCGTCAAAATTCACAAAATCAAGAAGACAAAATCAGCATAATTTCTTCAGCTTTTCAAAGGGTATTTTGCCCCCAAACAGGTCTAACGCACTGCCCACTGTCACATCAAGACGGTTTCTCCCGAATCTGCGCAGTACTTCAAGATCCTCCATGGAGCCCACTCCTCCGGCATAGGTAACAGGACGCTCTGTATAGGCGCTCAAAAGAGAGGCCAGCTCTGTTTCCACTCCCCGCGCCTTACCTTCCACATCTACCGCATGTACCAGAAATTCATCGCAGAACTCTCCCAGTCTTTCCATTGTTTCCTGCGTAACCTTCACATCTGTAAACTTCTGCCAGCGGTCTGTCACAATATAGTAATCCTCCCCTTTTTTCCGACAGCTCAGATCCAGGACAAGCTGCTCTTTCCCTGCAGCATACACCATCTTTTCAAGATTTTCCCAGGAAATCTTTCCGTCTTTAAACACATAAGAAGTAACGATCACATGGCTGGCTCCTGCGTCAAGATAATCAGAAACATTCTCCGGATTTACGCCGCCGCCAAGCTGCAGCCCTTTGGGATAAGCCTTCAGAGCCCCGAATGCCTGCTGCCTTGTCTTCTCATAAAAAGGCGACTCCTTTCCGTTTAAAAGGATCACATGGCCTCCCTTCAATCCTGCTTTCCGGTACATCTCTGCATAAAAGGATGCGTCCTGCTCTGATACGAAATTTTCAGAAGCTCTGTCTCCTGCATCCCTTAAAGTCCCTCCCACAATCTGTTTCACTTTTCCATTATGTATATCAATGCATGGTCGAAATCGCATCTGCCGTCCCTCGCTTTCTCTCTTTACACCGATAATACGTCATTATGCGGAAGTTGTCCAGAGTGTATCTGAAATTTCTCCGACTTTCGGACACACTCCGGAAAAACCTGCTGCAAAACAGTCCCAAATTATTCCGGGAAATCCCTCTTACCTTCCGTCTACTGCGTTTTCCACCGCATCTCCGGTATCTTTCACAGCATCTCCTATGCCGTTTCCGATATCTCTGGCTGCATTCCCCAGTTCTCCGGAAACTGTTCCGTCATTGTTGTTATCCTCTGCCGGTGTATTCTTGTCGTTTGCAGTCTGATCCTGCGCACTGTTGTTTTTATCTGTTCCGTTCCCTGCAGGATCATTTCCTGTAAGACCATCTCCATTCTCTGCATTTCCGGTATCATTGTTTCCAGCCACATTGTCGTTTGCGTTATTGTTATTCATTTCCCCATCGGTTTGGTCATTGGTTCCCTGCATATCCCCGTTTACCGTCCCATTGTTATCCGGAATCTCATCTGCGGCAGTATCGTTGGCAGTATTGTTATCTGTGGTATTATTCTTTGTCTCATCTGCATTGTTTCCTGTACCGTTATTGTCATTTCCACAGGCAGTAAACATGGCAAGACAGCCCAAAAGCAGCACACTCATAAGAAGTCTTCTTATTTTTTTCATTGTATTGTTCTCCTTTTCCATAAGATTTGTGTACCCTTAATATGTGCATTTTACAAAAATGTATTCCGGAAGAAATTGGAAAAAGCAAAAAAAGAAGTTCCTCTCCCTGTTCAGGGATTGGAACTTCTGAAAATTCAGCCAATCACATCACTCATATCATATTTTCCTGCGGGCTTTCCTGCAAGGAATTTCGCAGCCTCCACTGCGCCTTTGCCAAAAACGGCTTTGGAATATGCGGTGTGCTTAAATTCGATCACTTCATCAGGGCCTGCAAAAATAACTTCATGCTCCCCTACGATAGTGCCGCCGCGGACTGCGGAAATACCGATTTCTTTCTCATCGCGCATTTCGCGTCTCTGGCTTCTGTCATATGTATAATGATACTGGTTATCCATTGCTTCATTTAAGCTGTCTGCAAGAGCCAGCGCTGTGCCGCTTGGAGCGTCCAGTTTCAGTTTGTGATGCTTTTCTACGATTTCCATATCAAAGCCTGCTGCTGCCAGAACCTTAGCCGCATCCTGAATAAGCTTCAGAAGGGTATTGATTCCAAGAGACATATTTGCAGATTTCAGAACTGCAACTTTTTTTGACGTTTCTTCTACCTTTGCAAGCTGTTCCTCGCTTAAGCCTGTCGTACAGAGAACAACCGGAAGACCGCGCTTTGCACAGTAGTCGAGAAGAGCGTCTGTAGCTTTCGCGGAAGAAAAATCAATCAGCGCATCTGCCTCTACCTGACAGTCATTCATATTTGTAAATACAGGAAAACTGTTTTTTCCCTGATCTGAAATATCAATTCCCGCAACAATTTCTGCATTTGGATCCTTTTCAACCAGATCTGCAATTACCTGTCCCATATGGCCGTTGCAGCCATGCATAATAATTTTTACCATATGTATCTTCCTCTCAGTCTGTCCCTATTAAGCAAGTTTGATTCCAAAATCTTTCATAGCCTGTGCAAGTACTGCTTTATTCTCCTCCTCCATCTCAGTGAGAGGCATACGAAGGGGGCCTACTTCCATTCCCATGAGGTTCAGAGCCGCTTTTACAGGGATTGGATTGACTTCACTGAAAAGCGCATTGACAAGCGGAATTGCCTTAAGCTGAATCTCTGCAGCACCCTTCACATCTCCATCCATAAATTTCTGAACCATGTCGTGCGTTTCCTTCGGCGCAATGTTGGATAATACGGAAATCACGCCGTATCCTCCAAGGGAAAGGATCGGCAGTACCTGGTCATCGTTTCCGGAATATAATTCCAGACATCCGTCTGCCATGGACATTAACTGTGCAACCTGGGATAAATTTCCGCTTGCCTCTTTGATACCTACGATATTTTTTACATTTTTAGCAAGCTTCACTGCTGTCGCAGGCTGAATGTTGCAGCCTGTACGGCTTGCCACATTATACATAATGATCGGTGTCTCAGGAACAGCCTCTGCAATGGCTGTATAATGTGCGATCAGACCATTCTGTGTTGCTTTATTATAGTAAGGAGTTACGACTAAAAGTGCATCTGCACCATAGGAAGCTGCCTCTTTGGACATCATAATCGCTGTTTCTGTACAATTAGAACCAGTACCTGCAATAACAGGAACACGCTTCGCAACCTTATTAATTGTAAATTCGATCGTCTTTAAATGTTCCCCATGTGTCATTGTGGATGATTCTCCAGTAGTTCCGCAAATAATAATCGCATCTGTGCCGTTCGCAATCTGGAACTCAATCAGTTCCTCAAGTTTCTCATAATTTACCCTGCCATTCTCATGCATCGGGGTTACGATCGCAACGCCTGCACCTTTAAAAATTGCCATTTGCCTTCCTCCTTCATTCTTCTGTGTATAATATGCCCGGATATGCAGATCATTTCCGGAATCTTAAAGTTTACTCATGTTCTATCTGCTTCGTTGTCAGAGTTGTGATACTGTCCACACATTCTTTCAGGCCATCGGGTATGCGCCATCCTGTAAGAATAAGATGCATACAGTCATCCTTAAGCTTCAGGATTTCTTTCAGCGCCTCCTCTGTGGTGATTCCATAATCCAAAAGTCCAAGAATCTCATCAAGCAGCAGAAAATCACATTCCTGGGTGGCGATTACCTTTCTCGCAAAATTGAGGGCATTGAGAATATTATTTTTCTCCTCCGCCTTCTCCTCCTCATTCAGATCTTCATAGCATTCTTCCATTTTTTCGAAACGGAAAATCTTAATATCAAGATTCTCGATATCCTCAAGAAAATCCAGTTCACGGCGCTCCTTGCCCTTCAGAAACTGAATGATAATCACACTTTTGCCCTGTGCCGAAGCCTTCAGGCACTGACCGACAGCCAGTGTTGTCTTGCCTTTTCCGCCTCCGCAGTAAACCTCAGTTAATTCTTTTCCCATAACAATTCCTCTTATCGTTTATGAATCTGGTACTTGTTTTGATCATAACTGTCCAGACCGCAGGAACAGTTATTTTAATCGTTTATTTGCTTATATTACCTCAGAATCGAAAGAAATGCAAGCGTTTATCCATTCTTCATTCCTGTTCACAAAGGGCCGGGCTGCCGGAGACAAAGTTTACTCAATATATTCCAGCTTGCTCACAGATACCTCATAAGCTGTACGCTTCTGAGTTTCGTTTTCTCCGATCCGTTTCATGTACTCGCGGCTCTGGATCCTGCCCCAGATCAGCACATGACCTCCCACCTCAAAGGCTGACGCATATCTTGCATTCCTTCCCCAGCAGATACATGGAATATAATCCGATTTCCCATAGGGGCGGTTGACTGCAAGGAGAAGATCCGCAATCTCCCTGCCAAGAGGAGTTTTCCTGTATACCGGCGGTTTGCAGATATAGCCGTCCAGAAAAATCTGGTTCACCGGTATGGATTCATCCTCTTCCTCCACAAATTTCAGTTCTCTGGCAAAAACAGAAAGCACAAGACGGTTGTGCTTTTCCTCATGACGGTTATAAGAACGAAACTGTCCGTGGATTTCTATGTATTCTCCAACGTAATCCTGTGTCACATCCACAAGCCTCTCCGAAACCATGACCGGAATCCTGTCCTCGGAATCGCTTAAACGCTTTACCAGAAGCTCTGTCATATAGAACCCTTCCCCGAAAACCTGGTGACTGAACGTAAAGCCGGCAGCGATTTTCCCCATAACCGATACCTGATTGTTTTCAATAATTTTATCTGCCATAATGTAGTTCTCCTTCCTCTTTGTACCCTGTCTTGTATTTTTTTCTATATATGTCTATGTACAAGCTGAAAAATTTAGAACTATTTTTTCAGGAATTTTTCGGGGAACACCTTGTAATCTTTTTAAAATGTGGTAAACTTTAACTTCGGAAAAGTAACTGAAAAAACACATTAATATAGAAAGAACACTTGCAGCCCTAAAACTGCTATGAAAAAGAAAGGATTTCAATTTATGAAGACAAAACGCGAAGACGTACGTAACGTAGCCATTATCGCCCACGTTGACCACGGCAAAACTACTCTGGTCGATCAGCTTCTGAAGCAGAGCGGTGTATTCCGTGAAAATCAGGAGGTTCAGGAACGTGTCATGGACTCCAATGACATTGAACGTGAGCGTGGTATCACGATTCTGTCCAAAAATACAGCTATTCATTATAAGGGTACAAAGATTAACATCATCGACACACCGGGACATGCCGATTTCGGCGGCGAGGTTGAACGTGTCCTGAAAATGGTTAACGGTGTTATCCTTCTGGTAGATGCCTTCGAGGGCGCCATGCCTCAGACAAAATTTGTTCTCAAAAAAGCCCTTGAACTCGACCTCCACGTAATTGTCTGCATCAATAAGATTGACCGTCCGGAGGCTCGTCCTGACGAAGTAATCGATGAGGTTCTCGAGCTTCTTATGGATCTTGAGGCTTCTGATGAACAGCTTGACTGCCCCTTCCTCTATGCTTCCGGCAAAGCAGGTCATGCAGTTCTTGACTTAAACGATACACCAAAGGATATGACTCCTCTGTTTGAGACGATCCTGAAATATATCCCGGCTCCGGAAGGGGATCCGGATGCAGATACTCAGGTTCTCATCAGCACCATCGACTACAACGAATATGTGGGACGTATCGGTGTCGGTAAAGTTGAAAACGGTAAAATTGCCGTGAATCAGGAACTTACTCTTCTGAACCACCATGATCCTGACAAACGTCAGAAAGTAAAGATCAGCAAGCTTTATGAATTTGACGGCTTAAACAAGGTTGAGGTGAAAGAATCCTCCATCGGTTCCATCGTTGCGATTTCCGGTATTTCCGATATCCATATCGGCGATACGCTCTGCGGCGGTGACCAGCCGGAGTCCATTCCTTTCCAGAAGATCTCCGAGCCTACTATTGCCATGAACTTCCTTGTAAACGACAGTCCCCTTGCAGGTCAGGAAGGAAAATATATCACTTCCCGCCATCTTCGTGACCGTCTTTACCGTGAACTGAATACAGATGTTAGCCTTCGCGTAGAAGATACCGATTCTACCGAGTGCTTCAAGGTTTCCGGCCGTGGAGAGCTTCATCTGTCTGTCCTCATTGAAAACATGAGACGCGAGGGATATGAATTTGCCGTAAGTAAACCGGAAGTTCTCTACCATACAGATGAACGTAACAAAAAACTGGAACCTATCGAAATTGCCTATGTTGATGTTCCGGAAGAATTTTCCGGCACAGTGATCCAGAAGCTCAGTGAGCGTAAGGGTGAGCTTCAGGGTATGAGTACAGCAAGCGATGGTTCTGTACGTCTGGAGTTCATGATCCCTTCCCGTGGTCTGATCGGTTTCCGCGGCGAATTCCTGACTTCCACCAAGGGTACCGGTATCCTCAATACTATTTTTGACGGCTACGCACCTTATAAGGGTGATTTCCAGTACCGTAAACAGGGCTCTCTGATTGCTTTCGAAGCAGGTGAAACCGTTACCTACGGTCTGTTTTCCGCTCAGGAACGCGGTACTCTGTTTGTAGGCCCCGGAGAAAAGGTTTACAGCGGTATGGTCATCGGCCAGAACGGAAAGGCTGAGGATATTGAGCTTAATGTATGTAAGACAAAACACCTCACCAACACTCGTTCCTCTTCTGCTGATGAAGCCTTAAAGCTTACTCCTCCGCGTGTTTTAAGCCTGGAGCAGTCCATTGACTTTATTGATTCAGACGAACTGCTTGAGGTAACACCTACAAGCCTTCGAATCCGTAAGAGAATCCTTGATCCAAGAGAACGTAAGAGAGCAGCGTTCAGAAAGAACGGCTGATTGTAAACATGACAAACGGGAGCCTGACGGCTCCCGTTTATTTTCGTTCTATGTTCCTGACAAATCCCACATAGGTAACAAGGAAATACACCACATAAATCCCCAGAAACAACCCGGCGCTTTCTGCAAAAAGACATACTCTGAATCAATCTGCAGTTGTATAGAGATAAATTCCCGGAAGATTTACATCCAAAAGAATAAGGTCGGGATTTGCCTTTTTTATCAGCTCCGGCAAATTTCCAAAGTCCTCTGCAATAAAAATATGCATTCCTGCACTTCCTTTCTCAATATCTGTCTGCTCCCGCTCCGTTTGGGCTCCATTCCTCCGCAAACAGAAGGTCCACTGCTGCCTCATAATCACTGAAATGCTGTGATTTTTTTATTTTCTTTAAAGTTTTTTCGTAATTGGAAAACTCCGGCGCCATGTAATTCCACAGTTCCTTCATCCGGAAGAGAACGTTTCTTTCCCCTGAAAGGATTTCCTGATACTGCGAATAAATACGGTCATGGAATGCGCGGAGCTTCTTTTTGTCCGGTGCTTTGCCATCACGGATTTCATCAAGAAGCCCGGGATTTGCAATGATTCCTCTGCCGAACATGAGGATTTCTGTCTGAGGGAACTGTTCTGTGAAGTTCTTATAAGCTTCTTTTGTAAATAAGTTTCCATTGTATCCTACAGGCATGGAGAACCGCTCTGTCCCCTGACGGAACAGTTCCAGACGGGGCTTTCCCTTGTAGTGATCTTTCAGAAGCCTTGGGTGAATAATCAGCTCCTTAATCGGGTATTTTTCATAAATATCCATAAGATATTCCCAATCTTCTTCATAGTCTGTCCCTACCCTTGTTTTTATGGAAATGTCCATATCAAGACCGGAGTAAATCCTATCCAGAAATCCATCCAGTTTCTCCGGCTCTCCCAGGAAGCCTGCTCCTTTTCCCTTCGCAGTAACTGTACCTGAAGGACATCCAAGATTCAGATTTATTTCTTTATGACCATATTCATCTCTCAGAATCTTTGCCAGCTGGATAAAGTCCTCTGCATTATTTCCAAGGATCTGAGGAATCACGGTCAATCCTTCGTTTGTCTCCGGAGACACCTCCCGTATCTCCTTGGCACTTAACCGCTTATTCTGCTTCGCAGCCAGAAACGGGGTGAAATATTTATCCATAGGATGATAAAATTCCTGATATACTTTTCTGTAAATATGATTTGTTATGCCTTCCATTGGGGCCATGTAATCTTTATATGTCATATGATTTGTCC
>DXXQ01000016.1 GCA_019416265.1 Clostridiales bacterium | reverse complement strand
GAACACAAAATAATTACAGACTATGACTGCACTTTCAACTTATATCTGCCAGAGAAAGACGATTTTCACAACAGACAAAAATATGATTTCCCGATTGCAGCGATTTCTTTAAGTGATTACAACACCATACGGGAAATGTTGGGTTACGAGCAGATTTCTCTGGGGGAAAACGAATTTACAACACAATGGAGAACGATTGCAACAGAAGAAGAAAAAAGCAGCTTTCTCACAGAGCATACCCGTGTTGTGACAGATAGAGGAACTTTAAGGCTTTCTGAACAATCCCTCCACGAAAAAGCAATTGGCGAAACCGTTTATAACTCCTATACAAATGTCCTCTTTGTATTCCCGGATCATATTTGTAAGAGCTTGCTTCCAGTTATAAAAAACCGCTATATCACAACAGCTCAAAACATCTCTTATGAAAATGCAAGGGAACTGGAAAGACTTTTTACAGAAGAATATCCCGAACAAACAGAAAGCGGCGTTATATATGGAATACGTTTCCGCACGCTGCAGACGAACAGTACAATAGCAAATAATTTTGTCTTACAGGCTGCAATGATTTATGGTGCTGTTATTTTGATGGTGATATGTCTTACCGTACTTTCTTTACAGCAGCTTTTAGACGCAGGACAATATAAATATCGTTTCTCTGTACTCCGAAAACTAGGTGTAGAGGAAAAGCATATCAGTAAACTTATATTAAAACAGTTAAGTGTCTGGTTCGGTCTGCCAATCATCACTGCAATCATTGTAGCTACAGTTGTGCTCAGTTACTTTATCCAAACAATATCAGCAGAAATTTCAGCCTATATTGGGTTTGGCGCATTAATGTTACAGCTTGGAGCAACCGTAGGAATTTTGCTGATCTTGTTGATTTGTTACTTCATAAGCACTTGGATTATTTTCAGGCGTTCTGTTAGTTCATAGTGCAGTTATACTCCCCCGCTATTTCTTTCTATAGAACAAAGCGGACAAGCCTGCTTTGCACGCCAGATGCAGATTACCATAGGCAATCTGCATCTGGTCACATCCTCGCGGAACATTTTTTGTACAGCGAATAATAAATTTCTGATATATTATCTACTGAGATAATTCGACTCATCTATGGTTTTCAGAATCCCGATAACATCCTCGTATCTGGAAGCATCGGACTTTGAGCCCAGGCTGCAGATCAAAAATTCCTTTCCATGCTGCCGATAGAGCACGATCAAACTGTAATTGTCCGACATAGAACCTGTTTTTATTCCAAGGACATTCTCATGATAATACTCTGAGGAGGGGTTCAGGAATTCATTGGTATTCTGCCAGCTTACTGTACTTTTGTCCGGCAGTGTCGCCACATAGACATTTTGAGATACCATATCCCGAAACCATTGGTATTCCAAAAGCCGTTCTGTAACAGCGGCAAGGTCTGATGCCGTTGTCACAGCATCCCAATCGTAACCGCTGGGATCGTATAAAACCGTGTCCTTATACCCTTTTTCCTGTAAATGCGTATTTAAGCAGTTCATAAATACCTGAATACGTTCCTGTGTTGTTTCGGATTGGGGAGAAAGAATCCCGCCGCAATAATCAGCAACCACATATGCGGCATCATTTCCGGAAGGAACCAGCATGGCGGCAAAGAGATTCTGCAGATAATACTCTCTTTCCTGTATCCAGGCAACCGAAGATCCTTGCTTTGTCATGGATATTGCTTCCCGGCTGGCAGAAACAATCGCATCCGTCCCTGCAAGCTCTGAAGCATATTCCACAACAAACAGCTTTGCCAGACTGGCAGGAAGTTCCGGTTCCTCCTCTCTTTTTGACAGAAACACCTCTCCATTGGAAAGATCCTTGAGAAGCAGTGCTTTTGCACCGTAGGAAGCATTTTGAAATCCTCTGTGAAAGATAGAATAAATTGCAGCCTTTGCTTCATGGAAATTCCCCGAATTTTTTACCCAGGGCAAAATACACACACCAGCAAAAATAATGGCGAATAGAAATAAAAAACTGCTTCCCAGACATCCTATGCCCTTTCTTCTCTTTCTTCGTTTCTTTTTCATATTGTGTTAATCCTATAGTAAAAAGTGCAATTTTAAAATACACTTTCGTCCGGATCATTTGCACGGATACTCTCCATAAATCCGGACGGATCTCCTCCCTTTGCTTTTTTGATATTCTCACGAAGATATTTTCTGGTCGCATCATCACAGCGATCTTCTCCCATGTATGGCATATCGAACGCTGTTTCCAGTGTTTCCAACGCCTTCTCTGCTTGTTCCGGCTCTGTCTGATAAGTATCCAGCCATTCTTTTATCCATGTATATTCCCAGAGAAGGGAAGCTCTTGTGTCTCCGTAGCCCACCTGAAAGGAGGTACTTTTCTCTTCTCCTTCCAGTGTTTCCGGTAATGTCATACCTTCCGGCCAATCCAGCTTTTCCAGTGATTCCAGATACTCTGCTTCAATATGGGTAAAATCTGTAAATCCCTTTGTCCCGGAAGCTGCCTGTGTCCATCCTGCCCCCACCAGACAGAGAAGCATTGCAAAACTTACAAGAATCGGTTTTACTGTTTTCCTTTTTTTCATTGTCATTTCCTCCTGAATCATCTTAAATTCTTTTTTTGTTTACGCATTTTCTCAGAGCACTTTTGTATACTGGAAAAGTCGTTACAGAAATGTACTATTTTCCTGATAAACGAAAAAGACCTTTGCTCTGATAGGGTTATTGTATCAGAACAAAAGCCTTCTTTTCTTTGTTTCCTCACAAGGAAATCCTCATATTTTATACAGAATTTCTTACGATTTTCTTACGAAACGGGAAGAATAACCGTAAACCGGATGGTTTCCTGTTCACTCTCAGCAAAAATCCTTCCCTTATGAAGCTCTACAAGCTGTTTTGCAATGGCAAGACCAAGTCCCGTGCCGCCCCTTGTGCTTCTCTCCACATCCAGCCGGTAAAACTGTTCAAAAATCAACGACAGTTTTTCTCTGGAAATGGTGTTTCCGTGATTCTCAAACTGAATGACCATCTCTTCCTTCTCCTGTTCTGCAGTAATGGTAATCGTGGTATCCGGGAAACTATAAATAATCCCATTGCGCAGCAAATTGTCAAACACCCGCTGAAGCTTATCCGCATCACATCGAAGAAACAGATTTTCGGGCATATTAAGACTGCATTGAAGCCCTTTTTCCTGCAGCATGGGCTGAAACTCAAAGGTCAGCTGTTCCAGCAGGAGGGTCAGGTTGATTTCTGTGTACTGTAATGTAATCTCCGACAGGTTGAATCTTGTAATCTCAAAAAATTCATTGATCAGATCTTCCAGCCGCTGTGCCTTATCCCGGGCAATGGAAAGGTATTTTTCCCTCACTCCCTCTGAAATCTGAGGCTCGTCATGTAATAGCGTCAGATATCCGATCACGGAAGAGAGGGGAGTTTTCAGATCATGAGCCAGATACATAATCAGCTCATTTTTTCTTCGTTCATTTTCTTTTGCAAGACGGGCATTCTGCTCTGCTTCCTGTTTCAACCCATTGATCTTCACGGCAATCTCACTGAGTTCCGGAGAAAGCTCAATATAATCCGTGTTCTGATCAAAGAGTTTTACTGTTGCCGCCTGTAATTCATAGACATAACTGACCACTTTTTTTATCAGTCGATAAGTCAGCCACACAATACAAAGTCCCCATACAACAATCCCCGCCACAAATGCATAACGTGATCGGTAATACCAAAAGAAAATTTCCCCAAACCATCGACGCGCCAGGCTCGAAACAACCAAATCCAGAACAATGGTACCTATCATTACAATCACGGAGCAGATTGCAAGCTGTACGAAATAGCTTTTTAACAGGGTTCCCAGCAGAAAATTTTGTCCCTTTTTATTCAATTTCATATCCCACTCCCCATATCGTCTTAATAAATCTTGGTTTCCGTGGCGGTTCTTCCAGTTTTTCCCTGAGACGCCCGATATGCGCCATCACGGTGTTGTTATTGTTCAGGTACTTCTCCTTCCATACCGCTTCAAACAACTCTTCTGACGGGACAACCTTTCCCTGATGTTCACACAAATACCAGAGAATGGAAAACTCAATAGGTGTCAAAGATACTTCTCTGCCAAACAAAAAACATTTATGACTGTTCTTATTGATCACCAGCCCTCGGATATCATACTCTGACTGTTCTGCAGGCTGGCCGGAAATGGATACATTATACCTGGAGCACCGTCTTAACTGGGTTTTTACCCGCGCTACCACCTCCAGTGGATTAAAGGGCTTCGTAATATAATCATCCGCTCCAATAGTCAGCCCCATGATCTTATCGCTGTCCTCGATTTTGGCAGTGAGCATAATTACCGGAAAGAAAAACTTTTCCCGAATTTTCTGACAAATACGAAATCCGTCAATATCCGGCAGCATTACATCCAGAATCGCCAGATCGATCTCTGTTTCTTCCACACATCGCAGGGCATCCCTTCCATTATAAAATTTGTAAACCTCATAATGATCGTTTTGCAGATAAACCTCCAGCAAATCCGTAATCTCCTTCTCGTCATCTACGATCAAAATTTTCTCATTCATTCTGAATACTCCTTGTTATCCTGTTCATCTTTTCCAATCATTTCCATTCCTGATTATATCAACAATCAGATATACAACCACCGAAAGTAGAATTACCAGAGGAATTATTGTCCCCATTGGTTTCGGTAAAACCAATGCCACTATTATAGCAATGGAAATCAGCAATAAAACAAAATCTCTCTTCATTAATATCACCTCTGCCTCACCTTTATCCTCATTATACTTCACTTCCATAAAGAATGGAACAAAATCTTCCATGCCGCCCATACCAAATACAAGCCAAAAACCAATCACGACAAAGTGAAGATCCCATTTCTACCTTCCCAAAATTGTGCTAAAATATACTCGGCGGCAATGTATAAGGAGCAATACAATCGCTGAATGACAATTTTAAATATCACAGTAGAAAGGACATTACTTAACATGAACGAATACGATGATAAAAAATTCTTTGAGGAATATGCAAAAATGCCTCGCAGCCAAGGCGGTTTAGCCTCTGCCGGAGAATGGCATCAGCTGAAACCTCTGTTTCCCCCGCTTCAGGGAAAAAAAGTCCTTGATCTGGGCTGCGGCTATGGATGGCATTGTAAATTTGCGGCAGAGGAAGGGGCTGATCAGATATTAGGGATTGATCTGAGCGAAAAAATGCTTGAGACAGCTAGACAAAAGAATTCTGCTGAACAAATAGAATATCGGGTTTGTGGAATTGAGGATTATGAATACCCGGAAGACACCTGGGACTGCGTCATATCCAATCTGGCTTTACACTATGTCGAAGATATCGACCGGATATTTCGAAAAGTACATAGAACACTGAAAAAAAACGGGATTTTCCTTTTCAATATTGAACATCCGGTATTTACCTCGGGGGTTGGTCAAGATTGGATTTATACAGAAGAAGGAAGTCCATTATATTGGCCGGTAGATAATTATTTCATGCCAGGAGAACGAAAAACAAACTTTTTGGGATGCAATGTGATAAAACAGCACCACACGCTTACACAGATTTTAATGGGGCTTTTAAATAACGGGTTTGAGCTTAAAGCCATAGAGGAGGCAGAGCCGCCGCAGGAAATGATGGATTTTCCGGGAATGAAAGACGAGCTTCGCCGCCCCATGATGCTGCTGGTAAAAGCCTCTGCCAGATAGACAGAATAAATTTAAACATCTCTTCCTTGTCTGCTTGTGTTGCAGAACCGGACGTCATAGCTCTTTTTACAGGAAAATATTAAGGACAGTGTGATTCCTATGAATCACATCTGTCCTGTTTGGATCTCTCTACTTCCCAATAGCTCCTATTTTCCTCATGCTCTTTTTTGAATCACAAAGAACCTTTCCCTCTTAAATCCATTTTAATCAAACCAACTACTAGCACACCAATAAAAACTACCGTGTCCACAAATAACAGCATAACCACATTTTTTACCAATCCAAAAACAAAAAGTATTGAAAAAATTTCTATGGACAACACAATAAAACACATATAATTCGTCAAATATTCTGTTATAATTTCTCCATAACTATTGTCCATCTGTAATTTCGCATAGATAAAAGGTTTTAATAAATAACGGATTATGATACAGATCACCGGACAAATAAAAATCCAATTTTTATTCACCAAAGATGTTGCC
>DXXQ01000159.1 GCA_019416265.1 Clostridiales bacterium | reverse complement strand
TGCCGGAGGAACCATCGAAAAACCGGTACATGAAGACATCACGTATCAGGATATTTACAGCTCCGATGAGAATCTTTGGAACTTCCTGTTTTTTACGGGATATCTCCGCAGTACCGGGCGGAGGATGATAGATGACCAGATTTATGTAACTCTTTCTATTCCCAATAAAGAGGTGTGCCAGATTTACAAAACAAAAGTCCTCGGATGGTTTAAGGAAGCTGTGGGCCAGAAAGACCTGTCGCCTCTTTATCGTGCTATTCTGGGAGGGAATGCTGCTGGTTTTCAGGAAAAACTGACCGGACTTTTACAGGATACCATCAGTTTTTATGATAATGCAGAGGCTTTTTATCACGGATTTATGGAGGGAATCCTGGCAAATATGAAAAGCCATATCGTGAAGTCCAACCGTGAGTCCGGGGACGGCCGTTACGATATGCTGATTCGCAGTCTGGATGTCACAAAGCCATTGATACTTATGGAATTTAAAACGGCAAAGAATTTCCCCTCTCTCGAAAGCCGGGCGCAGGAAGCTCTTGAACAGATTGCGGAGAAAGAATATGACCGGGAATTTAAGAATGAAGGATACCAGCGTTCCATCCGCTATGGGATTGCTTTTTATAAGAAGAATTGCTGTATAAAAAGAGAAGAAGTGATCTTGTAATGTTTCACTTGTAAAAAATCAGAAAATCTCCCAAAGAATGTCAGGAATTGAAAACCTTGACTTCTATGGGAGATTTCTTATATTACACCCTATTCAGGAACAAATCCGTAAATATGAGACGAAAGGATTCTTAAAATTATCTTTCATGAAAAATGCTGAATCCCCAGTCACTTTTGGTAACATTTTTTCTTCAAAAGGACAATCGACATAGCTGTGAACTATCTTCGCGAGAGCAAATTTCCAAAAATATTAAGTATAACAAATGGGAGCTATCGCACAAAGTTTGCACTTAAAGAAATAGTCAGTCCCTTTTTTAAGAATGAGATGTTGATTTATTTACGATAAAACATTCTTGTTCTATGTACCATTATTCAATGTGTAGAGAGATCCATTATTTACTGTTATAAGTGAACAATTTTGCTGGTGATCTATTGATTTTTATGAAAAAATAATTTTTTTTAAATATATATCTGTAGCTACCCGTAGTTTAACCGCTGCATTATTTAAATCTTCTTGTAACTGCATATAACACGATCGTTTAGGAGATGTTTTATCTAAACCTTTTATTGCCTTATCAACACATCCTATACATTTACCAAGTTCAATAGAAAGTTTATCTGCTTGTTTTTTAGAGAACAATGCTTTATATTCTGCATTTGCTGCAAAATTATTTACCATAGCAATGATTTTTCTGCAATCAGACTCTAAACCACGATAAAGATCGGGACTAATATTCGCCATAAATATACCTCTTTCTATGTATGTTGAAAAGCGCCCCGGCGGGGAGCCGGGACACTTTTTTAGGAATCTTATAAATCACCCAAAATGGATTATTTCATTTTTAACATATCCAAGCAGGATTGTTTAACGAGTCAATCAATCTTTTGGATTATTTAACTGTTACTCTCTTTACATTTGACCACGGGCTGAATACTTTCTTGCCATCTTCAGATGTTCTGTTGAATGCGTGGAGACCTGCATAGTAGGTTCCTTTCTTCACGTTCTTGAAGGTAGCTGTTACAGTATTGCCTTTGATGTTCTTCTTAACAAGTGTGCCATACTCTACCGGACGTTTTTCGTTTCCAACAGTTGCAACCTTGCTTCCGAGAACTACGTCATAACCATCAGCGTTAGAAGATTTTGTATAAGTTACAGTTACTGTAGAACCTTTTACTTTCACGCTTGTGATCCTTGGCTGGGATGGTGTCATAGCAGTTACAGCGAACGGATATGGATTGGACCAGTCACTGAAGATCTTCTTACCATCTTCGCCACGTCTCCATGCATGGCAGTATGCATAGTATACATCCTGTCCTACATAGTTGAAGTCAGTAGATGTTTTCAGTACATTTTTGCTGATATCATCATAGTTCTTGTTGTTGATGCAGTCTTTGTCTGTAGAGATCACATAGTCGTAACCTACAGCACCTTCAGACTCACCGGAAAGGATAACAGTTGCTTTGTTTCCAACAACATTAACTTTAGAGATCATCGGAGCATCCGGTTTTTCACCTTCTGCCTTGCCGTCAGCATCAACTGTTACAGAACCTGTGTAGTTTTTGGACAGTTTTTCAGCTGTGATTGTGTAAGTGCCATTGTTGTTGTTCTTAACTGTGTACTCTGTGGATGCTACTGGAAGGTATCCGTTAAGGACAGTTGCAACACCGTCTTTTACAGTTACATCACAGTCGCTGAGGTTCTTCTTATTTACACCCCATGTTAATGTATCGGCATATGCGTCATTATCATTATTGGCTCTATCTGCGCTATAAGTTGCAACTAAAGAACCTTCATATCCATTGATACCTTCGATTTTTACACCGTAGATATTTCCAACTGTTACATCTGTTGGTGTTACATTCTCAACAGTGGAGCTATCTTTCTTAGCTCTTAATGTGACTTTGTAATCTTTACCTTCAACAAGTGTACTTCCGCCAATCTGAATAAGAATTTCAGGTTTTACAGGAAGACCTGCAGCATAAGTTGCATTTTTGATAGACACGTTCTTGGATACAAACTTAACAGATTCAATGGAGAATGGCATTTTAGCAACAACGCCATTAATAACTGTTCCATCAGCTGTTACAATTGTATCGGCACCAGCAAAACCTGTACCATCTTTTGCAACTGCATAAATATATCCGATGTTGTGTTTACCATTTGTAATTTTCTTACCGCTGATGTTATCTACATATTTGATTTCAAGGTCATCTACAGTCGCTGTGGTCGGAACACCATCTTCAGAAACTTTTTTTACATTAGAAAGGACAGCCTTTGCAAATTTATGTTCATTACCGTTAAAGGTAAATGCAACATCAGCATCCTCCGTAACTACTGTACCATCTTCGTTAAGTTTCGCTGTATAGCGTTCTGTTACGTCAAAGCCTTTTGCGTCGTAAACATTTAATTTAGCACTAATTTTTTCTTTAACAATGTTAAACTCAACAGTAAGATTGTCACCTGTAAAGTTCTTTGTATTTGGTTTCAGAACGACAGTTCCCTTTCCTGCCTCTACATTTGTACCATATGAAACAATATCAAACTGATCTTTCACATCATTTCCATTTAAACTGATTGTGAACTGATCCATACGAGGTCTTACCTGACGACCTGTATAATCCTGATCTTTAACAGTAACTTTTACATCTGTTGTTTTCGCAGCTGTAATCTTAAATGTTCCTGAAGCGGTTCCTGAATATAAATCATTTACACCTTTAACAGTAACTTTACCAGTTCCTACATTAACTGCGTCAGTGATGCTTACTTCCTCATACTCAGCCTTGTCGTCTGCTACTTCACCTTTTTTGTAAAGTACAAGTGCACCGTCTACTACTGCATAAGTAGGAGTAATCTTACCACCAGTGTATTTGTATGTATCAGGAGTGATAACAACCATGGAATCGGTAAGCTTTTTAGCTACGATTTCTGTCTCATTTGCATCTTTTGTTACAGTTTTTCCATCTGTTGTTCCTAAGATGTAGTTTGTATTAGTGACTGTAACAGTTGATTTGATTTTGTCATGGATTTCATTCTCAGCATCATTTTCATTATTATCTTTATCTACAAACACATATTTCACAGTGTAATCTGCATCTGTAAGAGTAACCGCTCTCTTTCCTGTAGAATCTTTAGCGATAACTGTAACAGGAACTTTGTATTCTTCTGGTTTTGTAATACCTTTATTAATGGAAATTGTTTCAGGAGCTTTCACTTCTTTTACTTCCAGAGGTTTAATAACAAATGGAATTACACATGTAGAACCTTTGAAGTTACCTGCATTAATCTTTACAGTTACGGTTGCTTCTTTTTTAATCTGACTTCCATCATAGCTACATGCATTAATGTTCTTATTGTACCCAACGATTTCATAGTCTGTTTTCGGTACAGTCTCTGTTTTTTCAGAGTCACTAACATCTTTTCCTGTAACTGTTAAAGCTCCCATGTCGTCCTTGGAAGGTTTGATTTCTTCGCCTGTGTATTCATAGCTGAAATTGTCACCTTTTTCAGTAACTACATCAGTTAAAACTTTTTCTGCTGTTTCTACTTTGAAAGACTGTTCACCTGTACAGTTTGAAGAAGCTGCTTTCACAGTAATTGTATATGTACTTGCTTTATCTAAAACTGTTACAGTTTTTCCAGACGCATCAACTGCAGAAATAACATAGTCAACGCCTTTTGTAAGGTTTAAGTCAACACCTTCTGCACCTTTGATATCTAAATAATTAGGAACTAAATTTTCTACCGTTGTTCCGGTTGGAATTACACCATTTGCAGTTTTAACAGAAATCTTTGTTCCAGCTGTAGAAAGATCACGGGCTTTGATTTCAACTGTTTCTTCCGCTTCAATATATTTATTGCCAGTCACATTAAGGTTATCTAATTTAGTAGCGTCAAAATTAACGTATACTTTTGCATTTTTACTTACAGCGGATGGTGTTTCAACTTCCACTTTAGTAATAGCTTTGCTTAAATCAGCACCACTTAATTTTCCATCGTCACCATTGTCTGTAGATAATGTTTCTGCGAAAGTAGCTTTTGCTTTATCAATTTTGATTGTATTACCAGTATACTGATAAACTAAGCCCTTTTCTACATGTGCAACAAGGTTTTCCTTAATATTATCATTGGTAATCTCTCTCTTCTCAATTTTAGCAATTTTACGGTCAACGCTGCCTACATATGCAGAGTCAGAGTTTGCTGTAATTGTCGCAATAATTTCATCTTCTGCTTTTGTAGCAGTTGTTGTAGTAGCAATAGTGTAATCTGTTTCAGCAACAGCTCCACCAAGCTCGTCTGTTACGTCAAATGTTGGAGCAACAGTTACTGTCTGAGCGAATCCATCATATACAGGATCCTTAACAGCACTCTCATTTGTAAAAGTAGCTGAAGTTAATAATCTTTTTTCAACGGATACAGTAATTCCTGTATTGATATCGTATAATCTCTGACCAGTTGTATCGACATCATATACATAAAGAGTCAGTTTTTTACCTGCTAAATCTTTTGTAGCAAGAAATCCCATATCATCTGCAGAATCACAATTAGAGTTGCTCACTCTTGCAATACCATCTTCATCAAGCCAACGGCACTGCCATTTATCTAAAGCAGAACCATTTTTTGTTACTGTACCATTAATTTTAAAGGTGACTTTATCTTTGTCTGGAGTATTCTCAGTTCCCCAAAGTTTGCTTGTTTTATCTACTGACAAATCTACAGTAATATCACCTTCATTTGTGATAATAGACGCATCTGTAACTTCTTCCTCTTCCACAACCGGAGCTTCTTCAACTACTTCAGTGGCATCTTCAACAACTGCTTCAGATGTAAACGCTGCGTCTGTTCCATCAGTAAACTCAGCAGCCCATACCGGCACATTAGAAGTAGCCAGCATTGCAACAGCAAGAGAAATGCTCAGCGTTTTCTTCGCCATGCCCTTCTTTGTGTTTTTAATTTT
>DXXQ01000158.1 GCA_019416265.1 Clostridiales bacterium | reverse complement strand
CTATTTTTGATATTATATTAAAGTTAAGGTTTTTTCGTTCAATATTTTTTGTTTATTGTATAAAATTCCACTTTTAAAGTTTTACCTCCCTATTATGTCAAGACTTTTTCCCTTGAAAATCAAGGATTTTTTAGATATATGATCAATAAATATCTCAGAAGAATGAGCCATTGTAATGGACATTTCTCTGTATCTGGTACGAAAATAGAGGGTTTTGGGTACACGAAGTAAAACGTCTTTGTTTCCGTTCTACATGGCCTTGTGTATACCCATCCTTCTACGGCAGCGAACCTCCCGTGTCTACCAGGATCATCAGACTCCATACACACGGACAATGTTTTATTTGTAGTTCTTCCAACGTTTTGAAAAAGAATACACATTGACTTTACGTCTATGCTTATTCGATTCCTTTTTGTCTAAAAACCCCTTCTTTATGAGTCGATTGAGAAGTTTTGGTGTATTGGAACGTTCCAAACCATATTCGTCCATGTGTTTAGCTGGAAGAACAAAATCACATTCTTCGTTATATGTTATACCTTCTTCTAAACAATGTTTGTATAAACACGCTTTTGCGTTTAGGCTTTGTAATTGCACTCTGCATATCGTATACAAGTTCTTCTCAGCCAATGTCAGATTCTTATAAGGCTGGCTTTTTATCGTGTCTTCGTAAATTCTCCCGTAATGGCTGTTTTTTCCAAGACTTGCATATTGGTCGTACATTGGTGCTTTCTGTTTTCCCATGTCTTACTCCGTTTCTAGTTCGTCCAGTGCCTTATCTATGATTTTCTTATCATATAAGGTTCTTTTACCAAGCTTGCGCTTCGCTCCGCACATTGCCCCGAACTCTGCCGCCCTTGTCCGTCCCATGCTGATATACTCGCAAAGGGCTGTTACGTCCAACATTCTCGCTTCTGTTTTTGTACTTTTGATTCTCTGATTCATTTGTGGAACCTCTCTTTCTGTGAATTTGTTTTTGTCTCTGTATTGCTTATTATGCGGTATGTGGTATACTATAAGCAATAGCAATGCTTATCTTTATTTCAATATTTTTTATATGAAATTACATTCGATAATAAGAAAAGGAGATTTATCATGTCGGCAGCGAAAAAAATGAATGAAAAAGAACGCAAAATTTCAAGTGAATTGATAAAAAAACTTAATCAACTTATGTCAAAACACGATATAAAAAGTGATGCTGAATGTATGCGGAAAATACAGGAAACTACAGGGTTTATTTTCAATCAATCAAAATTTTCAGATATAAAAAACGGAAAAACTTTTCCAACTACACTGGAATTAATCGCCTTTTCCGATTTCTTTGAAGTTTCCATTGATCATTTGCTTGGAAGGGAACAATCTCTTGAAGCATTTTCTGTATATGAGATATGCGAAAATCTTGCAAGGTTATTTATCAGTGATGTAAATATAGAATTCACCACAGAAAACAAGAAATACGGTGCTATAGAAAATATTGGTTTTAATTTTGACGAAAGCACATTGCCACCTTTTCCGCTCGAACCAGCACAACAAAATGTAAACTCTTTTTTAATAAATGAGTTTATTAAAACTGTAAAACCCATAGTCGATATTGCAAGGAATGATTCCATAACAAAAGAGATATATAATTCAATTATTTCGGGCATATTAGATAAAATGGTACAGCGGAAAACCGCTCTCGAAAATGAAATTCAAAGGGATGTTACTGAATTTTCCAAACAATCACTTAATATTCCAGAAGATGATGAATTCTATGAAAGCCCATTTCCTCCCGAATATTAGAATCACTTTCTATTTTAGCTTTCGTACACAGATTTTAGGATAAGAAACATGGCAAAACCACAAATCGTTTTCTTTCCGCCCTGTATTTACGCATACTTACGGCGTATTTACCAATCATTTTACAGGAAGTATATTGCAATCAAAATACGCATATGCTATAATGCCAATAGGCAAGAAAGACGAAAGTGCTCATTGTGGCACGCAAAAAGCCCCGGAGGTCGCAACTCTGGGGCTTTTCTATTCCGTTGTGGCAAGGTGGCTTATTCCTTAGGCTGGCTACCGCCTATTTATCTCCGTCCAGCCATTTGCAGATGTAGTAGGCAACTACACTTGCCAAGACAGAGAGTAAGAAAGACGAAAATATACTCATAGCGGCACACCCCCTTCCTGTACCTGTATAGGGGTGGTAGCGGAAGAATTGTAACATAACTTTACGGCATATTGCAAGTGCCCAATTCGGACGCTTTTTTTATTCCAAACTATTCCCCGGTGCAAGGAGAAATATCCTGCTGCCGTGGTATATTTTACGACAATTTTTACGACACTTCAAAAACCAACGATAAAATATGATGAATTGAAAAACACGGGAAAGCCGCATAAAATAAGACTTTTCGCCCTATATTAGAGCAAGATAAACCAAGACGAAATGCCCCCGTTTTTAATCAAGGGGGAGTGCTAATTTTTTTTGTGAAGATTTTGTGAAGCCTTTAGATTTGCTATGGTTTCACATTACTGTCTCATTCGTTTATGTTTTATATTTACATCAATGGACTTTTCATATACAATTAAGGAATAATAGAAAAAGTGTCACCATTTTTATGACCCTTTATGAAAGGACGTGTTGCTATGCCATTACCTCAGGAAAAACTTTACACTGTTGAAGATATTTACAATCTTCCAGATGGTACCAGGGCCGAACTAATCGACGGTCGGATTTATTACATGGCACCTCCAAGCCGAACACATCAAAAAATACTGTCTGCTCTTCATCTCAAAATAGGCGGTTACATCAATGCCAAAGGCGGTTCCTGTGAAGCTTATCTCTCCCCATTTGCCGTTTTTCTCAATGAAAACAGCAGGAACTACATTGAGCCGGATATTTCCGTAATCTGCAACCCAAATAAGCTAAATGATAAAGGCTGTAGCGGCGCACCAGACTGGATTATTGAAATTGTCTCCCCCGGCAGCAGGCGCATGGACTATTATACAAAGCTTTTCAAATACCGCAATGCCGGTGTTCGGGAATACTGGATTGTAGATCCTGACAAACAACGTATCACAGTTTATAACTTCGAATCCGAAGATACTGAAGAATATACTTTTTCCGATATTATAAAAGCCGGAATTTACGATGATTTATGGATTGACTTCACGGAAATCAGCTTGTAAACACTTTGATGATCCGGCAGCATCCAAAACTGAATACGCCTTGTCAGGTACCTTGCTTTTTATTTGGAACGCTCCATTCATTTGGTTTTGGAGCGTTCCATTTACGTTATGACAGACCGCCTTTTGTTGTCTGAATTTTTTGTAATCGGATTATATACCATACTCTCCCAGCATTGTCTCCTGATATGCCGCGCGTTTTCTAAGAAGCATAATTTTTTTTATTTCCTGTAATTCTTCTGTTTCGATTTTTTCAAGTTTTTTGAGGCGGCTTTCATCCAAAACAATCTCCGATACATATTTCTCATACAACTCAGCTCTGTAATTCCACAGAACTGCTTTTTCCCCGTAACGTATCTTTATATCACGGGCTATTAAAAGTCCTTCCGGATCGAAGTCCCCTGAATAGTACAGGATATGATGTTCTGCCAGTCTGTCCAGCAGAAGATGCACAGAAAGCTTTGGCTGCCCGTTTCCGCACACCAGCGTACTGTTGGGATATTTATCCACAAGCGCAGAAAAAACCGCCGGGTTCTCCACAACATAAACACACTTTTCCATACCGGAAATCTCTCCCAGGCTGCCAAGAGTCTTAAGCGTAAGCTTCATCGCTTCCCTGCAGCGGAAAAATCCCTCAATGCCCTCATGAAGCTGCCCGTCTTTTTTCCAGGCGCGGATTCCATATACAAGAACATCATTGGACAGCTCGTCTTTTAAGATTCCCGCCTCAAAATACAGCTTCATCTTATACTCTGCTCTGGACAGCCCCTCCTGCTTTTCTGCGCTGAGATGCCAGTTCAGATAAAGAGACAGCAGCTTTTGTGCGCCTGTGCCCTCATCAAAATAGTGAGGATTTCCTGTAGCGGAGGCTGCAAATACCGGAAGCAGTTCTTTTTTCCCCTTTTCCCAAAGAGCAGCAATGGCTGTCACCGCTTCTGTAAAATTCTCTAACAGCCTTTTCAATTCCCCTTGATCTTCTTTGTACTGCTGCATGAGGAATAAATATCCTTCTTTTTTCTGCATCAGTACTTCCCGAAGGAACGCTGATGCGGAATCGCTGGGACAGCTTTCCAAAATCCTGCTCCAAAAATCCTCCCATCGTTGGGTTTCCAGAAGCCTTTGCTCTTTTTTTCCAACCAGAGCTTCCCCATAATAGGCTTCCAGGATCTCCACCCAGTCAAGCCTGGCAAAGCGGCTGGATTTCAGCGCTTTTTCCAGGGCAGCGGCTGAAACTGAAACCGTTTTGTTTTCCGTGTAATCTTTTTGCAAAAAGCCTCCCAAATCCCGCTTTTCCTGTGCCGTCAGTCCTGTGAGGATTACTGTACCGCCGAAATGTCCAAGGCTTTCATATTTACTCTTCATTTTTGCAAACAGTTTTTTGTAAACAGAACGGTTCCTGAAATATTCCAGACACTGCGTCATCATAATTTCCATAGTGTCTCCATTTCTCATACGCTTTCATTTACGTTTTTATCCAAAACCATTTTCTTCCTGTTACCGTTCCAGATGTACCGGATAACCGTTACATATTTGGCATTCTCCGGACGAATCAGCTGATAGATAGCAAGCCCGGGAACCGTATCGTAATCTCCCCAGAGAATCTGGGAATTTATCATAAAATCAAAGTCAAACTCCACCATCAACCGGAACATATCCCGAATATTCATCTCATCCACCCCGGCAAAAGCCTCGTCAAGAGAAATAAGCTTTGGCGCATCCTTACGCGCCCCCGCATACTTCGCCACAACTGCGGAAAACAGCGGAACATACATTGCCATCGCCTTTTCTCCGCCGCTGAAAGTAAAAAATACTCTGTCTGTCAGTTCTTTCTTTTTTTCGCCTGTTTTCTGGCACTCCAGCTGGAATTCAAACCACTGACGGTAGTCCAGCACCTCTCTCATAATGGCATGGAAAGACTGAACATTGGAAGACTCCCCTGCTGCTTTTCTGGCTTCTTCGATTTTTGAGCGGAAGTGGACGGAAAGCTGCTGCGTTTCTTCCGGCCGCATGATTTCCGCATCCTTCTGAAGAAGCTCCACAAGAGCTTTTGTATCAAGCTGTTCTTCTTTTTCTGCACGTTTATTCTTCCACTTAAGGCTCAAAGTCAGACCGCTCGATGTCTGCATAGACTCCATCAGACTGTTCATTTTTTCCACCCAGCGTTTGCTCGCCTGAATTCTTGCCCTTATTTTTTTACTGATGGTATTTGCCAGAATATCCTCAAAAAGCTCCCTGTCTTTATCGCTGAGCAGGCGCTTTTGCATCTGCATATCCTCTTCCATTCCGGCGATCAGTTCCTTAAATTTAACGGTAATTCCTCTATATTTCGCGGAAATATCAATTCTTTTCATGCTCATTTCTGTAAACGAGGTCTCTTCATCCAGATTTTCAAACAGGCTTTTCAATGTAATCTGATATTCCAGAAGCTGTCCTCTGTTTTTATGGTATTCCTCCTGCAGACTTCCCAGAAGGTCACTTTGTTTCCGGTTTCCGAATTTTCCGGCAAGCTGGCTGCAGACCTTTCCTGCCTGATCTTCCATATCTTCGGTGATGACAAACTCTTTCTTTACATAATCCAGGGCATATTCCAGTTCAAACGCTCTGGCGCACCACTGTCTGCGCTCTCTTAAGCGAATAAGGGAAAGCTCGTTTTCCCGGTGTTTTTCCCGAAGGATTTCTCCCTCTTTCCTAAGGCTTGCCTTCCGCTCCACAGAGGCATCTCTTTCTCCCGGAAGAGCGGCAAGACGGTCTGTACAATAATCGAGACGTTCCTTTATCTGTTCATAATCGGTAAGCTTCAACTGTTCAAGGACAGAATCCAGAGCCTTTTCCTGCTCTCTTTTCTGGGTAATCCCCCGTCCAAGGTCATACCGGATATCATCCAGAGCGCCTTCCACTTCTTCCAGATATTCCTCTTTCACCCGCAGGCTCTGTATTCCATTTATATAGGAACCGTGGTTCACCTGCAGACCTGTAAGAAGCTCCCGGTAATCCTTCAGGCTTTCCAGCGCACTTCCAAATACGTCCAGTCTTGCCGGAAGATAACATTTCCTGCAAAGCTCCTGTACCTTCATCCTGATTTCATCCAGCTTTTTCCTCTCGGCTTCCAGAAGCTCCTTCTGTTTTTTGATTTTTTCGTTAATATCAGCAAGCTTTTCTTCCCGGCGTTCCAGCTCCCTTGCAGCAATCTTTAAATCCTGCTCCTTGGGAAAGTTCCTCCACTCAGTTTCCAGACATTTCTGTCTGGCCTCCAGTTCCTTCAGTTTCTCCTCACATTCACGGATTTCTTCTTCCTGCAGACTGCAAAGTTCCTCAAGCTCTCTGATTTTTCTGAGACGGTACGCCTCTCTGGCGCCTGAGCCGATGAAACAGGGGGTATAATTCTTTGTAATAGTACCTTCCAGAATTCCCATACCGAAATTTCCATTTTCGTCTACCCAGGTTCCGCCTCCTGTTTCTTCCTCACTTTTTCCGGATTTCCAGCCTATTCCGGTAAGTATCCTGGATACATTCTGATAAGTGAGAATATCATTTTTTTCATCGTCAATATCCAGAAGCTCCATGAGATTAGACTTCACATAATCAGCATCTGTAAACAGGTAGCGGTCACATACGTCTCCATCTATGGAGAGAACCTGCTCTCTGTACTGCACAGGAATAATCAAAGCATCCAGAATTCCCATCTGCATAAGGGCTTCTTCCAGACGGGCAGTCTGTTCCTCATTTAAGTTCCCATCAAAGTCCACCATCTTATAGAATTCCCAAAATGGAATTTCCGCTTCCCGAAGCTTCTGACGGTTTCTGATCACCGGTTCACTCCGCTCAGGCTCAGGCTCCCGCTTTTCCTGCCACTGGGCAAGTTCTTCCTTTGTCTTTGCATAAGCCTGCTGCTTTTCCTCTGTTTCCAGCTTTTTTCTGTTTCTGGCTGACAAAAGCTCTTCCTGCCTTTTCTCAAAAGCATCCTTCGCCAGATTTCTGATTTCCCAGTAATCCGTATCTGTACGGTAATTCTCAATTCTCCTTGACATTTCCTGAAGAGTTTCCTCTTCCGGATGAAGTTCTTCATTTCCTCTTGCCCATTTATAGAGCTGTTCGATAAGCTCCTGCCGGATCTCGTGAAGCTGATTATCGTATTGAAGAATTTCTCTTTCCGTGTGGTTTTTCTCTTCCTGAAGCTCATCCAGTTCCTGAAGAAATCGGCTGTACCGCTCCTGTATATTTTTTTCTTCTGTCAGAGCCTCTTTGGCATCCTCAGCCTTCTGCGTATAGTCCTTCAGAAGCTGCTCATGGGAAAGAAAAGAATACGCTTCCTCGCTGTTTCCCAGAAGCTCTTCCTTCATAAAACTGAACTCATCAAAGGGAATTCCCTCCATCGTACTCTCCATTTCCTCCAGAGAAGCTTCGATTTCCTCCCATTTTTGTTCGTTTCTTTCTCTCTGCAGCCGGATGGTTTCTTCGGCGTCCAGCCTTTTCTCCTCCTTTTCCTCTTTCTGGCGTTCCTTTTGGGAAATGATTTCCTCCAGTTCTGTTATCTGTCTGCGGATTGCGACTTCCTGATTTTTCAATCTGGTAGCATCGCTGTCTGAAAGAGAATCCTTTTCTGCCTGAAGAATCTTTTCCTCTCCTGTCAAAGCCTCATAATGCTGTTCCTCTTTTTCTCTTTCCTCCTCAGTACGGCAGATTTCTTTCTGAAGCTCCATCGCTCTTTTTTCCGCCTCTCTGTATTTTTTAACAGCATCTGAGAATAAAAGAGCTTTGTCATAGAGGACAATCTCATTATAGCGGTCATATACCTTTTCAATCTGTCGGGCTGCCTGAATACTCTCATTTAAGTTGTCAAGATTCGTTTTCAGGCTGTCCATATTTTCAATTGCCTCGGACATGGGCCTGAGATCATCCTCAGACAAAGTCTGGAGGGAACTGCTTAGAATCTCATTGATCACCGTTGGTTTGAAATCCTTGGAAAGTTTCGGTGTACGAAGCTGGATTAAAAGGTTTAAAAGCTCCTTATACTCCTCCTGAGTCTCAAAACCAAACAACAGCCTGTTTACACACTGTGCATACTCGCTCTGAGTTTCCATGACTTTTCCGCCTTCCCCGATGCGATTCTTCAACTCCCGCATGGTACAGGTAACCTTGCTCTGCACATCTTTGTAAAGAAAAAGATCAAAACCAATTCTTCTGCCGTCTGTGATACAGAAGTACCAGGAATCCATCTTTTTATTCCGCCTTGCCCGCATTCCTATTCCCAGAGTAAGAAATTCATCGCTTTCTGCCCGTTTCAGTTCCATATACAGATACCCGGTCCGCTCTTCCCGTCCATCTCCCTCTTCCAGAAGATAATTTTCCATTTTTCTCGCTTTTGAGCCAAAGGGATCAAGACGTTCCGGACGCATATTTCCGTCCAGAAGAAGGGGAATAAAGCTCTGCATGGTAACTGATTTTCCTGATCCGTTCGCTCCCCTCAGAAGCATTCTGCCATCCAGAAAATAAAATTCCTCCTCGTCGTAATACCAGAAGTCCACCAGACCTACCCTGTATATCTGCCATTTACTGTTTGTCACCTTTCTCCTCCTCCACAAAATCTTTCGGATACTGTCCGGCAATTTTCCCCACTGCCGCACTAATCTTAATTTGCTCTTCCGTTTCCTGTATGAAGCCAAGCTCCTCCATATAATCTTTTACCCCTTTGCAGAAATCCCTGGTTGTCATTTCCCGATAGGTTTTGCTGAAACCTTTTCCGTAATTTTCCTTACATTCCTCCAAAATCCCCATAAAAACCTCTTTGGGCACATAGATTTCTTCTTCTGCCCCAACCGGAATTTCCC
>DXXQ01000157.1 GCA_019416265.1 Clostridiales bacterium | reverse complement strand
CGCTGCACTTCTGAAGATAACAAGCGCTCCTTTCTTCGGCTTTTTCTTCCAGGTCCCGTTGGCTTTCGCATGGTTCGTGATGGAGCGGCAGTTGTAGAATCCGCCGCCCATGATCTGCAGGGCTTTGGTAATGCCCAGAATTTTAACCAGCTTCCAGAACTGGTACTCCGCGCACCACGGCTGTGCCTGGCATCCAGGCTGTCCCCAACTGTCTACATCACGGGCGAATTTTGTGTAGTTGTTACTGCCGGCATTTTTTGTGAAGTCGTCCAGATATGCATTGCTGCGTTTTTCCAGATACGGCTTCGTTCCTCCGTTGTTTGCATAGTAGTGGCCAAGTTTAATGAAATCATCTAATTTACTCACAATATCATTCCTTTCAGTAGAGTAGGTTAGAGGGCTTTTGCCCTCTTTCCCCTCATCAAACCGTGCATGAGGTTCTCCCTCACACGGCTTTCCGACATTCTTCTTTCTACAGCATTACGTCATGTTCCAGCCATTTTCCTTAACCCTTTTTCATAAATGCTATTTCTAACAAATCCCACCTTTGACATACGATTTCGCCTTTGGTGTTTCTTGTTATACCACCTTGTAAAAGTACAGATAATATACCAGTCTAATGCTTGCATCCACTTTGCACTTGTCTTGGTGGAATAATAATTCTTCCATCCTGTGATTTTCGGATTCAGATTCTTTATTAAATCCTCTTCCTTTGCGACTAGCAGACTTCGGCTGTTTACATTCCTCTTGACTTCGGCTTTCATTTTCTTCATGGCTTTTCTGCTTGGATACTGATACGTTTCCTTGTACAGTTGTCCTTTGCGTGTTTCCGTTGTCATTCTTCTGTGGTGCATTCCAAGAAAGTCAAATCCCTCTTTTCCGTCCCACATGCTGACAATCTTTGTCTTCACTGGATGTAGCTTTAAGTCCAATTTTTCCATGATATACTGCAATAAATTCAGTGCGTGATTTGCACTTTTCTTATTCTTGCAAATGATTACCGTATCATCTGCGTACCTTACAAGAATACCGTGAGTAAGTCCATGCTTTTCCCACAATCTGTCCAGTGTGTTTAGGTAAATGTTTGCCAGTAACGGAGATATGACTGAACCTTGGCTTGTTCCCAGTTCAGAGATTGTCAGTACATTTCCGTATAATACTCCTGATACTAACCATTGTTTTATCAGCTTCAATATCCTACGGTCTGATATTCTCTGCTCTACCAGTTTCATCAGCTTTTCTTGGTTTACATTGTCAAAGAACTTTTCAATATCTGCGTCTACTACATAATAGCCCTTGTTGTTACACGCTTTCCTTACTACTTCCAGTGCTTGTTTTGCACTTCTTTTCGGTCGGAATCCATAGGAACATTCTCTAAAGTCAGCTTCGAATACTGGCTCTATTGCTATCTTTGTAGCCATTTGCACAATTCTGTCCTTGACCGTTGGTATTCCAAGAGGTCTTTCACTTCCGTCTGGTTTTGGTATCATAACTCGCTTTACTGGAGATGGTTTATACTTTCCATTCATCAGTTCTGATTTGATTTCTGACAGGTATTTTTCAATTCCCATCGCTTCAACATCCTCGATTTTGATACCATCCACACCACTGGAACCTTTGTTAGCTTTTACCCGTTTCCATGCCTCAAAAAGTACATCATCCCGATATACCTTATCGTAAAGTGCATGAAATCTTCGGCTGTCACACTTCTTGGCTGTCAGATATAGTTTGTTTTGAAGTTGTCGAACTTTTTCTTTGGAGTTATTAGTCCGCATGACATTCTCTCACTCTTACCCTCTCTACAAACATGAATGAAGTAGGGAACCTTCCCCTAAACTGCGTTTTCTTGCACAGTCATTATCGGTACTATGTTCCCCTCCGACTCCCTTCCATCAGAAATACGATTTCGCCAAGCTTATACGCTTTCTCTTTACCTTTCGGTGATGGGTAGGGTCTCTCCAGTTCCGAACTACACTTTTCATACATACCGTTTCCTCTATACCGAGGGATTCTTCCGTGCTGTTTTCCAGTTTCTCCACACGTTCCATGGTTTTCGCCTATTTTACCAAGGCTCAACTTCCCTTTTCTCTCTTTCGAGACCTTTTTTAACGATACGGCAGAATTCACTTTA
This sequence comes from Clostridiales bacterium, assembly GCA_019416265.1. Classification (GTDB taxonomy): domain Bacteria; phylum Bacillota; class Clostridia; order Lachnospirales; family Lachnospiraceae; genus Blautia_A. The sequence goes on along the minus strand of DXXQ01000157.1, from coordinate 15,749 downwards.
TGTTACGGTCTGCATGATTGCTCGCACCTTTTTCAAGGTTACTTTATCCACTCGCTTAGCACCCTGTATTACTACAACGCACCGAGTTTAGCTACACGGCTCACTGGCGATTACCGTGACCGGACTTACACCGGCAAGTGTAGTCCAGCTTTGCTGGACACACATAAACAAAAAAGCTGATATCTGCCGCATGCAAATATCAGCCGTCTTTACCTTTCCTGCCTGTAAAGATATTATCCGTGATATTCTCCGCAGCAAAAAGAACCTGTGCCGTAATCATAGCCCAAGTAACCAAAATACATAAATTCTGCGGAAATAAAGCTCTGCATCTTCTCTGCCACGGTAATATCCTCCCTCTTTATCAATCGTCATGCTTTCGGGTCTGTCTGAAAATCCCCTCAGCATCTTTTTACATATTACCCCTTTTTTTCGGAGTTGTCAATGATTATTTTCGCAATTTAAAGCGTTGCGCTTTCATGTGATAAATCATATTATTTTCCCCGATAAGAGAAAAGGAAATGCTGCCATCCCTCGAAAGGTACGGCAGCACAGCTTTACCACAATATGATCAGATAGAATAAGGTCAGCATAAGACCAATGCAGGTGAGGAGAAGAGCAAAAGACATACTTCTTCGGATCACCACACTGTTCTGCCTGCTCTCCGCACGGCGGACAGCAAGATAATGAATGTAATCCCTCTGAATCGGTCTTTTCCGTCTCCAGGTACTGTTGGCCACATCCCGGAACCGGTTGAGGATGATGCCTGCACTTAAGGTAAACAGACTTCCCTCTGTAAGCTCATGGGGAAGAGGACTGTCACGATAAATCGTCTTTCTGAGAAATACGACCACTCCGTCCAGGAAGCTGTCAAGAACTCTGCAGACCAGTCCGCCCAGAAGGGGAAGAAGGCCCAAAAGCAAAGGTCTGTAAATGAGATTCTCCACATCCAGCCAGGAGACCCAGCGGTTCACATACCTGTCACCCCCGGCAGTTTTTTCCATCAGGACTTTTCGGATAAAGAACACATAGACGATCACACCGATCCCAATGGAAATCCCTGCTCCGGAAAGATTCTTCAGACTGAAATAAGAAACGCTTTCCGGAGTTTCCAAAAGATGCATCATTCCCTGTCCAAACCGGGCAGCCCTGTCCATCAGACTATCCGGGAACAATCCCCACAAAAGGAGAACTGCAGCGCTGATCCCAAGCACCAGAGCAGACTGGGTATTCATATACTTCTTCTGGTTATCATATTTTTTCTGCACCTTTGCAGAGGCATTGGGTTCTGTAAACACAGCCATATAAAGCTTCGTCATGTACGCCACTGTAAGACCGCCGGAAAATAAGAACCCATATTCCACAGCCTTCATCAGCCAGCCTCCGCCAAACTCCACGATACTTTCGTGAAGCAGGGTTTTGCTCACATATCCTCCAAAGAAGGGAATTCCTCCGATTGCCAGAGCACCGATAAGGAAAATCCCTTTCAGGAAAGGCTTCTTTCTTCCGAATCCACGGATTTCATTCAGATCAAGGGCATGTGTGTTCATAAATACCACACCTGCCGCAAGGAATAACACCAGCTTGATCATGGAATGGTTCATCATATGAAGGAGAGTTCCGTGAACAGCCAGGCCGTTCTCCTCCCCCAGAAGCCCCTGCATTCCGATTCCAACCATGATAAACCCAATCTGGGACATGGAAGAACAGGCAAGCGTTCTTTTCAGATTTATGGAGAAAACCGCCAGCAGTGCGCCGCCCAGCATCGTTGCCGTTCCCAGAGCCAGGATCAGCGCTCCCCATACGCCGTCATGAAGAAAAAGATTCGCCGTAAGAAGAAGCATTCCATAAATTCCCGTTTTTGTCAGAATACCGGACAGCAGGGCAGACGCCGGAGCCGGAGCAACCGGGTGTGCCTTGGGAAGCCAGATATGAAGGGGAAACGCACCTGCCTTGGCCCCGAAGCCCACCAGCATACAGGCGCCGGCTCCATAAATCACCCCTTTGTTTTCACACTGTTTCACACCTTCGTAAAGTCTGTCGATGGTCACAGTTCCAAGCTCGTGATACAGCATAAAAATCCCCATGAGCATTACAAGACCACCGATCACAGCCACTGCAAGATAGGTTCCCGCAGCCTGTATGGAGGGCCGGTCTTCTTCCTGTACCACCCACACATAGGATGTGAAGGACATGATCTCAAAGAAAACAAAGGTTGTAAACAAATCTGCAGACAGGAAAACTCCCATGGTAGCCCCAAGCGTCAGTAAAAGAAAAAGATAAAATCGATTTCTGTTCTCGTGATGCTTCAGATACTCTTTTGACATCAGGCACGCCATCGCCCACATAAAAGCAGCGATCAGACCGTAGATCAGGCGAAATCCGTCCAGCTGGAAATTCAGCCCCAGACCGCAGACCTCTTTTAAATGAAGGGAAGCCACAGCGCTGTTCCAGGCGCCGCTCTGCTGCCAGACAGCCTCCCTGTTCAGAACAAACACAGCCAGCATCAGTCCCAGCTCAATAACCGTCACGGCTGCTGCCAGCCAGTCCCTGAGCGTCTCATTCCTTTTTCCCGCCATCATGCAGGCAAGACCTCCAAGGAAGGGAAAAAACACAAGTATTCCTATCATAATTTCCATTTTCTCTCCTCCCTTCTACTTCACAAAGGACGCCAGTTCCGTAAGCGCCGTGATCACAGGCTGAGAATGGAGTCCCAGCACCACCATTGCCACTGAAAAAATAACCAGAGGAAGAAGCATCTGAATCCCGGGATCCTTCACTCCCTCCAGCCTGCTGTAATCAAAATCCCTGCCCGGGAAAAAGGCACGCACAGAAATGGTCATCATATAGATCGCCGTCAGAAGCGCAGATACAAGAAGCGCTCCCATTCCCAGCACTGCAAGGGTTCCCCCGTCCAGCACCGCCGCCTTTGCAAGATTCCATTTACTGATAAAGCCCGGAAGTCCGGGCACTCCCATTAACGCCAGGCCGGAAATGGTAAACACAGTAAAGACTACCGGCATTTTTCTTCCAAGTCCGTCCAGCTGGTGAATATAGTTTTTCTCTGTTTTGCAGATCACTGCTCCCGCACAGAAGAAGGAACTGATTTTCATCAAAGCGTGGAAGATCATATGGCTTAAAGCGCCCACAAGACCTGCCGGAGACATCAAAACCGCGCCGAATAAAATATAGGACAGATTACTCATGGTCGAATAGGCAAGCCTTCGCTTAAAATGAGTCTCCTTCAGCGCACGGCTGCACCCGTACACAATGGTGAAGATCACAAAAACAAGAAGTACCTTCTGCGCCCAGGTTCCCCGCAGAAACTCTGTGCCGAAGCTGTAATAGGTAACGCGGATGGCCGCAAAAGCACCTGCCTTAACAACTGCAACTGCATGGAGAAGCGCCGTTACAGGAGTAGGCGCCACACCAGCCTTGGGAAGCCACGCCCCAAAAGGCCACATGGCAGTCTTCACACTAAAGCCCATGAAGCACAGCACATAAACCAGAAGAAGAACATTCGTCCTGTCTCCGATTTTGACCAGGTTGAGAACGCCTCCAGGAATAAACTGAGAGTTATCCCCGTAGATCAAAATAAAAGTCATCCCGATAAAGGCAAAGGCTGCGCCGCCCAGAGAATAATAAAGATAGGTACGGCTTGCCAGAATGGCATTTCTGGACAAAGTATGCATGATCAGAGGAAGTGTCACAAGGGTCAGCATCTCATAAAAACAATACATCGTCAAAATATCATCGGAGAGGGCAATTCCAAGGGTAATTCCGTAAGTCATGGTATAAAACATAAAAAATACCTTTTCATGTCCCTCATGTTCCATATATTCAAAGGCATACAGAGAAGCCAGAGGCCAGAGCAGGGAAACGATGGCCGCAAACACTGTTCCCAGACCATCCAGACGGAAACTGATACTCAGATTTCCGATGAGGCGGAACATCGTAAACACCTCCTGAGGACGGTGAAACAGCATCCAGATAACCAGTACCGAGTTCAGGACCACAGCAGCTTCAATATAAACCTCCATCTGTTTTCGGTTCTTAAACGGAAGAACCGGCACAAATGCCCCGCAGAAAATCGGGAGCAAAATCACGATTGGCATAATCACTGAATTCATTTTTCCTCCCCCTTTCTACATTAAAGTCTTTACAATCCCGCCGGCAAATTCTGTCAGAGGATTGGGGAAAATTCCAAGGATCAGACTCAGTCCAGCAAGCACCATAAGAGGAATTAACATTCCCCATGGAGCCTCCTTCACTTCGGCGATTCCCGCCTGTCCCTCATGGAAATCCTTTCCAGGGAAAAAGCCATTCATCAGCACAGGAAGCAGATATCCGGCTGTCAAAAGAGCGCTTATCAACAGCACGGCAGGCCCCAGATACCGAAATACTCCTACCGGAGCATCCAGAGCTCCCTGGGCCAGATACCATTTGCTGATAAAGCCGCTGGCAGGGGGAATTCCGATCAGCGCAAGGGAAGCAAAGGTGTAGCACCACAGTGTTTTCGGCATTTTTCTGCCGATTCCCTTCAGCTCCTCCACTCTGGTTTTTCCGCAGGTAAATATAAAGATTCCGGCAGTCAAAAAGAGGGCGGATTTAATAAATCCATGGAAAACCGTATGTAAAAGAGCTCCTGTTACGGCCTGAGGCTGAAGCAGGGAAAGTCCGAAAAGGATGTAGGAAATCTGGCTTACTGTGGAATAGGCAAGCCTTTTTTTGAACACCTTTTCCCTGTAGGCAAGCATGGAACCCATAAAAACCGTGATCAGCGAAAGAACCATCCAGGCCGTCTGAACCCAGGTACCTCTCACAAAATCCGCTCCTGCCACATAAAAAATCACACGGATCATGGCAAGCACACCGGATTTTACGATCACACCGGACAGCACTGCCGAAGCAGGCGACGGAGCCGCCGGATGGGCAGTGGGGAGCCACGCATGAAGGGGAAACATTCCCGCTTTTGCCCCGAATCCAATGAGCATACTGAATACTGCGATCAGAAGAAGCTTCTCATTTCCGGACACAAGCGCCGCATTCAGCGATCCTCCCTCCACAAAGGAAAGGGTGTCGCAATAGCGGTATAAAAAGAAGATTCCGAAGAGTCCCATATAGGCTCCGCACATGGAATAAAACAGGTATTTCAACCCTGCCATAACAGCATCTCTTCGTCCGCTGTGCATAACAAGAGGAACGGAAGCCAGTGTCATAAGTTCATAAAACAGGTAAAAGGTCACCAGATTTCCGGAGAAATCCAGGGCAATTAATATCCCGTAAACAAGAAGATAAAAGCCGAAAAAGCGTTTCTCTTCCCCCTCGTGTTTCATATAGGTAAAAGAGTAAAATCCTGCAAGAACCCATACGATACTCACAAAAGTAACAAAAAATCTTCCCAGATCATCTATCTTAAAATACACCGGAATATCCTTCATCAGATAAAACAGCACAGCCTCCCGTTCTTTCGTCCATGCTGTCAAAAGAGCTGACAAGGCTGCAAGAACCAGGATCGTTCCCACAAATATATGAAGCCTCCTCAGTCCTTCGGCTTCTTTTTTTTCAGCCCCGGCTCCTCCTTTTAAATGCTCCCAAAAGGAGGACACCACCAGCAGTATCCCCGACAGAGTCGGGAGAAATACCGACAATACTATCAAACTCATCTCTCATCCTCCTATGCAAACATTTTCAGACCGTCTGAAATCAGCGTTACGATCGGCTGGGAAAACAGTCCAAGAATCAGATTTATGATGATAAAGCAGATCAGAGCTGCAGATTTCACAGGCTGCTGTCTCATGGTAATGGTCATATATTCTTTCTTTTTACATTCCGATTTCGACACAGGCGTGTAAATACGAATCACGGTTTTCAGGAAATACACTGTATTTAACACCGTACTGATGGCAAGAGCGATCAAAGTGGGAAGCACCTTCCAGTTATAATGTCCTGCTGCCGCCTGGGCAAAAAGGAGCTTGGAAATAAATCCCGAAAAAGCAGGAAGACCTACCATGGATAAAGAGCCCACAGTAAAGGCAACTCCCGCCACCTTATTTCTGAAGCCTGCTCCTGTAAGCTCACAGAAAACAGCCTTATTTCCCGACGTTTCCGTCAAGCCGGATGCAGCCACAAAGAGCAATGATTTCGTCGCCGCATGGGACAGAATGTGGAAGACGCTGGCAATAAATCCTTCCATACTTCCCAATCCGAATCCCATGTAAATATAGCCGATCTGCGCTACTGATGAGTAGGCGATCATTCTCCTGATATTTCTGGAACGAATGGCATCAATGGAGCCGAAGATCATTCCCGCAATACCGAATACAAAAAGCACGTTGATAACCTTACTGTCCCATACCACCGCAAATCCGAACACACGGAACATTACTTTGATCAAAAGGAAAATATAACCTTTTGAGACAAGGGACGATAAAATGGATGCAGAAGAAACCGTAGAGTATCCATATGCATCCGGAAGCCATCCATGGAAGGGGAACAGGGCGCTTTTCACTGCAAGACCCACGGAGATCATGCCCAGTGAAATCACCAACGGCAGATGATAGGCCCCTGTCTGATTCAGTGCAGTTACCGCTTCCTGAATATTGCTCATGAGAAGATGGCCGGTAAGTCCATACAGGAAGCAGATTCCCATAAGAAGCATACCGGAACCAAGCAGACTCATGATCATATATCTGGTTGCCGCCACAAAAGTACGGCCGTTCTGGCGGATCATGATCAGACCGCAGGCAGAAATCGTATTGATTTCCACAAACACATAGGCTGTGAAAAGGTCATTTGTATAAATCAGAGCCAAAAGAGAAGACAACAGAAGATTTACCATAATGTAATAAAGATTCTGTTTGGATTCCTCAATCTCCTTCTCTCTCTCCTTAATTCCGCCCAGCATGGATAACAGCATAATAACGCAGAAGAAAACTGCCATCAGCCCTTCCAGTACACCCACACGGATCTCATTTCCCCAGGGCGCCGGAAAATGCCCCATCATATATACATAGGATTCTCCTGTATGAACCGTAAAAGCAAGAACTGCAGCAGACATCACACCTACGATGGAGATCACCGCAGCATTGAGATATTTCGCTTTTTTACCGCTTAAGATCGAAGACAGCGGACCGGAAAACAGGGTCAGGATTATACTAAAAAATGGAAAATTCTGTACAAACTGCATCACAGGCCCTCCTTCTCAAGGCGGGTGGAAATCTCATCCAGATCCAGGGTATGATACCTTCTGTACAGCCGGATCGTAAGGGAAAGCATCAGCGCTGTAACAGAGACAGAAACCACGATTCCCGTAAGAACAAGTCCGCTTGGGATCGGGTTTATGTAGGCTTCCATACTCCGGATCCCGTCTGTTATAATGGGCGCTTTCCTGCCGGAAATATAGCCCTTAAAGGCCAGAAACATATACATGGCAGTGTCCATAATATTAAATCCGATAATCTTTTTTATAAGGTTTTTCTGCAGCAGAAGATTGGAAAAACCGATTCCGAAAAGTATCACTGCCACGGCTTCTTCATAGTTTGTAATTAAGTTGGAAAAGTCCATATCAGTATCCTCCTTTCCGGAACATGGCATAAAACGTGTACATCGTTCCAGCCACGACAATTCCCACACAAATATTCAAAATTAGAATAAGCCCGCTGCTTAAAATTGCCCCCGGCGTTCCCAGGGGAATGACGCTTTCAATATGATTTGCCCCTGTATAAAAGGAGTAGCTTTTTGCAAGAGCATAGCAGGCAAGCGCGCCGAAGCTCATCCATTTATAGGTTTTGGCAGTAAAAAAGCGTTCTGTTTTTGCGAAGCCAAACGCATTGAGATAGAGGATCAGTCCGGCTCCTATAACAGCTCCTCCGGAGAAGCCTCCTCCAGGCCCCAGATGGCCGCCGAGGATAACGTAAATTCCGAAAATAATGATCGGAGGCACCAGGATCCTTGCCACAGTCTGAAGGATAATATCGTTTTTGGGCTCATAAATTCGGTCGTTATTTTCCAGATCCTCGATGCTGTTTTCCCCCTTCTTCTTATCGCTTCTGAGCAGGATCAGAACTGTACAGGTAGCAATAAAAAGCACATGGGACTCGCCCAGAGTATCAAAGGCACGGTAATCGAGAATCATTCCGGTAACAATATTTACAGCTCCGGTTTCCTCCAGCCCCTTCTCAATATAGCGGCGGGAAACCTCATTGTTAACCGGGTTATCCCCCTGTCCGAACTGGGGAAGGCGGGATACCGCAGTCAGGAGAAGAAAGACCAGACTGATACAGAACAACACGCTGAACACCGTGTATGCTCTCTTAAAAAAACGGATTTTTGCATTGTGTTCCACATCGTAAACACGCTGAAAAATCTCCCTGTCCTCCTCTTCTCTCTTCTTTATTATCTCGTTGTTTTCGCAGAATTCCTTCTGGGGCTTCATCTCTACAACGTCAAGATAGGGATCCTTCGTGCCGTCCAGCCATTGTTTAAACCGGAAGGAACGGGTCTTTTTGTATTCTTTTTCAGGAATCTTTCTGCTCATCTTTTTTCTCCCCCTCCCCTTTCTTTTCAGATCCTACAATTGCATGGATCTTTTTCAGTGTTACAAAAAACAGAACACTGGTAATTCCTGCCCCGACTGCAGCCTCAGTGATGGCAAGATCCGGAGATTCCAGAAGAACCCAGATGATCGAAACCACAAGGCTGTAGGACATATAAATTAAAATTGAATTCAGAAGTTTTTTGGAAAGGCTTACTGAAATTGCACAGACAAGCAGAAAGCCTAACAGGATGATCCGGAATATCTCCATAGCTTAAGCTTCCTCCCTTTGTTCTTTTTCGTTCATTTCCCCTGTTTCTTTTTCCCGGAGTTCCTCCTCCAGATCACGAAGGGGAATCTCCCGGTAGCTCTTCTCTTTATCCTCGTTTGTGGTAACCTCCAGTCTGGCGATCAGATGTGAAGAGGTTGGAGAAGAAAACCATAAAAACACGATCACAAGCAGCAGCTTCAGGGAAGTAAAATTCCATCCGCTCATAAGGATCAGCCCCATCAAAGAAAAACCGATTCCCAGCGTATCTCCCATGGCTGCTGCATGCATACGGTTCAGCACATATCGAAACCGGAACACACCGATGATCTCGATCAGAAAAATTCCCAGTCCCAGAAGCAGAAGCACTGCCCCGGCAAGGAAACGCACCCATTCAAACACTGCCATCCTCTTTCTCCTCCTCCATTTTTTTCTGCAGGTAAACGCCCATGTATACCTTTGTCAGAACAATAACTGCAAGGAAACTGATCATTGCATAAATGATACAGATATCCACCAGATACCCTTCCTCCAGCATCAGCGCCAGAATACCAAGAATAACCATAACCATGGTTCCCATCATATTGATCGCCACAATACGGTCCGCAATTTTCGGTCCGATTATGGCGCGAATCAGACAGAGCACAACCATCACTGCGAGAAAAATAAGCGCAGCCAGAAACAGTATGTGGTATGCCTGCTCCAATCCAGGGATTCCTTTTCCCATTTCTTTTCCCTCCTGTTTATTTCTCTTCTCTTTCCATTTTTTCCAGTAAATCTACAAATACAGAATCGTCCATTCCCTCTGCCATGCTTTCGTCCAGACAATGGACCAGATATCTGGAATCCTCCAGAGACACTGTGATCGTTCCCGGCGTCAGAGTAATTGCATTGGCAAGAAATGCCTTTCCTGTGGTTGTCTTCATTTTTGCCTCAAAGCTTACCAGCGCAGGTTCAATTTCCTCCTTTTCCGAAAGGATCAGGTGGATCACTGCGAAGTTTGCCTTCACGATCTCAACTACAAGAACACAGATATAGTGAAGCATCTGTACCGATTTTTTCAGGATGTGCTTTTCTTTTTCAATGCTGTAATCCATAAATTTACAGGTAAAAGCAAAGACAGCGCCTGCGATCACAATCCCGAACAGGCAGATTTCCAGGGTGATCCTGCCGTTAAAAATTACCCACAGAATAAAATATAACAAATACATAAATCTCCGTCCCTCCTCTTCTTCTTTTTTAGACAATATTCTGTCTTATTGTACACCAAAACGCCCTATAAGTCCAGACGCCGGAAAAACACAGATTACAATTTCCGCTTTTCTTGTGTTATACTTTATTTAACTACCATTCTTATTCCATTTCTTTTTTTGAAAGGGGGCGTTTTTCATGAAATCTCTGTTCAACTTTACCAAGGCCCTGCTCCTTTTGAGCGCCTTCACCTGTTTCAGCGTACAGGCCGCTTCTCCCGAAGCTTTTCCCCAAATGTCTCTGGACGCTTATCCCCGTATCGACGGTTCCACCGCCTGCATTCCTCTTTGCGAGGCGCTGGCCAAAAAGGTGACCGGTTGTACCCAGGCCGAAGCAGAAGGCACTCTTTCCGATCTGAGCAAAACGGATCCTTCTTATCTCAAGCTTGCCAAGGGAGAACGTGACCTGCTCCTTGTATATGAGCCTTCTCAGGAAACAGTGGAAGCCCTGAAGAAATATCCGCCTCTTACCATGGATCCGGTAGGACGGGATGCCCTTGTTTTTCTTGTAAACGCCGATAATCCTGTAGACAGCCTGACAAAGGAACAGCTCTACGACATTTATACCGGAAAAATCACCAATTGGAAAGAAGTCGGCGGTGAAGACGAAGTGATCGAAGCTTTTCAAAGACCTGAAGCAAGCGGCAGTCAGACCATGATGCGTAAGCTTCTTCTCGGCGATGCAAAAATGCCGGAGGTTCCGGAAGAAAAAATCTCCGCAGGCATGGACGACATTATCAAGGCGCTGAAAGAATACAACAACTCTTCCAACGCCCTGGGTTACTCTGTCTATTATTACGCAGCCAATATGTATCAGCAGAAAGACTTAAAACTTCTTAAGATTTCCGGAATCGAACCCTCCAACGAAACTATTCAGGCTGCCGAATATCCGTTTATTAATGAATTTTACTGTGTAACCGGAGAAAACTCCTCAAAAGAAGCCCTCATTCTTCAGGACTGGCTTCTCACGGACTCCGGACAGAATTTCGTAAGGGAGTGTGGCTATGCGTCAGTTAAATAAAAAATTACCGCTATTTTTCCTTCTGGCATTTCTGTTTCTCCTGTCTCCGGTCACCTGCCGGGCAGAAGAAGCCCCATCCTCTCCGCTCTGTGGGGATGACGAATATCTTCTGGTTATGACAGAAATGACCCATATGGATATTTACGACAAAAACGGCACTTTTCTGGGAAACTGCCGAATGAATTTCGCAGATGAACACTACGGAGCCACAGTGATGAAAAAGTCTGATGTGGCGGCCTTCTCTGACGGAACGGACTGGGAAGTTTTCAGTCTGGAAACACTTAGCCCTGTTCTGAAGCTTCCCTTTGAAGATTACCATGTCTCCACCTGTCGGGGCTATACGCTGGCAGTCAGCAATCAGAACGGAAGCTTTCAGCTTTATGATAATAAAGGAAAACTGAAATATTCCAAAGAGGAAGCTTACTGGGATGAACCAGGCGACGGCATGGGAAATATTTTCTCTACTGACAGCGGCATGGTCTTTGGGCCTGTCCGGTATTTTTCCGAAAAAGCCTTCACCCCCTGTCCGCCTGTCTGGATCAGCGCCGACGGAACCCAAATCCGGGAACTGGACGCTTCGGTTTTTGCCAATGCTTTTGTCAATTGGAGCCTTTCCGCTTTCGGAGACTATCTTTTTGTCTCAGATTTCGAAAACGGCATCGGAACTATCTATGACCTTGACGGAACTTTGGTAATGGACCAGGTTCTCAGTACCCTCCTGCCGTATAATTATACTGTTTATACACACAACGAGCCCTATGTACCCCAATGGCTCATAAGAGATAATAAAGAGCAGATGGAGGTTTACGACACCTCCCTGTCCCTTCACGGATACCTTCCTGTCAGCGATGATCATTACCCTATATGTTCCGATCACTATGTAGCAGGCATCGCCTACCCTGAGCTGGATTATCTCCCCTGCGCCGGATTCGTCAGATACAACGGAAATATCTGGCTTCCTTATGCGCGCACCCAGGAGGGCTGCATTATCCTGAAAGAAAATAAGGAGCTGGTACATTTCACCCTCGCTCCCTATGAATATCCGGTTTCTTTTAATGATTTCTATCGTGTCAGCGAATATGTGGATGCTTCTGATAATTATCACAGCAGACTTATTTACCGCAAAACAGGAGAAACCCTGAAGGAATACTCCTGGACAGACAACGCCTCCACTACCTTCGAGCTGGGAAAGGATTCCTGTATGATTTATGAATCAGACTTCTTAAACCCATCTCTCTCCAAAACCACCGTCCTCGGCCCGGAAGGCACCCCCACTTACCAGGACACCGGCATCAACTGCTTCCCCTGGTCCAACGGAAACCTCCTCCTCTCCCGCGGCCCCTACCGTGGAATTGCAGACAGCAATGGAGAGTGGATCCTGCGGAGCCTGACTGCGGGGATGGAATAAAAATAATAATCCTCCTGAGCTTTTCATACTTACCTGGTAAGGAGTAAGATGATACTCGGGAGGATTACTGTTTCTGAACTTTTTTACACTAATCCCGCAAAAAAAGATCACGGGTATATACTTTTTCTTTCACATCATCCAGACAAACATCATTTCAAACCACTCCTGCGCCTGAAATCTGAAACAATCCCCGGACGGTCATTCAGCCACTCCAATAGAGCATCATCTACTTTTGCCTTATTATTTTTCCTGTCTCTGTACCGCTGCTGCCGCTCTTCTGACACGCTCTTCTGATTCATCTTATAAACAATCTTTTCATATGGCAGATAAGAATATACATTGGATACCGTCATTCCTTCAGCTTCCGCAATCTCCTCTACGCTCATTCCAGCTTTATACATAGTCCAAATTTCCCAACTCATCGCATTATCATAGATTCCTTCTGTGATGAGAATCTTCCGAAGCTTCATCGGTGAAATTTCCAGCTCCCTCGCTGTAGCACGGATAGAGGAACTGGCTCTGTACACAGCCACAGAGTGTTCCAGATATTTCTTTTGTATTTCTTCCGGTTTATAGTTCGGTTTCTTTTTGCGTTTCATCATATACTCCTTTTTCAATCCGTAACATTACAATCAATAGGTCAAAAAAATTACTCTCCAGTCAAAAACTGGAGAGGTAACATCAAACTTTTTCAAAATATGTATCAGGATGTCCCGGATCAAATATCTCATTACATGTCATTACAGTTACAAGATCATCTGTATCAGAAAGGTTAATGATATTATGAGTCCAACCAGGGATCATGTAAATAGCTTCGATTTTATCCCCGCTTACTTCAAACTCAACCATCTCTCCTGTGTTAATATTGCGCTCCTGGATCAGTCCATGACCGTGGACAACAATGAACTGCTCCCACTTGCTGTTATGCCAGTGCTGACCCTTAGTAATTCCAGGTTTGCTGATGTTGATGCTGACCTGTCCGCAGTCAACTGTATGTACTAATTCTGTGAAAGATCCTCTGTCATCACAGTTCATTTTCATTACGTATTTGAACTTATCAGTCGGAAGATAAGTCAGGTAAAGGCTGAACAGTTTCTTCGCAAAAGAACCGTCAGGACACTTCGGCATCATCAAACTGATCGGCTGGTTCTTGAATTCTTCTAACAAGTCTACAATCTCGCCCAGAGTAACCTTGTGTGTAACCGGCACGCAACAGTAACGACCGTTAGGATTTAGGACTGTCTCCACACCGTCAAAATCGCAGTGCCGCTCTTTGCCTTCTAGAAGATCGAACATTCCTTCTACCAGATCGTCAATATACAGAATCTCAAGTTCTGTACTTCTATCATTTACAGTGAACTCTTCATCATTTGCCACAGCCCAGCAGAAGGTGCTAATGGCACTATTATACTTTGGTCTGGAATGACCCATCAGATTTACAAAACGGTATACATACACAGGAGCACCTGTCTCTTCTCCGTACTGGAAGAACAGTTCCTCACCCGCCTTCTTACTTCTCCCGTATTCTGAATTTCCAAATCTTCCTGCTAATGTAGCCTGAACGGAAGAAGAAAGCATAATACTTGCCTTGTTTCCATGTTTCTTCAAATTGTTCAGCAGATCAGAAGCAAAACCAAAGTTGCCCTTCATGAAATCTTCGGGATTCTCCGGGCGGTTCACACCAGCAAGGTTTAATACAAAGTCTGCTTTTTTACAATATTCGTCTAACTGCTCCGTTGTGGAATCCAAATCATACTCATATATCTCGTCAATCACAATACCCGGTCTGGTCTTGTTCTTGCCATCTCTTATGTTTTTCAGATTATTGCAAAGAGCAGTTCCAACCATACCCTTTGCACCAGTTACTAATATATTCATGCCATCCTCCGATTTGCTTACTGATCTTTTCTCCAGACCATTTTATTAATCACGTTTACATATCCCTGGATGATTCTTACCACTTTCATGGACACAGTTTCATCCACATAGTCCGGGCAAGGCTTTCCAAGAACACCTTTCTGCTTCATCTCGATTGCCATATCTGTGGCATTTAAGAGTTCCTTTGTAGTGATACCGGCCAGAATAAAGTCTCCTGCCTCCAGTGCTTCTGGACGCTCTGTACTTGTTCTGATGCACACTGCAGCAATCGGATGACCGATAGAAAGATAAAAGCTACTCTCTTCCGGCAGTGTACCGGAATCAGATACAATGGCCAATGCATTCATCTGTAGCTTGTTATAATCATTAAATCCAAGTGGTTCATTCACTCTTACTCTTGAATCTAGCTTAAATCCACTCTTCTCCAGTCTATTTTTAGATCTTGGATGACACGAGTACAGAATTGGCATATCATACTTCTCAGCTAGCGCATTGATTGCGGTGAACAGGCTAGTAAAATTTTTTTCAGTATCAATATTTTCTTCTCTATGTGCAGAGAGAAGAATGTATTTGTTCGGTTCCAAGCCAAGGCGATCCAAAACATCGCTTTTTTCGATTTTTTCAAGATTTCCTCTTAAAACCTCTGCCATCGGAGATCCCGTCATATAGGTTCTCTCTTTCGGAAGCCCAGTATCTGCTAGATATTTTCTTGCGAATTCTGAATAACACAGGTTGACATCGGAGATTACATCCACAATCCTTCTGTTTGTCTCTTCCGGTAAACACTCATCCATACAGCGGTTGCCTGCTTCCATGTGGAACAGGGGAATATGTAATCTTTTTGCACTAATAGCACTCAAACAGCTATTCGTATCACCGAGCACCAAGTACCCATCTGGTTGCAGTTCATTGAGAAGCTTATAGCTTCTACCTAAGATATTGCCGCAAGTGACACCGAGATTGTCCCCCACGACAGGCACAAGAATATCAGGGCCAAACTCACCTGCATTGTTCTTCAGCTCAAAATCTTCCCAAAAGACCGTGGAAAGATTCTTATCCCAGTTCTGATTGTAATATACGACGCAAGTATCAAAGTATTCTCTGCATCTTTTGATGACAGCAGCCAGACGAATAATTTCCGGTCTTGTTCCGCAGCCGATCATCACTTTCGTTCTTCCGTCATTTTTCCATTTAAAATTGTGTTCAACACTCATTTTATCTATCCTCCTGTGGTCGGTTGACCACTTTTTCTCTGTGGTCTTTACCACAGGTGTTTTTTTCTATCAACGCAAGTCTCTGATAATCCGACAGAAAAATCAAAGCGGATGTTGACCACGCTCAACCACTGCCCCTGATTCGATTTTCATACAACATGGCAGATGGTTCTCACC
>DXXQ01000156.1 GCA_019416265.1 Clostridiales bacterium | reverse complement strand
TTTCATCTCGGCAATTAAATAACCGAGGATTCCCGCTTGTCATCCTAAATAACTCTCTCTGTACCTTCTTCATTTGTTTCAGAGTATCTTCTATATCATCCGCATGCGTTAAAACTGCACTTACTGTCGCAGTCATTCCATCTGCAGCAAAAGTACGAACATCTCTTTGCAGTTTCATCAGCTGTCCTTCTAAAAACTCTCGCTCCATATATTTTTTTTCTTTTAAAATCAGAAAAGATTCATTGGGGAAAAGATTCACATACACTGTCTGTTCTCCCAAATACATTCTCACAAATTTCAAAAAAAGCTCTTCATATTTTTCAAAAAAATAATCCAGAAATTCTACATGGATAAATCGGCAGCATTCATTTCGATCAAATAAATCCTCATTCACTCTCTGCCTGTCCTTTGTGGAAACCGCAGCTCCTGTAAACAGCTTATAAAGTACGTTTTGCCTGTTTTTCCAGCTTTCGATTCTTCTTTCTTCTCTGTCCTTCTGCTCTTTTTGAATCATATCAAGAAGGTTTCCCATCACTTCACGGAATTCGTCCAATTCAATGGGTTTTAAAAGATAGTTTACCGCATTTGCCTCCAGAGCGCGCTTGGCATATTCAAATTCGCCATATGCGCTGAAAATAATGATCTTCATCTCCGGATATCGCTGATTTACAACTTTCGCTAATTCCAGCCCATCCATCAGAGGCATTTTTACATCCGTAAATAAAATATCCGCCTGGTTCTGCTCCAGGTATTCCAATGCTTTAATCCCATTAGACGCCTGTCCCACAGCCAGCGGATATTGATACTTTTTAATCAGGTATTCAATTCCCTCGCGCTCTTCGCGCTCATCATCCACTAATAGTATTTTTAACATCCCTATTCCCCTGTTCCATTACATTATTTTTTATTTTGCCAAAATCCCCGTTCTTCTCTTCCCTTCTATCACTGTTATATGTATTTATATATTATATTATCTGCAACAGGATGTCTACCTGTAAATCAGGAAAGCTCCTCCAAACAGATGTCCGTTCCATTTGAAAGAGCTTTTTTACTGTAAAACTATATTATTATCATTTATTCCGCTGCGGAGACTTCTCCGTCTTTTTTATAATCTTCAGCCAGCAGATGGGTCATTGTAAGAGCACCGGTATGGTTTACGTGCTTTACATCTGCGTAAGAGGTATCCGGAAGCAGTTCATAAATATCCGGCCGCATCGTTACATTGTAATTGTAAAGTCCGATTCCGTTTTCTTCTGCAAACTCTTCTAAAAATGCGTCCATATCCGCCAGATCGCCCTGCTGCGGAACCAGACATTGTGCGTGAGGGAAAATCACGATATTAAACTCTATTCCGTTTTTCCTGCACAATTCCGCCATTTTTCTTATATAAGACAGCGAGCTCTCAACCAGCCGTTCTCTGTCCCATACATTTTCCAGCGGCACTTTTTTATTATATTTTCCGGAAAAAACCTTCTCTTTTCCCTCTGTTCCCATTCCATAGTAATGAAATTCTGCAGTGGGATAAGGAATTCTGTCCTTAAAATCCTGGGAAAGCTTATATTCCACATTCTTTTTGATATATTCAAAATCCAGTGTATTGTCTACCCTTGCCGGACAAAATAAAAGCGGCTCCAGTTCATCTGCATTCGCAGTTCTCAGCACAAATTCAGCCTTTCCGAGATAAGAGGGAATCAGTTTCAGCGTCTTTACTTTTGCAGTAAGAGAACGTCCCTTTGAATCTCCCACAAAGCTGTTGACGCCTCCGCCCCAGAACACTCTTTTCACAGGATTCCTTTTGATCATATCTTTAAGAAGAACATAGGAACCGGATATGGGCTGTGCAGGAGACGCAAGATTAAAACAGGTGGAATCCAGCTCTTCTCCCAGAGTTACCGCATCCATTCCCACCTGCATCAGCGAAGTTCCGATAAGCAGCGTATCAATGGTGCCTTCCGACTCTTTTAAGTCTGCACAGGTAAGATGAATATTGTCCTTTGCCGACTCATAGAAAAATTTCCCAAGCTCATTGATTCCCAGAAGAAAAATAACCACACAGAGTACAGATGCCAGAATTTTTACGATATTCTTTCTAAAACTGCGCATACTCAAATCCTCCTGTCACCTTTACATCAAAGTTGCCTGTATAAACCAGAAGACCAAGGACAAGCAGATATGCACACCATCTTAAAACCAGCGGCTTTCTTTCCAGGTAAGCCCCTGCATCTTCTCTCGTCTCCTGTACAATGCTTACGATCAGGAGAATACAAAGACCTATCAGGGCAAAAACAAGCCTGTACCAGTCTGCATCCATAAACAGAGCGCTGTAAGTAAATTCCGGACTGAAGTGAAACAAGATTCTTTTGATAATCACAAGACTCTCACTTGTGGATCCTGCTCCCGGAAATACTTTCAGAAGGGCAACGATGAGGAATGTACGGACCATACAGAAGCCTTTCCATATCTTTGATTCTTCACGGATATGAAGCGCTTCTTTTGTCTTATTCAGCCATGGCTCCAGAACAACTCCCCCGATCAGTATCACGCCGTTGGCCACACCCCAGAGAATGTATCTCCAGCTTGCGTCATGCCACAGACCTGTACAGAACCACACGATCGCCATCGCATAGACTACAGGGAAAATCTTTTTGATCCTTGGGGAAAAGAATCTCTTTCCGACTCTTCCAAACCACAATGCCCCTTTGGACAGGGAAGCCGGATAAAAGACATAATCACGGAACCAGGAGCTTAAGGAAATGTGCCAGCGTCTCCAGTATTCGCCAAGAGACTGGGAAAACAGCGGACGTTTAAAGTTCTCCATGAGGTCAATTCCGTATAATTTGGAAATTCCGCAAACAAGGTCTGAATACCCCGAGAAATCGGTATACATCTGAAGAACCATATAAATACAGCCCATAAACAGGGTAAAACCACTGACCTGATCGTAATTCTGAAAAATGCTGTCTACCAGCGGCTTCAGATTGTCTGCAATGACCGCTTTCTTGAACAGGCCCCACAGGATCCTTCTTGATCCCATGGCAAGATTATCAAACGAAAAGCTGTGTCCCCCGAAAAGCTGAGGCGCCATCTGAGGATATCTTCCGATCGGTCCCTGTGTCATCTGCGGATAATACGTTACATATAAAAGCACTTTCAGAGGATTTTTTTCCGGCTGCGCCTTTCCTTTATATACCTCCAGAGCATAACCGATGGCCTGAAGCGTATAATAAGAAATTCCAAGAGGCGCTATAAATCCCAGATGATTCCTGTTCCTGATTCCCAGAAGGCTGAGTCCTCTGTTTAAATTATCGATCAGGAAATCGTCATATTTCAGTATCAGGAGAATCCCAAGATTCAGGACAATGATCCCCGTCAGCCACCGGCGACAGATTTTTTTTGTTTTTTCTTTCTTTTCTTTTCGTTCCTCCCTGGATAATTCTGCCTTTTTCTCCTTCAGCTCTTTCTCAAGAGCCTGGCTGTGCCGGAAAATCTGTAATGTTCCCCAGGTAAGAGACAGACAGGTAATTATGACATAAATAAAATTATGTACTCCCATCAGCCAGTAAAAGAACAGGCTGACAAAAAGGAGAAATCCCCACTGGCATTTTTTCGGTATCAGATAATACAGAATGACCGACAGACCAACCAGAAGCAGGAACGCCAACTGGTTTATAGACATAGAATTACTCCTCTTTCAGTCTCTCGATCAGTTTTATCATTGCTTCAGCAGAGTTAAAATTCTCCGGTTCAATATCGTCAAAGTCAATTTCAACGTCAAACTGATCATTAATCTCACCAATCAGAGACACAAGGTCAAAAGAATCCAGCACTCCATCCTCGATCAGTCTGTCCTCTTTTTCAAAATCCAGCTCCGGGCGTAATTCGTTCAGTATATTCATTAATTTATCTTCCATTTTTCACAATCTCCAATCTTGATAATGTAAATTTGTAGTCCTGGCGGATCATTGTAATCTTTTCCTGATCTGCCTCAAGAAAATCTTCCTGTACTTCTGCCAGTCTGCATATCTCGTATTTTTTAAATCTGTATTCTGTGCCTTCCAAAATCACGGTAGGACAGGGCATTACCTTCAGTACTCCATAATCTGTTGCGCGCAGAAAACGGCTGATTTTTTCACCGCTCCAATTCACATCGAGGATTCCCTGCTCCGGTATTTCCCATGAATAATGAAACTCTGTCTTCTCTTCCCTGCTCTGAGGAGTGTACGTTTCCTTTCCTGCAAGTACAGAAGGCATAAATTCCGTAAAAGCCTCATAGGCTGCATCTATCTGCTGCCTGAAAAGCCCGCAGGCTGTGGATTCTTCTGTAATCGGAAGCCTTTTCATGCATAAAATATCTCCGCCGTCCACTGTCCCCGTCATCTTATGCCAGGTAATTCCGGCTTCTCTTTCGCCTTTATAAATTGCCCAGCACTCTGCATTTCTTCCTTTATACCGGGGCAGCAATGCCTGATGGCAGTTCAATGCCACAATATTTTCCCGTTTTAAAATACTGTCGGGTACGATCACCGGATTTATGGCGCTTATGAGAAGAATCTCATCCTTATCGGATAAAAGCCTCTGAAATGTCTTCTCTTTCTCCTCCACCTCATAGTGGATTCCCCTTTTTTCCGCCTGGAGCCTGGTCAGCTTCGACACTTTCCCGCTGGTTTCATATCCTTCATACGGAAGCTTCTGCTGTACCGCATAGCTCAGACAGTCAAGAAACAGCTTACCTGTTCCCAGTATTACAATTTTGTCAAACCTGTCCGCCATTGATATATTCCTCCCTGAGACGGGTTCTGTCCAGCTTGCCGTTTTTATTCAGAGGTATCTCTTTCATAAACACATATTTGTTCGGACACATATATTTCGGCAGCTTTTCCTGCAGTGAGACAGCAATCTCTTTTGCCATATCTGTTTCGCCCTGATAAAACATATATATTTTTTCATGTTTTTCATCGTAGATACAGCAGTTTCTCTCAGAGAACGGAAGACTGTCCATCACCCTCTCTATTTCTCCCAGCTCGATACGGTGTCCCATATGTTTAATCTGGAAATCTCTTCTTCCGGAGAAAAAGAGTTCGCCGTTGATCCATCTTCCCATATCCCCTGTGCGGTATATTCTCTCAGGATAATCCGGATTCAGCGGATTCTGGCAGAAGGCTTTTTCGGTAATCTCTCTGTTCTTGTAATACCCAAGAGCAAGAGAACTTCCTCTGACACAGATCTCTCCTGTTTCATTCTCTCCCGCCAGAGTGTTGTCCTCTTTCAGGAGCAGAATTTCTGTATTGGGGAACGCCTTTCCTATGGGAATTTCATCTGTTCCGTCAAACTCCCTGTCCAGTATGTAATAAGTACAGTTACAGGTAATCTCTGTCGGGCCGTAAAGATTCACATACATCGCATCCGGAATATTTTCACGCCAGTAATTCAGTACCTTTAAGGGCATAACTTCTCCGGAAAAAAGAATTTTTTTGAGATATTCCGGTCTGCCTCTTTTCAGTCCCTTAAAGCCTGCCACAACTGCCAGCGCCGACACCGCCCAGATTGTTACAGAAATCCTTCTCTCATTCATATATGGGATCAACAGCTTCGGAAACGAAATAAGCTTTGCGGGAACAATACATAATGCCGCCTGGCTTTGAAGCGTACAGTATATGTCTTTTACTGATACATCGAAGTCAAAGGGCGCCTGATTTCCAAACACATCCTCACTATCGAAACCAAAACAGGTTGAAAACTGTTCCGCCAGATCGATAACCGATCTGTGGCTTACCAGTACTCCCTTGGGTTTGCCCGTGGAACCGGACGTATAAATTGCATACAGCGGATCTGTATCCAAATGTCCTGCTCGGATCGTCTTTAATAAAATTTCATCCGGCTCTGTGCCGACCATATCTTCCAGATAGGATACTTTTTCCTGAAACGGGAAGTTCTCAAGAAAGTCCCTGTCTGATTTCTGTGCCAGAATACAGCACGGTTCCATACTTTCCAGAATCATCCGGATTCTTTCAGCAGGCAGATTTTTGCTAACAGGAACATAAAAATTCCCACTGTAAACAACCCCCAGGAACATCTCGATACTTTCAATATCCCGGTCGATCAATACAGCTGCCGGGGAGTTCTTTCTTCCTGTTCTGCCCAGATATGTACCAATGGCACGGGCCCTTGAAACACATTCGCTATAGGTCACACTGTTCTCAGGATCTGAAAAAACAATCTTATCCGGGGTATGTTTCTCTGCCCGTTCCAGAAATTCCAGAACATTCGTGATCATCTGATCCCCTCCTTTCTTTTGTTGCAGTCTTCTCTTTTCAGTTTTGTATTAGAAGCTATAAGTAATTGTAACACGTTTAAAGGTATTATTGTAAAATAAAATTACCGCTCTTTTATCCTGTCGTAAAATTCTTCTTTTAATTTGAGATCAACCACAGAATACTTTTCCCTGTCCTTCTCAAGCTCCAGGGCAGCTTCCTCTTTGGTCATCTCACCGCTTCGCACAAGAACCGCCAGTTCTCCGGTGCGGACAGGATATCCTCTTTTCCTAATGCTGAAGTTCTCCGCCATGGGATGAGCCCAGCAGTCTGCATGGGGAACTCCCGTCTCCGGTCTTTTCCAGTCCAGCTCTTTTTCAAGAAATACCATCGTCTCTTCTTCTGTCACATCATGGTAAGCAAAATAAGAAAGGGAAGTCACCGAAACATCTCTCAGATAATCCACCCTTCCTCTGGCTGCCAGTTTCTCAGAAAGCTTTCCAAACATCTGATATTCAAAGTCGAGAAGATTATGTGAAAGCTCAAAGGGTTCTATCTTTTCCTCACTGAGAGCATTCTGATAAATCTGACCTCTCGTTCTTCCGTTTACAATTAAAGGGATCCCCATAGCTCCTGCAATCTGATGGCAGTAATAATGCATATAGTGGAAACATACCGCACAGAAATTTTTTAAGATCTTTACGCTTTTTCTGCAGACCTTCCTCAGTTCTTCCTCCTGCATACGAACAGTCAGATGCTCCACATTTAATTGCTGCAGAGAAGTTTCTATGTTGCTCCTGCCGTATTCTGTATGGAAACCGTTCTGAAAAGTGATTGCCAGAACACGAAGCTTATAGACATTTTTCATCTGCCATATAATATAGGTACTGTCCTTTCCACCGCTGAATCCCACAACGCAGTCATAGGCGGAACCGTTTTCTGCAGCTTTCTTTTTTGCTTTTTCAATTTCTTCTTCGAAAATCTTCCTTCGAAGTTCTTTATTTTCCAGAGTTTCTCTGTGTGTTTCATAGAAATTACAGTAGTTGCAGATTCCCCTCTCATCAAATTGAATTCCATGATAAGATTCCGGCAATCCGCAAACTTTACAATATTTCATAAAAAAGTCTCTCCTAACAGGTAGTGTATTTGCAGGCAGCTTTCCATCAATCTGACACTGCCGGTTACAAACCTTCCCCATTATGAAAGACCTTTGTGTAATCTTTGTGAAATATTTTTGTAATAATTTTATTTTCTTTGTATGGGAATATAAAATCCGACAACAACACCATCCGACGTATTTCTCACTTCTACGCCGCCGCCGTGTGCACAAGCCGCCTGTTTCACAATGGAAAGTCCTATTCCGAAGCTTCCCTTTTCCCTTTTTCTGGAATGATCTGCTTTATAAAATTCATCCCAGATCCTGTCCTGGATTTCCCGGGGGATCCGGCTGCCGTCATTGTAAACGCTGAAATGGATGGATGTATCATCTTCCCAAAGGCGGGTGATAATCTTTCCTTCTTTGTCCCCATATCTTACCGCATTTTTTATAAGATTATAAAGCGCCCTTTGAAGCACTTCCCTGTCTCCCCAAAACTCTGCTTTCAGTTCATTTTTCTCTATATATTTTCCCTTATGCTCTTCCAGCTCTATCTCATAATTTTTTCGAACTGCTTCAAGGATTTTCTCAGGAGAAATTTCTGTAAGGTTCAGGACAGAGACTCCGCTTTCGCTTGCCGATACCTCCAGCATCTGACTGATAAGCTCATCCATTCTCTCACATTCTTTTGCGATGACTTCGCAGTATTTCCCAATCTTCCGGGGCTGTTTCTGGGCAATATACTCCAGGTTTTCTGCATATCCCATAATTACTGCTACAGGTGTTTTCAGTTCATGGGACATATTCCGCACCAGATTCTTTCTTTTTTCCAGATCTTTCTGGAGACTTCCCACTGCCTCTTTTAATTTATCAGACATAAGATTTACAGATGCCGCCAGTTCTCCAAACTCATCCCCTGAATGAACCTCTGCTTTTTCATCAAAATTCAGATTTGCGATCTGTGCAGTTACGCGGTTAATTTCGCAGATCGGCCTGGTCATTCTTCCTGTCAGAATTAAGATGACAACAATACCGCAAAGCAGCGTCAGAAGCGCGGCAATGACAAAGCATCTCTCCAACACATAAATACTGCTTTTGAAGCCCTCTACAGATTTTCGGATCACCAGATAATCCGTTTCTCTTATTTTCTGTATATAGATAAAAGAAGCTCTTTTTTCGTCATCAAAATTGCTGACAAAACTTTTCCCTGTCTTTTCCAGTTCTTTTTTTGTATCCTCAATTACTCTGATACTTGTTTTCCCCAGAACTTTCCTGTATCTCTCACGATATCTGGTACTGTAAAGAACCTTGTACTCTTCATCTGCAATGGTAACAGATACATTGTTTTCAAATGCAAGTCCCTCGATCTCCGTCTGATTCAGATCCCAGCCGGATTTATCCAGCTCTTCCAGGACCTGTCCTGCCACGGCTTCTATTTCTTCACTATTCCATTTGTTCATCATCCTGTTCTGGAAAACGGCGGCTGACAGGAATAAAAATGCGAGAAACCCTATAATCAGCAAAATTCCCACAAGGATATATTTCTTTTTTAAAGTAGTCCTCATTTTTCCTGCTCCCTGAACAAATATCCCATTCCTCTCACTGTGTGGATATAATTCCCACATTCCCCAAGATCCATGCGAAGCATTTTAATATGGGTATCGATGGTGCGGACATCTCCTTCGTAGTCAAATCCCCAGATTCTCTCCAGGATCTGATCTCTGGTCAGTACGATGTTTCTGTTCTCCATCAGATATACCAAAAGCTGATATTCTTTGTTTGTAAGTTCGATTTTTTTATCATCAACCAGTACGGTACAGGAGTCACAATCTACGATCAGCCTTCCCATGCATTTGCCGTTTCCCGGAACCTTCCTCTCTTCTCTTCCCTTATATTTCATTGCAGCCTTCACCCGGGCGAGCAGAAGCTGGGAATGGAAGGGTTTCGATATATAATCGCAGGCTCCCTTTACAAATCCCTCCAGTTCATGGGCAGACGTTCCAAGAGCCGTCAGCATGATCACCGGAAGATCGGAGCTTTCATGTATTTCCTGAAGTACCTCAAGCCCGTCTTTCCCGGGCATCATAATATCCAGTATTGCCAGATCCAAATCCCGGTTTTCTTTATAATATTCCAGGGCCTGTTCCCCGTCCTCTGCCTCCACGATCTCATAGCCTTCTATTTCAAGAATGTCTCTCAAAAGCTCCCGAATCAGCTCGTCATCGTCTGCAATCAGTATTTTTCCGGTCATATTCTCTTCCTTTCCGCATCTCTTCAATCTTCAGATATAAAAAATTATACACCGAAAAGCAAATCAGAGACAATAAAAATCTGTTATTCTATCCAGATTTTTATCGTCTCTGAAATAAGAGTTTCTTATAATTTCTTCACAAACAGACAGCGAATCGCATTGAGCACTGCGAGGATCATCACCCCGACATCGGCAAAAATTGCCATATACATATTTACTTCCCCAAATGCTCCCAGAATCAGGCAGAGGAACTTAATTCCCAGCGCAAACACAATATTCTGGTATACGATTCCCAGGCATTTTCTTGAAATCCTGATTGCTTTTGAAATTTTTAAAGGGTCGTCATCCATGAGCACAATGTCTGCCGCTTCAATGGCAGCATCGGAGCCCATGGCTCCCATGGCAATACCGATATCCGCTCTGGTTAATACAGGGGCATCGTTGATTCCGTCCCCGACAAAGGCCAGCCTGGACTTTCCTGTGTTTTCCTTCAGCAGTTCCTCCACCTTGGCTACCTTATCGGAAGGAAGAAGTTCACTGTAAACCTCATCGATTCCCAGAGCTTCGGCCACCTGTTCCGCCACCTTGCGGGCGTCGCCGGTAAGCATAACTGTCCGATCAATACCTGACTTTCTCAGAGAATCAATGGCTTCCCTTGCATGAGGTTTCACAATGTCGGAAATAACAATATGTCCGGCATATCTGCCATTGACTGCCATGTGAATGATCGTTCCTGTACTGTGACAGTCTTTATAATCAATATTAAGCATTCGCATCAGCTTGTCATTTCCCGCTGCTACCTCAACGTCATCAACTCTGGCAATCACACCATTTCCGCTGATTTCCTGAATATCTTTTACCCGGGAACGGTCAGGTTCCTTTCCGTAAGCCCTCTGCAGGCTTTTACTGATGGGATGTGAGGATGCGCTTTCCGCCAGAGCAGCATATTCGATCAGCTTCTCCTTTTCCATCTCATTGTGGTGGATATCATCCACTTCGAAAACACCCTGGGTAAGAGTACCTGTCTTGTCAAAAACAACTGTCCGGACCTTGGAGAGGGTTTCCAGATAGTTCGATCCTTTTACTAAAACTCCTGCCTGGCTGGCGCCTCCGATTCCCGCAAAAAAGCTGAGCGGAATGCTGATAACAAGCGCACACGGGCAGCTGATGATCAGGAAGGTCAGGGCTCTGTAAACCCAGGTGCTCCAATCTGCCGGAAGGCCCATGAACAGCATACGCACAAGCGGCGGAAGGAGTGCCAGCGCCAGGGCGCTGTAGCATACAAACGGTGTATAGACTTTTGCAAATCTGGAAATAAAATTCTCAGATTTTGATTTCTGGGAGCTGGCATTTTCAACTAAATCCAGGATTTTGGACACTGTGGATTCACCAAACTCCTTCGTTGTTTTAATCTTAAGAACTCCCGTCATATTAATACAACCGCTGATGATCTCATCTCCCGCCTTTGCATCACGGGGAAGGCTCTCGCCTGTCAGAGCGCTTGTATTTAAGGTTGTGTTCCCCTCAATGATAATACCGTCAATCGGTACTTTTTCACCGGGCTGTACAATAATCACACTGCCAATCTCGACCTCGTCGGGGTCAACCTGTTCTAATTTCCCGTCCTTCTCTATATTTGCGTAGTCCGGACGAATATCCATAAGTTCACTGATATTGCGGCGGCTTTTTCCCACAGCATATCCCTGAAACCACTCGCCAACCTGGTAAAACAGCATAACTGCTATGGCTTCAAAGTAATCTCCGTCAGAAGACACTGCCAGTACCATGGCTCCCACAGTTGCAACTGCCATAAGGAAATTTTCATCAAAAACACGATGATTTCTGATTCCCTTTATCGCTTTCCTTAAGATATCATGACCTATGATAAAATAATCCGCTAAATACAGCGCAAAGCGCAACCATCGTCCTGCTGACGGAAATAAGAGTTCATCAACCTGCGCCAGCAATTCAGCAGAAAGAAACTGCAGCACCAGAAGCATGGACGATGCGATCAGGATACGCTTCAGCATCTTTTTCTGCTTTTTCGTCATCCCGTTTTTGGGATTTCCTGCAGTCGCAAGAAATCCCGCCGCAGTTAAGACAACAGCAATAAGCAGTATGTTTACGATCAACTCCTGCATATCTTATGCTCCTTTCAAAGAAAGATCTCGCAGTCAGACTCTACCTTCTTACAGGAATCAAGAACTCTCTCCATAACCTCCTGTGGCTGCTGCCCCTCGTCAAATTCCACGATCATCTTCTGTGTCATAAAATTTACTGTCGCATTCTTTACACCGCTTGTTTTGCGGGCAGCATCTTCCATTAAATTCGCACAGTTCGCACAGTCAACCTCGATTTTATAAGTTTTCTTCATAATCTTTGTCCTCCTGATTTTTCTTTGATTTAACGATTAAACACTTGTTTAATCTTTATGTATGTAGTATAATGCAGACACAGGCAAAAGTCAATATCCTTTCACAGACTTATTGCTGAAATTGTTTCCAATCGAAAAAACGAGGTAGAATTTATGAATGAGATTACATTACCCCACAACCATAACACCCATACCGTTTACAGCAATATCAAAAATGAATTAGACAATATTGAGAAGTTTCAGTTGGTAGCCGACATTTTTAAACAATTAGGAGATACTACACGGATCCGATTGTTCTGGCTCTTATGTCACTGCGAAGAATGTGTAATCAATATTTCAGCAATGCTCGATATGTCCAGCCCCGCTGTTTCCCATCACCTCCGCCTCCTTCGAAGCAGCGGTTTGATCGTAAGCCGAAGAGAGGGAAAGGAAGTGTATTATCACGCAGCAGATACCAAACAGAGCCAGCTTCTTCATAAAATGATCGAGCAGGTGATTGAAATTACCTGTCCAAGCTGATTCTTTTCTGAGGAAAAAATTAAAGCAGAAGATATGGATTTCAAACACAAATCCAGGATCCTCTGCTTTTTTCATTTCTGTCAATTCAGACAGGATTTCATTAATTCATAGGTACCTTTTGTTTCTATTTCTTTCAGATCCTCTGTAACAGCCTCACAAAGTCCCTCTATTTTCGTCAGATCCTCTCCCCAGAATGCTTCATTGGAAAGAACAGACGAAACAAGCATTTTTTCATCGTCATTTCTGTGCGCGTTATAAAATTCCAGAACAAACGGCTCGTCCTTTATTTTATACGACTCACTTCCACGCATCCCGTAGAAACCGGAGCTGTCTCTATAGCTTATCTTATAAAATGCAATATAAAATGCCAGGGATGCGGTAATACATCCGGGTAGCCTATGATATTTCTCTATATACCCTTTCAGAGACGGAAGAACCCGCGCTCTCCACTTGGAAGTAGAATTAAGAGAAATATCAAGCAATGCATGGTCAATAAATGGATTATTAAATCTATCGGTAACTGATTTCGCAAAATCCATCAGTTCTTTTTCCGGCAAGGATAAGGTCGGAATGATTTCCTCATAAATTGTCCTGTTCATAAATCCGCAGATTACCTCATCCTGCATACAGTCTCTGACTATGTCCTGCCCTGCAAGATAAGCCCCCAGAACCATGGATGTATGCGCACCGTTTAAAATACGTACTTTTCTCTGCTTGTAGGGCCCGTGATCGTCTGTAATCAAAACCGGAAGCCCAGCTTCCTCAAAAGGCAGCTCTTCTTTAAGCTCCTTTGACCCTTCGATTGCCCAGAAACCAAAGATTTCTCCTGTGTCGATCACCTTGTCCTCATAGCCTGCCTCTTCACAGATTTCTTCTGCCTCATTTCCCGGATATCCGGTAACAATACGGTCAACCAGTGTAGAACAGAATCTGTTTTCCTCTTTTACCCAGCGTTCAAATTCTTCTCCCAGTTCCCACTGCTTCGCATATGCAAGCACACATTTTTCCAGCTCTTTTCCATTGTTGTCAATGAGCTCACAGGAAAGAATGATAAATCCCTTTCCCTTCTCTTTTCCGAAACACTGATATCTTTCATATAAAAACTGTGTTAATTTCCCCGGATAGCTTGCTGCAGGCCTGTCCGTAAACTGACAGGCTTCGTCGTATCGGATTCCCGCTTCCGTTGTATTACTTATAATAAAACGAAGCTCCGGATTCTTTGCGCACTCCATATACGCCTCATAATCACTGTGAGAATTCAGGCAGCGGCTTACACTTGATATCACACGCTTCTCATTTACCTTGCAGCCATTTACACAGCCTCGCAGAAAAAGTGTATAAAGCCCTTCCTGCTCATTGATCACATCGCGTATTTTTTCACTTCCGCCGCGGGGCTGAATCAACACCACTTTGGAATTAAATCCGGCTTTTTCATTCATGACATCAATAAAATAATCTGCAAAAGCACGGAGAAAATTTCCTTCCCCGAACTGGAGAACCCGTTCCGGCGCTTTCTCCATAAGATATCCATCATAATTTAACTCTTTTAACGTATCATAAGATAATTTCTTCATTCTCTGCTCTCCTGTACAGCCTTCCGGTCATCCCCTATAAAGTTACTCCCTGTTTAAAAATTGCCATGTCATGGAAGCCCGCTTCCTCTGCCTTCACTTTTTTTCCCGAAGCAACTTCCAGCACATAATCAAACAATCTTTTTGCGCTTTCCTCCAGCGTACCTTCCTCCACGATATCTCCGCAGTTAAAGTCAATCCAATTCTTCTTTTTGTCTGCAAGCTGTGTATTGCTGGATATTTTTATTGTAGGCACAGGAGAAGCAAAGGGAGTTCCCCTGCCTGTTGTAAACAATACGATATGGGCTCCCGACGCAGCAAGGGCCGTGGATGCCACCAGATCGTTTCCCGGTGCGCTCAAAAGGTTCAGTCCTTTTTCGGTCACGCCTTCCCCGTAAGCCAGTACTCCCCGAATGGAAGCTTTTCCGGATTTTTGCGTACAGCCCAGAGATTTATCTTCCAGTGTAGTAATTCCGCCTTTTTTATTTCCGGGAGATGGGTTTTCATAAATTGTCTGATTGTGGGATGTAAAATAATTCTTAAAATCATTGATCAATTTTACTGTTTTTTCAAATAGCTCTTCATTCTCACATCGGTTCATCAGAAGGGTTTCTGCGCCGAACATCTCCGGAACCTCCGTCAGGATCGTTGTTCCGCCCTTGGAAATCAGCATATCCGAAAAAGCTCCCACAGCCGGATTTGCCGTAATTCCCGACAGTCCGTCGGAACCGCCGCATTTCATTCCAATTACGAGTTCGCTTACGGAAATGGGCTCTCTGTGAAACTGTCCGGCATATTCTGCCAGTTCTCCGATTCGCTTCACAGCCTCTTCGATTTCATCCTCACATTCCTGAGCTACCAGAAATTTCACCCGTCTTTCATCATAGTCCCCTATGTATTTTTTCAGTTCTTCGATGCCGCTGTTTTCACAGCCAAGTCCCAGAACTAATACGCCTCCTGCATTTGGGTGATTGACAAAATCTGCAAGAATCTGTCTCGTGTATTCCTGATCCTCCCCCATCTGAGAGCATCCATATGGATGTGTAAATGAAACTACTTCTTCCACAGAACCCCTGATATATTTTTTTGCCTTTTTTTCAATTGCTTCCGCCACATTGTTTACACAACCCACAGTAGGAATAATCCAGATTTCATTTCGGACTCCCACCTTTCCGTTGTTTCTGCGGTATCCTTCAAAAAAAGCCTCCTCTGTTTTCTCCGGACTTATCTTCCGGGGGGCGAACTGATACTCCAGCACTTCCCCCAGCCCTGTTTTTACATTGTGGATATGTACCCAGGCTCCGGCGGGAATTTCTTCCTTCGCTATTCCTATGCTGTTTCCATATTTGATCACATTTTCTCCTGCGCCGATTTTGCACAGAGCAAATTTATGTCCCTGAGGAATCGCCTCTTTCAGCTCCAGCTTCTTTCCGTCTATTTCAATGACTTTCCCTTTTTCTAAGGGCTTTAGCGCAACTGCCACTGTATCCTCTTTATGAATTTTTATAAATTCCTTCATAAGTCCTGTCCTCATTCCGGATCTGCAAAATGAATCAATACTTTTAATTTACTACCCCCATATTTGCTGAACTCTTCAAAGGCCGCAGGAGCTTCTTCCAATTCATATTCTGATTTCTTTGCCGCATCCTCTGAATCCGGATTCATTACCACCTTTTCCAGAGCAATTTCCCCGCTTTTTACCAGATCGATCAATTCTGTAAAATCCTTCTTCAGCGCATTTCTTGAACCGAACACATTTAATTCCTTCTTCTGGATTAATGTAAAGTTGAAGTCAAGATTCTGCTTGCCGACTCCGATCAGCACAACACGGCCTCCGAATGCAGCCGCATCAATACAATCCTGGAAAGTAGACGGAAGTCCCACTGCTTCGATGCAGACATCAAAACCATGGTGTTCTCCTGTTATGGAAAGCACCTGCTCCATAAATGCTTCTTTTCCGTTATTCTTTATCCTGCCTGCAAGACCAAAGGTCTTATATGCATACTGAAGCTTTTCTTCTGCAACATCTGCGATGTAAACTTCGCCGCCTTTTGCTTTTGCCGCAATTGCAGCCAGAACCCCGATGGTTCCTGCTCCCATAATAAGCACCTTGTCTCCCTTTTTAATATCTGCTCTTGATACCCCATGATAGCTGATACAGAAAGGCTCGATCAGCGCAAGCTGTTTCGGACTCAGTCCTTTGCCGTCATAAATACGTTCCACCGGCATTGTGATATATTCCGAAAATGCACCATCTCTCTGTGCGCCCATTGTTTCATTGGATTCACAGCAGTTTACCAGTCCCCGCTCACATGCATAGCATTTCTGACAATTAAAATACGGATTACAGGTTACGATCATTCCTTCTTTCAGACCTCTGTTGTTCTCTCCGATTTTTACAATCTGCGCAGAGAACTCGTGACCCGGTATTCTCGGATAGCCTGCATAGGCAAAGGTTCCCCGGTACGTTCCCAGATCACTGCCGCAGATTCCGCCATACAGAATTTTAAGCAGCGCTTCCCCTTCCTTCACAACAGGCATTTCTGTTTCGATTACTTCAACCTTTCCCGGTTCATTTATTAGGATTGTTTTCATTGTAATTCCTCCTCACTTTTTCACCTTTGAGTTTTTATTCCGTTATTATCTGTCTTTATCTACATAGGTTTCATTCCAGATGACTGCTGTTTTCATTGGCGCGCTCTTTGAATAAATTTTATTTTCATATGCATCTATCGGATCCTGAGCAAATTCTTCTTTGTCAATCAGCTCCACAATCTGGTCATAATCGCTGTTTTGAAGAATTCGGATCGCCTCTTCCATATGGTCCTGACGGAAATTAATAGAACCAAATATCAACTGATTTTTGAAGCCAAAAGGCATTGTATCAACTGCTACCTCCGGTCCCAGAGAGAATGAGTTATAAATACCATTACATCCCAGAACCCCATACTGAAACGCAATTTCATGTTCGATCTGCGCTCCGCTGGAACCGATAAATACGGTTGCTGTTCCTCCAAGCTTTTCTTTAATCGCAGAAGCCAGCTCTTCTTTTGTGTCAAAAACATTTCTTACATAAGAAGCGCCCGCCTGTTTTAAAGCGAATGAAACCTTCGGACTGCTTTCTTCACTTCTGGCAACAAAAACAATATTGGCATCCGGATATCTCTGATGTATCAGATCGCCTATGAACATTCCTGTTGTTCCCAGACCGAAAATACATACCCGTGCAAAGGTTTCCTTTCTGGCAATTTCTCTCGCCTTAGCTTCCGTACATTTATATTCAGCCATTTTCACACGGAAATTATGTGCTTCTCCCAGATCCTCCATTCGTTCTCTCTGAAAAATCATACAGGCATAAGGATCGCTGAATACCAGCTTCTTACATAGGGAAAGGGAAATCTTTCCATCCTTTACATACCCGTCCGGAATCTCCAGCAGCATATCGGGATTATAATAATTTCTATCTGAAAATAAACCATCCGCCTGATCGCAGCCATACTCAAAATAAGTTTCTTCTTCTGTATATCTTGTCGGATCGTAACTGTTTCCCCCGCGGATCAGTACAATTGCAAACCTGTTCTCTGAAGGAACCCAGACAACTCCTTCATGTCCGTTGATGAGACGCTGGCAGCCTTCCGGAAACTTTGCCCCCAATTTGCCTTTACGTCCCATGTTCATCAGCGTATAATCTGTTCCGCAGAAACCGACCAGAACACTTTCTGCCAGAATTCCTGTTTTTTCCTCCTCTCCTCTTAACCTTCTTCTCGGTGGATTGTGTATTTCAACATCTCCGTATACTAACGGTTTTTCTTCACTGTTTTGAAAATAAGTACCTTTTACAATCATGTTCATTCTCCTATTCGACCATATTAATAGTTTTGGGCGGTATTTCCAATTTGGAAAATCCATAAAAGCGTTCCGCATTTTCCCCTAATATTTTTCGCTTTTCCACCTCTGACAGGGCAGAGGTCTCTTCAATAAATGCTTTGCTCATATCATAGGTAATCGCAGTCATTGTCCTTGGATAGTCGCTTCCCCACATCAGCTTATCAATTCCGCAAATCTGAATTGCCCTGCGTATTGCCGCAACTGCAGACGGATATGGGTAAAATTCTTTATGAAACAGCCATGTGATCCCGCCGCTTTCAATATAGACATTCTGATGTCTGGCAAGTTCGATCTGTTTTTCCCAGCCCTCAACGGTGACCATGCCAAAATGCCCGATTGCTATTGGCAGATCCGGATATTTTTCAATTATTTTTTCCATTTCCGCTACTTGCAAATCTCCTTCTGCCAGATCAATAGAGATAAACTTTCCCAATCGGTCTGCCTGGGCAAAAACTGCTTCATGCTCCATTAAATTCTTCTCTTTTAATCTTCCTGCGCAGATTTTTATTCCATCAAAGCGCATAACCCATGGGTCCTCTATGGGTTTTTCTTCATACAGACAGCAGATTTTCATTCTTTCCGGATATTTCTTTTTACACTCCAGAAGATAGCCATCCTGATTTCCGTCTATATATTCCTGCGTTACCACACACCCGCTTACTCTCGCATAGTCCATATTTGCCATTAACATCTCTGCTGTATTTCGTCCGTCCAGCATATATGGAGGCATCATCTGACGTATTTCACCGCCAAAATTACTTTTTCCCCCATCCAGAGCAAAGACAGGCTTTCCATTCACACATCCTGCCTGAATATCCCAAAGGTGTAAATGCGCGTCAATTACCATTTTTATCATCTCCTGTTCGTACTTCTCTTACCTTATGCTGTTGCTCAGAATTACTGTTCACAGCAACGAGCCAAAATTCATTTCAGCTTGCCTACGGCAATGGAATTTTGGCTTGTATGTCTCGGGATTTTGGCATATACATGCCAAAACACCTCGCAGAATAGTGCCATGTGAACAGTAACTATTCAGAACCTACATGCAGGCTCCGATATATTCTTGCTTTTATTATAGGGACTGTTGTATGATAAAAATATGGGGATAGCGGACATATAAATATTATTTATGTCCGATTAGCGTACTTGAAGATATTTTCTTATGACAGCAGATTGGAGATTAAAATGAAAAATGATAATTTGAACATTACTTTTTCCATAGGGCAATACCAGATCCATATATTGAAGTTTACATATGAATGTCAGACATGGAATACCCCTTCTCACATGCACAGCTCAAATAGCTATGAAATTCATTATATTCCCAAAGGAAAGGGGACACTTATCAGTAACCAGTGTTCTTATGAGCTCTATCCAAATATCCTGTATACAACAGGTCCCCATGTCGAACATCAGCAGTATCCTGATCCGGCCGATCCAACCTTTGAATATTGTATTTATCTGGAAATAGCAGAAGCACACAGTTCCTCCCATAAGGGTCCTTCCAGGCAGAAGCATATTATGGACACTTTTTTACGCTATCCTTTCTGGTACGGAAAAGATTGTGCAGATCTGCCGGTTACGCTGGAACAGATACATACCGAATTTTCAAATCCGGGTCCCGCTGCTTCCATTATGCTTCAGGGGCTTTTCATGCAGTTTCTGGTAAAAATCCTGCGCAATTATGAGCCAGCCACAAATGCGGCAATTACATACATTCCCATTCCCCTGATTAAAGCTTATATCTTAATTGAAGACAGCTTTCTCCTCGAATATAATACGATTACTCTGGAAGAATTGGCAAACCGCTTAGGACTCAGTACCAGACAGACACGCAGAATTCTTTTTGACCAATACGGGCAAAATTTTCTTCAAAAACGGACAGAAGCAAGAATGTGTGCAGCAGTGACACTTTTAAAAGAAAATAAGTATTCACTTTCAGAAATTGCTTCAAAATTAGGATATTCCTGTCCAAACCATTTTCATACTGCATTCAAAAAATACTATCATATGACTGCAACAGAATATAAACGGACTGTTTTACATTCCATCTGAAAGGCGTTTCCATAGATTTCTTCCGGTATTATTTATTATACAAATAACATCAGTTTCTGTGATACACTTAAGTTAATCTATGAAAGATGAAACCTTCAAACAATATTTTCTAAATAAGGAGGCGCATTTGTATGATAAAAAGAAAAAAATTACGAATTGTTCTGGTTGCTACTACTGTGTTGATGTCGGTAGTTTCTGTTTCAGCGTCGGAATTTACATCCGGTGACGAAGATGCGGTGATGGAAAATGCAAAAGCACAGGATATGACGGATGAAGGGAATCTGTTTGATGATGGCGAAGCATTTATAGAGGGCGAAGATGTGGATTTTGCATTTGAAGATGCAGTATCTGAACAGACAGTTTCTGCAGAAGACGTTCCCATTGATGAAGAACATTTCCCGAATCTTGAATTCCGCGAATTTTTGTCCGACTCCAGAAGGGATAAAAATCAAAATGGGATACTTGAATCCGGTGAAATTACTGAAATCAAATCCATCCGTCCAGAAGATTACGCTGACTATGGAGTTTACAACGGAGTCAAATATTCTCCGAGTTTTACTAAGTCCTCTATGCAGGGCATTGAATATCTGACAGCAGTGGAAAAGCTGAATTTAATGATGATGGGAGAACCAGGACCACTTGAAACAGCAGACGATCTGATCATTGATCTTTCTACTCTGCCATTATTAAAAGAACTGAAAGTTTATTCGTATTCTTACGAGGAGGCGGGCTTCTCTCAAAAAAAGTCAACTCCAACTGTACTGAATCTTTCGACAAGTACGAGACTGACAAAGCTTCAGGTTTTATGTGACATCCGGGAAATCCTCCTTCCTGAGGACTGTAACATTGAAGAATACCGTATTTCCTGCTGGACAACTCCGGATGATGGGGATAATCACTTTCATGGAAGCAATGATCAGTACCTGATTCAGTTGATAACAAAGATGCCCCGGCTTGAAAAAATAGAGATTCACGGCAGCTCTAAGGTTATACTGAATACAAGAAATAATCCGCATCTTCGTAGTATTGATATCGATCACGAGGGTGCTTATAATGATGTATGGCTGGACTTTTCAAATAACAAGGAATTAGAAACCCTTCACATTGAAAACCTCCGGTGGCTGATGAAGGGAGAAGATCAGACATATGAACTGGATCTGTCCAATTGTCCTTCTCTGCGCGAGGTTGACATTTTTTTAGACAGTTTTGCGATGTATGATTTCGGGGATTGCCATCCTGAGAGAGTTCATGTCACGCAATCAGAAAGTGTGAAGAATGGAACGGGTGGTTATTTTGATTTGACTTCCATGATTAACTGGGATTCCAGCCGCGTCGCATCCGTCAGTAAAGAGTTCGTGATCAAAGATGACAGGCTGTACCCGACAATTTTGGATAACCCGTCAAAGCAGGAACTGGATTCCACAATTACAGATGGGCATATTAAATACTATCTAAATGATGACCGCACCGTTACTGCCGATATGAATTTTAGCATTTACGAGATTCCTAACCCTGATATGGTAACAGGATTAAAAATTTCGAAAAGAACAGAAACTTCCCTCACATGTCAATGGAATCCGGTTAAAAGAGCTCATAACGGATATACCATTTATGTGCAAGATGCACTTACGGGAAAAACCGTAAAACGTGTATCTGTAGGAAAAGACGCTACCTCGAAAACAATCACAGGTCTGCAGGCAGGACAGCGGTATCGCGTGATTGTACGCGCGTACAGAACTTACCAAAAGAAGAATTATTACTCACCATATTATAAAGGAACGGCAGTCTGTTATACCCTCCCCAAAACACCGTCTTTGAAGGCATCTGCCGTTTCTGGCCGCAGGGCAAAGCTTACCTGGAAAGCATCCCCGGCAGCTTACCGTCAGGGAAATTCCCAGTACGTGATCTACTACCGTAACGCGAAGGCTAAGCATTACCAGAGACTGACTCAGCTTCCGGACACGAAGGAATCCTCCACAACGAAAGCTTTAAAAAAGGGAGAGACCTACTATTTCCGGATGCGCAGCGTCATTTCTGATAAAGACGGAAAATACAAAACTTACGGGGACTTCTCAAAAACCGTTAAAGTAACCATAAAGTAAGCAACAATTGATATAATCATAGAATAAGCAAATGAACAAAAGGATTAGCTCTGCACTGAATTCAGTAAGAGCCAATCCTTTCTTTGTTGCTGTCAAATATGAAAGAATAAAAGACGTTATGGAAAAATAAAAACCCTTGAAAATCAAGGGTTTTATTAATGCCGCAGACCGGAATCGAACCGGTACGGGGGGTTAGCCCCGCAGGATTTTAAGTCCTGTGCGTCTGCCTGTTCCGCCACTGCGGCATATTTAATTAGATATATGGGGCCTATAGGGCTCGAACCTATGACCCTCTGCTTGTAAGGCAGATGCTCTCCCAGCTGAGCTAAGACCCCATATTGTTTTTATGCAATTTACTAACTTCGTCAGCTTATTGCTAACGACCCAGAAGAGACTC
Organism: Clostridiales bacterium; assembly: GCA_019416265.1. Taxonomy (GTDB): domain Bacteria; phylum Bacillota; class Clostridia; order Lachnospirales; family Lachnospiraceae; genus Blautia_A. The sequence goes on along the minus strand of DXXQ01000156.1, from coordinate 515 downwards.
GAACTCTCGACCTCCGCCGTGACAGGGCGGCGCTCTAACCAACTGAGCCACTGGGCCAAAATAATTTCTAAATGGACCTTCGGGGACTCGAACCCAGGACCGACCGGTTATGAGCCGGTTGCTCTAACCAACTGAGCTAAAGGTCCAAAAAGCCGATGATCGGACTCGAACCGATAACCTGCTGATTACAAATCAGCTGCTCTGCCAATTGAGCCACATCGGCATAATACTTATGTGTATTATACACTAAGTGTTAGGGTAAAGCCACAAAAAATTCCATTTATTTATTATTTTTAATGACTCCAAGGGGATTTGAACCCCTGTTACCGCCGTGAAAGGGCGGTGTCTTAACCGCTTGACCATGGAGCCATGGTTTAAAATATTTAATATTTTAAAACTCCCCCTGTTGGACTCGAACCAACGACCCTGCGGTTAACAGCCGCATGCTCTACCGACTGAGCTAAGGAGGAATATTTTGGTGACCCGTGCGGGAATCGAACCCACGTTAACGGCGT
>DXXQ01000155.1 GCA_019416265.1 Clostridiales bacterium | reverse complement strand
AAATGTAGCTTCCCCTTTGTTTACCATATCTGCAACTAATTCTTGGACTGTTACCTGGGCCACAAGACCGCGTGCTTTCAGTTCTTCCCAAACTGTCATTTCATTTTCCTCCTATAATATCAAAAAATCCCGGTTCACCTGTCCTTTTAGGACGAGAACCGGGCCTCGTGTTACCACCTAAATTCGCAGAAAACTCGCATTTCCTGCCTCCGTAAGTGATCTGCCCTGAAAATACAGGTTCAATCACTCCAGCACGTTAACGGGTGCCAGCCCGCCGCAGCCTACTTGTTATCTTTCGGTGCGGAGCTCCGGGATGTATTCAAATAAGTTCCACAGGCGCCTCTCACCAGCCGGCTGCTCTCTGTCTGCTTATCCTTATCCTACTTTTTCCCTTCAATGCTTTTCCATATAATAATGAAAGTATACAAACGGACGTTTTATTTGTCAAGGAAATTTCGCGATATTTTGACAACTTAAAGTAATACAGCGTTATTACAAAAAGAAAACAGCAACAACTCTGTGTCACTGTTCCTTTAACATTTTCCAGACTCCTGTCTGCTCAAACTCTGCGGCAGCTCTGCCTGCATCCTCCACAAGGGCTTCGTCGTATCCCAGCATCTCCAGAAGACGGATGGCATTTCTGGTTGTGGCGCGTCCCGGCTTCAAAAGATAATTAAACACAACCTCTTTTTCCAGAACCTCCTCCTCGAAATGGTAATTCTCATAAATCCCGTTGAGAATATAGGAAAGCTCTATGTCGTGAGTGGCGGCAAAGGACAGCACATGGGGCTGGCCAAGCTCCTTCAGGATTCTTGAGGATGCGGCAATCCTTTCAATGGTATTAGTTCCTCTCAGCACCTCATCGATAATACATAAAAGAGGTTCTTTCTTCCTGCTTTCATCAAGAATCCGTTTCAGCGACTTAATCTCCACAATGAAGTAGCTCTCTCCTCCGGACAGATCGTCCCGCAGAGCCATGGAGGTCATAACCTTCAGAAAAGGCGCCCTGTAGGATGCCGCCGTACAGGTACAAATCGTCTGGGCAAGAATCGAGTTGATGGCAATGTTTTTCAGAAAAGTGGATTTTCCCGAAGCATTGGATCCGGTCACCAGCACTCCTCCCCGGGCAGTGATGCTGTTTGCCACAGGCTCCGAGATCAGGGGATGGTATAAATCCTCTGTTTCCAGACACACCTCCTGACCTGAAGTAAATATTGGCCTGCATTTCAGAGGAAGAATCTCCCGGAAGGATGCAATGGATATTGCAGCATCCAGTTCTCCCATGTTGTCGATCATCTCTATGATTTTGTCTGTTTTATTTCCCACCTCACGAAGAATGGAATTGTATGCCAGAATGTCCACATGAAAGACCATTCTTACATAATCAAGGATTGCCTGGAGGAAATCTCCTGTCCCGTCGTTTTTCCCGGTGAGAAAAACTGCTTTTTTGCGTAGTCCGGCAAACGCCTTCTTTCCATCCCTGATGGCATCCATCTGCTTCCTTGTCTGCTCCCAGTCAACGGTTTCCATTTTATCTGCGGCGGAAAGCATCCGAAGGAGGCTCACAAAAGAGTCCAGATACATTTCTATCAGCTTATAATCCTTGCTCGCATAGTAAATCATCATATTTACCACACCCAGCACCAGAAAAAGGAAAAATCCATAGAGAGGAGATGCGGGAACTGCTATAAACAGCGCCAAAAGCAAAAGAATCAGCATAAAAATGTGAATCTTCGTATTTACCCTGGGCGCCTTGCTGATGGCAAGCACTGTCTCCGAAAGAGATCCCAGCCTCGTCTTTCCCACAGAAGACAGAAGATATTGCAGTTTTTCCCTTTTCTCCGTCTCTTCTGCGAAGAAGCCGATCAGCTTTTCCCTTTCCTGTACCTCCTCCTCAGAAAAGAGCAGTCTGCGCATCATATCGTACAAAACGTCTTCTCCCGGAGAGGAAACCGTCTGGTTTACCAGCATAAAAATCCTATCCATGTCAAGGTCATTCCAGGTAATATCATCAATACAGAACCCTTGGCTCTGTTTTCTGCGGAAATAAAGGGAAATACGTTCAATATCCCCTGTTTCATATTCCCGTTCCGGAACCTGTCCGTATATACGGCGGATTTTCCTCATTACAGCTTTTTTGCGCTTATGTTCTGCACGGACGATGATCACTGCCGCTGCCAGAGTAAATCCTGCCGCACATAAAAACACTGCCAAATATGGATTCATAAAACACTCCTACTCTCACGGACTTACCCAGTCCACGAAAAACATATGATCTTTGTATAAGAAATTGTCCACCTTTTTGAAGTCCAGCGGCTGTTTCCAGAAGGAAGCCTCCATCATGAAATACATAAAATCAAAATCCTTCCGGTCAAAGCCTTTCAGGGTTCTTGGTTTTTTGCTCTTAACGTAATCGTCCCGCATTTTAAGGGCTTCATTTGCCGCCTTATAAGCTGCCGCCCTGTCATCCCACTGCCCGTTAAGCCTTTTCAGGAAAGCCCCGTTAGATACCACGGAATACTGGGCAAAGCTTCCTCCCTGAAAGATCACATGGCGCACTTCTGAAGGAAACTCGTCACAGAGCGTACGGTTCAGAACGCACATAGCCACTGCCACCATACCGACATGTCCCTGATCTCCCGCTTCTGTTTCACATAACGCCGCCAGAAGATCCAGATCCGTCAGCTCTCCGCTGGCAATTCCCGGATGCTCCAGATAAGTCTTCCAGATCTTGAAATTCCTGTTTCTTACCTCATCGTATATAATGACGTTATTTCCTTCTAATTGATGCTGTCCCACTGTGGCAACACCATTTCCGTCAAATTCGTAGGTAACACCATCTATGGTGAATGTTGTATTTTTGTACATTACGCCGGATTTACTGAAATAGTATTTCTTCCCGTTCAGATCCAGCCACTTGGTCTGCGCCTTTCCGTCAGACTTATTGAAAT
>DXXQ01000154.1 GCA_019416265.1 Clostridiales bacterium | reverse complement strand
AGGCAGTCATATCCCTCATGCAGCCAGCAGTCTCCTGATAAACAAAAAAAATTGCTGCCCGGCTTTATGCCGGACAGCAGCAGCAATCCCGTTCCACATATAGAATTTTTATTTGACCTGCTTGGCATTGGGATAGATTCTCTCCATCCTCTCGTCAGGGAAGCGTTCGTCAAGAATTCGGGTGAGGTTTGTCTCTTCTTTACTTTCTCCGCTCTGACGTTGGTGATAGCGGTTCATGGCAAGCCCGGATATAATCATATTTACAGTCATAAACACAATCATGATCCAGGTCAGGATCACTCCAGGTTTCTTGGGGATTTTTTCAATCAGGGCAGACAGACGGGGATATAGCATCCTCATCCACACAACCGCCGCAATTCCCCAGAAAAAGCAGTACAGCAGGTTAATCCTTCCCCCGAGGTTGAAGGGAAGATGACTGTAATCCCAAAAGATCGTACCGAAAACAATCTCTGTAAACACACTGCAGATATATTCATAGGCGCCTCCTAACACGGTGCCAAATACAAAAATATAGCTGTCACTACGGTTTCTGTACTGGTATAAAATTGCAGTGAGAAGTACACAGCCAAGCCCCCAGACAATACTGAAGGGACCATAAACGACACTGCTTCGGCTCATTAATCTTCCTACTGTGATCAGACAGAAAATCGTTTCTGTAATATCTCCCAGGAAGGCTCCGATAAAGAACAGGCAGATCAATTTATAGAAAGAGCAGCCCACGGCAAAAACTCCCGCTTTTTCCTTCTCCTCCTCCAACTGCCGTTCTTTTTCTCTCCGTGCTTCAAGAAGCTTACGGGCCTCCAGCTCCGGGTAGGCTTTTCCCAGATGCTTCAGAACCCATCCTACAAGTCCCTCTCCCATCTGGTCTGCTGTTTTCTGAAGGTTTTCAGAAACATTTCCCACAAGAGAGGCTTTTTTGATTTTTGAATTAACTGCCAAAACGCCGGTCACTGTACCTATGTAATCAAGAATCATAATTCCATAGACCACCAGAAGGATAATCCTTCCTGTCCATCCCGGAAAAATATCAGCAAGCCGTACAATGGCAGGATTGACAAAATAAATACAGACAACGGCTGCTCCGCCCCAGATTACGGTATAGGGAAGATTTACATAGCCTCCAAACTGAAATTTCTTTCTTGAATAATCCCACCATTTTTTATGGAAAATCTTCTCCAGAAAAAATCCGGTGAACCAGGACACCAGAAATCCCAGAATCATACCGCCCAGAAACAGGAAGAAAAGACTGTTCTTAAGCTCCGGAAGCAGCACGGCAAAGGCGGCTCCCCCCAGTCCGTATGACGGACACCAGGGTCCGTAAAGAAAGCCAACATCAATAAATTTCTTTTTTCTCATAGCTGCAGCCGCAGTTCCCACAGCCCAGCCTACAAAAGAATAAATCAAGAACATCCAAAGTAAATGATACATCACAGTTTCACCGGAAATCCCCATATTATTCAGACTCCTTTCTTTTGTATAGATCTTTTTTTATAGATGACATCTTAACACAACGTGGAGCATTTTACTACAAAAGAATGAATCATCTACACATTTTCTGGACCTCCCACTCCCTTCCTTCAGATTATCCGTGGAATCTCCCCTTTTTTTCCACAAATAATAAACAAAAAAGAGACGCTATCTCTCGATAACGTCCCTCATTTCTGCAAAATATCAGATTCTGGCAACTCCTGTCTTTCTTGCCGCTTCTGCAACAGCGGATGCCACTGCATCTTTTACACGGGGATCAAATGCTGCCGGAAGGATATATTCAGGATTTAATTCTTCGTCGGATACCAGTCCTGCGATTGCATAGGCTGCTGCAACCTTCATCTCGTCATTGATATCGGATGCGCGCACATCAAGCACACCGCGGAACAGTCCCGGGAAGCAGAGGACATTGTTTACCTGGTTCGGATAATCAGAACGTCCTGTTGAAATTACTGCCGCACCTGCTGCCTTTGCCTCTTCCGGGAAAATCTCCGGTGTCGGGTTTGCGCAGGCGAAAATGATCGGATCCTTCGCCATTGTGCGGACCATATCTGCAGTAAGGGTTCCGGGTGCGGAAACACCGATAAAGATGTCTGCTCCTTTGATCACTTCCTCCAGAGTTCCTTTTTCTTTGTTGAAGTTTGTAATCTTCGCCATCTCTTCTTTAATTTCATTTAAGCCTTCTCTGCCTTCGTAGATCGCGCCTTTTCGATCTGTCATAATGACATTTTTCAGTCCCATGGACATCAGGAGACGGATAATGGCAATTCCTGCTGCCCCTGCTCCTGAAGTAACGATCTTGACTTCGTCAAGTTTCTTTCCGACTATCTTCAGAGCATTGATGATACCTGCAAGAGTGATAACGGCTGTTCCGTGCTGATCGTCATGGAAAATCGGAATATCACAGCATTCCTTCAGTTTTTTCTCAATCTCAAAGCATCTTGGAGCAGAAATATCCTCCAGGTTCACACCGCCGAAGCTTCCTGCCAGAAGCTGCACTGTTTTCACAATTTCATCCACATCCTTGCTGCGGACACATAACGGAATCGCATCTACATCGCCGAATTCTTTAAACAGAACACATTTTCCCTCCATAACAGGCATACCGGCTTCCGGTCCGATATCTCCCAGACCGAGAACTGCAGTACCGTCTGTCACAACTGCCACGGTATTCCAGCGTCTTGTCAGATCATAGCTTTTATTTACATCCTTCTGGATTTCCAGACAAGGCTGTGCAACGCCTGGTGTATAGGCAAGGCTTAACGCTTCCTTGGAATCTACTGCTGCTCTTGAGACAACCTCGATCTTGCCTTTTAAATCGTAATGCATTTTTAAAGATTCTTTTGCGTAATCCATATTTCGTTCCTCCGTTTTATTTCAAGCTTTAATATCCGGGAACTCTTTCGTGCTCCCTTTTCCAGTATACCCTGTTATTTTACACCTGTCATCTATCTGACTCAACAATTATTTCATTTTGAGAAGTAAATCTTTTCCGGAGATACCAGGTTCTGTCATATGTACCGGATCAAGGATATTATCCAGTTCCTCTTCCTTTAAGAGTCCCTCGTTTAAGATCAGATTGCGGACAGACTCCCCTGTTTTCAGCGCCTTCTTCGCAATATCTGCCGCTTTCTGGTATCCTACATGAGGACAGATTGCAGTAATGATTCCCACGCTGTTTTCCACAAGGTAACGACAGCGGGTTTCATTTGCTGTAATTCCCTTCACACAGTTTTCCACAAATGTCTGGACAGCATATGCCAGAGTATCGATGGACTGGAACAGACAGTAGAATACGATGGGCTCAAAAGCATTCAGCTCAAGCTGTCCTGCCTCTGCTGCCATTGTAATGGTAACATCGTTTCCGATAATATTAAAGGCAACCTGGTTTACAACCTCCGGGATAACAGGGTTTACTTTTCCCGGCATAATGGAGGAACCATTCTGTTTTGCCGGAAGATTGATCTCACCGAAACCAGCTCTCGGACCGGAGGACATCAGACGAAGGTCATTTGCAATCTTGGACAGAGTGACTGCACAGGCTTTGATCGCACCGGAAACTGCCACAAATGGATCAAGGTTCTGTGTGGAGTCGATCAGGTCAAATGCCTGCACAAAATCCATACCGGATACTTCAACAAGATTCGGAACGATTCTCTGCAGATATGCCTCGTCTGCATTGATTCCTGTTCCGATCGCTGTACCTCCCATGTTCAGGGCGCGCATCTCGTCCATTGCCTTATCCATTCTGTGGATATCGCGCATGATCGCAACAGAATATGCCTTAAATTCCTGTCCCAGACGAATGGGCACTGCATCCTGCATCTGGGTACGTCCCATTTTAATAACATGGTCAAATTCCTGTGCTTTTGCACATAATGCTTTATGTAAATGAAGCAGTTCTTTTTTCAGGTTTTTCAGAAGACGAAGAGAAGTCATTTTTCCAGCTGTGGGGATGACGTCATTTGTGGACTGTCCGCAGTTTACATGGTCGTTGGGATTGATAATACTGTAATCGCCCTTCTGTCCGCCGAGAATCTCAATTGCACGGTTTGCAATTACTTCGTTGGCATTCATATTCAGAGAGGTTCCTGCACCGCCCTGAATCGGGTCTACGATAAAATGCTCATGGAATTTTCCCTCTACGATCTCATCACATGCCTGAACAATGGCATTTGCTTTCTTCTTTTCCAGAATACCTACCTCGCAGTTTGTGATCGCTGCCGCCTTTTTGATATATGCAAGGCTGTTGATGATTTCCGGATGCATGTTAAGACCTGTGATATGAAAATTCTCTGCTGCTCTTAAAGACTGAACCCCATAATAAACGTCCTCCGGAACGTCTTTTGTTCCGATGGAATCCTTCTCCACACGAAAATCTGTTTTCTTCATTTCTTCCATTGTAAAAACCCTCCTGTTTTTTCCCGCTTATACTCTGTGAACCCGCACCTTTGACGGGTCTTTCTCTGGGAGGTCTGCCTGAGACAGATTGGAATCGTACATCTGCCAGCAGCCTCAAAACGCCTTTATTATATCTGTCCTTTATGATATAATCAAATACATATATTTATATAAATAGTATAATTTAAAAGTTATGGAGGAGTCCCTATGTTTCAAGGTATGGAATATGTTTATGAGGTATATAAGGAAAAAAGTTTTTCCAGGGCTGCCGCAAATCTATTTATTTCCCAGCCTTCTTTAAGCGCAACTGTCAAGCGGATCGAAAAAAGAATCGGTTATCCGCTGTTCGACCGGAGTACCAAGCCCTTAAGCGTTACCCAATGCGGAGAACGCTATATTCAGACTGTAGAACAGATTCTTTCTGCAAAAAATGAGTTCGAAGGCTTTATCAATGACTGGGGAAATCTGAAAACCGGAACCTTGAGCGTAGGAGGTAGCAATTTCTTTTCCTCATGGGTGCTCCCCGGTCTCATCGCCGATTTTGCCCGGAAATACCCCCTGATCAAAATCGAACTCATTGAGGAAAGCACTGCCAACCTGGAGCAGCTTCTCCAGAACGGCACTCTGGACTTTGCCGTGGATAACTGCCTTCTTGATGAAGCAGTCTTCGATCACTGTGTCTTTCAGGAAGAACACCTTCTCCTGGCTGTTCCCCGCTCTTTCCCGGTGAACGACACTCTTACGGAATATCAGATTCCCATTGACGAGATCAGAAATAATCAGTTTCTTTCGCCGGGGATTAAGGCAGTGCCGCTGAAGGCCTTTCGCACAGAACCCTTCATTATGCTTAAACCGGAAAACGATACAGGGAAAAGGGCTCTTGCCATTTGCCGAAGAAATCATTTTCAGCCCCATGTGGTATTTGAGCTGGATCAGCAATTGACTGCCTACAACATTACCTGTTCAGGCATGGGAATTTCCTTTATCGGCGATATGCTGATTTCCAGAGTACCGGATAATCCTCATCTGATCTATTACAAGCTCCCTGTAGAGGGAAGTACCAGAAACGTCTATTTTTACTGGAAGAAAGGCCGGTATTTCAGCAGAGCGATGGAAGAATTTTTGAAATCAATTATAAAAATTATATAAAAAATACATAAAATCTAGTTTCTTTCCACTATATTTTTGTCTCTTTGATGGAATATAATGAGTCCATGCGTGAGTTTTGAAAAAAGCTCAAAAAATCTCATCAAGGAGGACATTATGAGAAAAAACAATCTTTTTCGAAAAGCCCTTGCAGCCGGCATGAGCCTGACTCTTGCCGCATCTCTTTGTGCCTGCGGCAGCGAGACAGAGAAAGCGCCTGCCGAAGCAAAAGAGGAAAAGAGCCCGTACACAATTACGGAGGAAAACGAAAACCCGGAACTGACAATGAACGACCAGCCGGAATCTTCTTACTGGTTTCCGGAACAGCTTCTGGAATGGACACCGGAAAATGATCCGGATCTTGCCTTCAATGTAAGCCACGTTCCCCTTGCGCAGCGCGTCGCACCGGAAAATCTGACCGCTGTCAACGGTACACAGAACACGGATACAAAGGTAATGGCAATCTCCATTATGAACTCCAGCACCAGCGGAAATTCTCCTCACGGACTGAACAAAGCCGACTGTAACACCTTTACCTACTGGCAGTATGTAGATAAGCTGGTTTACTGGGGAGGCTCCTCCGGAGAAGGTCTTATCGTTCCCCCAAGCCCGGATGTTACAGATCTCGGTCATAAAAACGGTGTGCCGGTAATCGGAACCGTCTTTTTCCCTCAGGGCGTCGCAGGAGGAAAAATGGAGTGGCTGGATACTTTCCTGAAAGCAGACCCGGACGGCAGCTTCCCAATGGCAGACAATCTCATTGAGGTTGCAAAGACCTACGGTTTCGACGGATGGTTTATCAATCAGGAAACGGAAGGTACGGAAGAAGAACCGCTTACTGCAGAGCATGCCGAGACGATGCAGGCTTTTATCCGTTACTTCAAAGAACAGGCTCCGGAACTGACACTTGTGTATTATGACTCCATGACAAAAGACGGTGAAATGGACTGGCAGAACGCCCTCACAGACAAAAACTCCATGTTTATGGCTGACGAAGACGGCGCAGCAGCAGACAATATGTTCCTGAACTTCTGGTGGACAGAGGATGAGCTTGCAGATGAAAAGCTTCTGGAAGCCTCCCGTGAAAAAGCAGAAGAACTGGGAATCGATCCTTATTCTCTCTATGCAGGAGTAGATATCCAGGCAAACGGATACACCACTCCGATCCGCTGGGATTTATTTGCCAAAGAAGACGGAACCGCCTATACCTCTCTGGGCATTTACTGTCCGAACTGGGCATATCATTCCTCCAGCGGTGTCGATGAATTCCAGGAAAAGGAAACTGCTATCTGGGTCAACAATAAGCAGGATCCTTCTGCACAGGTTGAATACAGCTCTGATACCCAGTGGCGCGGTGTTTCCACTTATGTTACAGAAAATTCCGCACTCACCGCCCTTCCGTTCACTACCAACTTCTCCCTTGGAAACGGATATAGTTTCTTCAAAAAAGGAGAACAGGTTTCCAGACTTGACTGGAATAACCGAAGCATCGGTGACATTCTTCCTACCTACCGCTGGATCATGGAAAACGAAGGCGAAAACAGCCTGAAAGCTTCCTATGATGTTGCAGGCGCTTACTATGGCGGCAACTCCCTGAAATTCCGCGGAAATATTCAGAAGGATCAGGCTACTACCCTTAATCTTTACAGCGCAGACCTTCCTCTGGAAGAAAATGTAATTTTTACAACGATTGCAAAAGCTTCAAATGAAACAGAATTATCTGCAGTTCTTACCTTTGACGACGGTTCTCAGGAAGTTATCAAGGGAGATAAAAAGGTTGGCTCCGACTGGACGAAGGTCACCTATGACGTTTCCGAAATGGCAGGTAAAAAGATCCGTAATCTTTCCTACAAGATAACTGCTTCCGAAGATAATTCTGCTTATGAATTAAACCTTGGAAATATTTCCATTTATCGGGAAAGTGATGTGACAACAGCCAAGGTATCCAATGTCCGTGTGGACGGTCAGGAATTTGATGAAGATGCCATGTACGCAGGCGTCCGTCTTTCCTGGGATACAGAAGGCGAAGCTCCATACTATGAGGTTTATCGTGTAAATCAGGATGACACCCTGTCTCTCCTGGGTGTTTCCAACACAAACAGCTTTTACATTAACACTCTGCCCCGCACAGATGAAACAAATAAATCCACCTTCCGTATCGTTCCTGTTTCCCTGACCCTGGAAGAGGGCGAAGGCTCTGACGTAAGTATGGACTGGCCGGACAACAGCCTTCCAAAAGCACGTTTCCGCGCTTCCCAGACCCTGGTCGGCGTAGGTTCTTCCGTAACCTTCGAAAGCACCTGCTCCGAAAATACTTCTGAGGTGGAATGGACACTCACCGGTGCAAGTACAGAAACCTCAAAGGATAACTCTGTCACTGTCACCTATGAAAAAGAAGGTATCTACGATGTAGCGATCAAGGCAAAAAATGATTCCGGCGAAGATACCTTTGAAACAAAGGGATGTATTGTTGTCACTTCCGATCTTTCTGCTGATCAGGAGCTGACTCTCCTTTCTCAGGGCAAAGACACAGAAGCTACCGCTTATGTCAATGAAAACGAAGCGCCGCAGTTTGCCGTTGACGGAGATGTGACGAAAAAATGGTGTGCTACAGGTACCCCTCCTCACGAACTTACCATCGACCTCGGTGCAGAAATGACCGTCAGCCAGATTGGTATTTCCCATGCGGAAGCCGGCGGAGAAGGAACGGATATGAACACCAAATCCTATGTTCTGTCTGTGAGTACAGACGGCTCAGAATTCACCGACGTATGCAGCGTAACCAGAAATACTGCAGGCACTACTCTTGATACCTTTGCTCCTGTACAGGCGCGGTATGTAAAACTTTCCGTTGTAAAACCTACCCAGGGTTCCGATACAGCAGCACGTATCTATGAAGTGGAGGTATACGGTTTAGGATAACCTGTTCTGATCTCCCTTCCCCAAAATCTATACCTAAAAAAAGAACCTGTTTCCGTAAATTTCACGGAAACAGGTTCTTTTCATATTCATTGTAATTTTCTCTAAACTGAAATCAGTTTGTAAAGTTATCAAAGTATCCCTGTACAAGAATGATCGGTGTTCCCTTGTCACCGGAACCGCTTGTCAGGTCGCACAGAGAGCCGATCAGGTCTGTAAGACGTCTCGGAGTTGTTCCCTGAGAAGCCATATCGCCTACAAGGTTATCGCTCTTTTCCTGAATACGTTTGCTGATCGCATCTCTTAAGGCTTCACCGGAAAGATCCCTGAAATCATTGTCTGCAAGATATTTCAGTTTCACTTCGTTAGGTGTTCCCTCAAGTCCCGGTGTGTAAGCAGGGGAAACAACCGGGTCAGCAAGCTCCCAGATCTTGCCTACCGGATCCTTGAACGCACCGTCACCGTAAACCATAACCTCTACATGTTTGCCGGTTCTGTCAAGAATCTGTTTCTGGATATCCAGAACAAAGTCTGTACATTCTCTTGGGAAAAGCTTGATTGTATCCTCTGTAGATTTGTTAGATCCCAGAAGACCGTATTTTTCATTGCATCCGCTTCCGTTCACCGGTGCATTTAAAAGGTCGTCAAGACCGCATACAACTTCTGCTCCGGCAGCCATAAGGATACGTTTTGTCCTTACTCTTGTATGGATGTCACAGTTGATGATATGTTTCGCATAAGGAAGGACTGCCCGCGGATTATTTGCAAAAATAACCTCTACCTCTGCTCCGGCTTCCTTTACGATCTGGCTGTAATATTCAACATAGTCCACCCCTGTAAAGGTATGCTTGTTCTCGCCGAACAGCTCGCGGTATCTTTCCAGTGTAAGAACGTCTGAATATGGATTTACATTTGCCTCGTCAAGACGATCAAGGGAAACCAGCTCGTTTCCTACCTCGTCACTTGGATAGCTCAGCATGAGAACAACTTTCTTTGCACCCATTGCAATACCTTTCAGGCAGATTGCAAAACGGTTTCTGGAAAGGATCGGGAAAATAACGCCTACGGTACCGCCGCCCAGTTTGGCTTTTACATCCTCTGCGATATCCTGTACGGAAGCATAATTTCCCTGTGCTCTGGCTACAACGGATTCTGTAACAGAGATAACGTCTCTGTCTCTTAATTCGAAGCCTTCGCTCTCGGAAGCTTCCAGCACACTGTTTACTACAATATCAGCAAGGTTATCACCTTCACGAATAATCGGACAGCGAATTCCTCTTGAAATAGTTCCTACTTTTCTTTCGTTCATTTTTATTTAAACCCTCACATTCTGTGAAATAATTTCATCTCCGCTTTCTGTCATGTCTGAAATTCAATTCCAGGCAGATCAAAAACCTCGATGAATGTCTCCGGCAGGGATTGCAAAAATGTACCTGTTTCTTTCAATGCCGGGGTACGACTTCCTTTAGCCATACCCTTATATTATAATGCGAAACAGAATCGTTGTATAGTGTTTTTTTTATAAATTTCTTAAAATTATTTTTGGGAGATCACATTTCTCCTCTCCGAAATATCCTGGGAAAGATCATACAACTGGAATCTTGGAAGCTTAGGGTCAAATTTACCGGAAACCAGCTCCGACCAGCCTCCTGAGCCCTGACATAATTCAAGCTTGAAATTCCCCCTTCTGATAGAAAGAGAACCGTCGATGCTCTGATGCACGATATCCTTTCGCACTTCCTCCCCTTCCGGTTCTTTCCAGAGCGGAAGATTGCTGACACTGTCCTCCCCGCAGTTATCAGGAAGCTCTGTTCCCAAAATTTCTGCCATAGTCTCCATGAAGTCTGAAAGACAGACGATCTTTTCGCAGACAGTTCCTCCCTTCATACTCTCCGGCCACTGCACAATCAGAGGGATTCTGTGTCCGCTCTCATAGATATCGGATTTCGTTCCTCTGAACACATAGCTTGGGTTATGTCCCTTTTCTTTTAATTCTACATAATTCGCCATTGGAGAGCAGCCATTATCAGAGGTATAGATCACTATGGTATTCTCATAAAGTCCTGTCTCTTTGAGCTTCTCCGTAATACGTCCAACCACATAGGATTTCAGCCTGTTCATTTATTTTATCCGATCCTTTCCCTGTAGTTCTAATATACTGTTTTTCTTTCTCTGTGACAGATAAAATACTGTTCACTCCGTTCACAGCAACGAGTCAAAATTCATTCCCGATTACCTGCGGCAATGGAATTTTGGCTTATATGCCTCGGGATTTTGGTATATATATGCAAAAACACCTCGCAGGATAGTGCTGTGTGAACAGTAATATAAAAACTCCCGCAAATATATTTCCTGATATGGTTGATTTGATTTTCCCGGTCTGTTATAAATATATCATCAGGGGAAATCTCAGTTCAAGCAAAAAAATGTGTATTTTCCCAAATCTGCCTTATGCAAAGCAGGCAGAGTATTTCTTTGAGAAAGGCGGGCGTATATGAAAAAGAAAGTGATTGCAGCAGGGCATATCTGCCTGGATATTACTCCGGTTTTCCAGTCGGAAAAAGTATCCGGTCTGTATGAGATCCTGACTCCCGGAAAACTGATCCACACCGGAGCCGCGGACATTCACACTGGCGGCAGTGCAGCCAACACCGGTCTGGCTATGAAGCTTCTGGGAGCAGATGTCACCATTATGGGAAAGGTCGGAAGGGATTCCTTTGGCGAAATTATCCGCAGTATCCTGGAAAAGTATGACGCCGGCAGCGGTCTTCTCTTTTCTGACAGGGATGCTACTTCCTATTCCATTGTATTAGCCATTCCCGGAATCGATCGGATCTTTCTTCATAATCCGGGAGCCAACGATTCTTTTTGTGCCGATGATATTCCCCGAAGTGCTCTGGAAGAGGCCGCACTTCTCCACTTCGGCTATCCTCCTCTGATGAAATCTTTCTTTAAAGACCAGGGGGCTGAACTCATAAATCTGATGAAACTGGCCAAGGAATGCGGAGCCGCAACCTCCCTGGATTTTGCTTCTGTAGATCCTTCCTCCGAAGCAGGACAGGCTGACTGGAGTAAAATTCTGAAGCATGTCATTCCCTATGTGGATTTCCTCGTTCCCAGTGCAGAGGAATTATGTTTTATGCTGGACAGAAGGCGTTTTCAGGAATGGAAGAAACGGGCTGAAGAACGGGATATTACTGAAATCCTTGATATTGAAACGGACATCATGCCACTTGCAGATCAATGTATGGAGCTGGGCGCAAAGATTCTCCTTATCAAATGCGGCGTAAAAGGGATTTTTTATCAGACTTCCGATTCACAGAAGCTGAAAAAGACCGGTTCCCGACTGGAACTTGACCCTGAGCTCTGGGCTGGAAAACGCGGATTTGAAAGAAGCTTTATGCCTGACCGGATCTTATCCGGAACCGGGGCAGGAGATGTCAGCATCGCAGGCTTTCTGACAGCAGTTCTAAATGGATACAGTCCGGAAAAATCGGTTCAGCTTGCAGCAGCCGCAGGAGCCTGCTGCGTGTCTTCTTATGACGCTTTAAGTGGATTGAAATCCTTAAGTGAAATAGAAGAAAAGATTAAAAATGGATGGCCCAGGAATCCGTTTTAAGATAAGCATCGAACAATCCCCAAAAGAACTGTTGATGAATACTGTCTTGTAATTTTTAAATCTTAAAGTAGAAATCTCCCATAGAAATCCGTGTTTTAAATACCTGGACTTCTCTGGGAGATTCTTATTTTTTCTATTATTTCTTCAGGTTTTGATCCATTTAAAATCTACTTTGGAATAGCCCTTCCGACTGCCTCAAAGCTTTTTAATCCCTCCAGAATTTCTCTACATATTCCCTGGCTTCTTCCTCTTTTAAACCAAATTCTTTCTGAAGTTTTGTCACCGTGTTTTCCTGGGTCACATGAAATTCCCGGTAAGTTTTCACAATTCCTTCGATTCTTCCTTCGATTTTTCCCTGACGCATTCCTTCGATTTTTCCCTGACGCATTCCTTCGATCTGTCCATCGCGCATTCCTTTAAGATTTCCCTTTTCCCAACCTTCATTTACCAATTTGTCCAATGCTCTGCACATATTCTGCACTCCTCCCTTTCTTTCCAACGCCTGTTGGATCAGTTTATCCGATTCTGTAATGGCACCGATAACCATTCCCAGTTCTGCAGATATCTCC
>DXXQ01000153.1 GCA_019416265.1 Clostridiales bacterium | reverse complement strand
AGGAGCCCCTTGCCGCAATATTTTTTGATTTTGGGGTTTATTTACTTATTTTAATTTGGTATAATAGAACGGATTATAAAGGAGGTTTACCATGAACTACGGAAAAAAATCGGCCGCAAAGAAACGTAATGCCCTTATCTCCCGTACTTCCATGATGGGAAAAAGAGCTCATGTTTCTTTGGTAAGAGTTTTATTTATATCGCTGATCGCCCTGTGTGTCGTCGGCGTATCCCTTGGCCTGGGTTCTTATAAAGGTATTATTGACAATGCTCCCGATGTGGACAGTGTGGACATCATGCCTCTGGGTTATGCGTCCTTCCTGTACGACGATCACGGCAATCAGATTCGTAAGCTTGCAGCTCCAAGTTCCAACAGGCTTCCGGTTTCCATCGACCAGATTCCCGAAGACCTTCAGCATGCAGTTGTGGCCATCGAGGACGAGCGTTTCTACGAGCATAACGGCGTCGATGTGAAAGGTATGCTGCGTGCTCTTGTCATAAACCTCTCTGACGGCGGTATCTCAGAGGGTGCCAGTACCATTACGCAGCAGCTTCTGAAAAATAACGTTTTCACCAACTGGACTCACGAATCATCCTGGATTGAAAGCTTTACCCGTAAATTCCAGGAACAGTATCTGGCAATCGAGGTCGAGAAAAAAATAAATGATAAAAATGTAATTCTCGAAAACTATCTGAACACCATTAACCTTGGCGCGGGAGCCTACGGCGTACAGGCTGCTGCCCGCCAGTATTTTAATAAAGACGTATGGGATCTGAACCTTTCCGAGTGTGCAACTCTGGCAGGTATCACACAGAGCCCCAGCAAATACAACCCCATCGTGAACCCGAAGGATAACGCCAAGAGACGTAAAGAAGTCCTCCGTCATATGCTGGATCAGAACTATATCGATCAGGCTCAGTATGAGGAGGCGCTGAACGATGACGTTTATTCCAGGATCCAGGCTGCCCAGGAGATCACCTCCAACAGCAGGAACACGATCTACACCTACTTCGAGGATGAGCTGATCGATCAGATCATCAACGACCTGATGAATATCAAGGGTTACACCAAAACCCAGGCTCAGAATATGCTTTTCAGCGGCGGTCTTAAAATCATGACTACCCAGGATCCTACAATCCAGGCGATTCTTGATGAGGAATATTCAAACCCTGAGAACTATCCTGACACTGTCCAGTATGATCTTGATTATGCCCTCACCGTCACAGATCCTGACGGAAATGAGGTAAACTACAGCAAGGAAATGATGAAGCTCTACTTCCAGAACGAGGATCCGAACTTTGATCTTCTGTTTGATTCACCGGAGGAAGGTCAGTCCTATATTGACAGATATAAGGCAGATATTCTCTCCAACGGAAGCAAGGTTGTAGCAGAACGTGCAAACTTCGCACCTCAGCCTCAGTCTTCCATGAGCGTCATTGACCAGCATACAGGCTATGTAAAAGCGATCGTAGGCGGCAGAGGCAAAAAGACTGCCAGCCTTACCCTGAACCGCGCAACAGACACCACCCGTCAGCCCGGTTCCACGTTCAAGATCGTTTCCACCTATGCGCCTGCTCTCAACGAAAAAGGTATGTCCCTTGCAACAACCTACGAGGATGAACCGTACAATTACCCGGACGGCTCCCCGGTAAACAACGCGTCACGTACCTACAACGGAACTACTACCATCCGTCAGGCGATCCAGAATTCTATTAATACCGTGGCTGTTCAGTGTCTTGAGGACGTAACTCCTGAGCTTGGCCTGAAATATCTGGATAACTTCGGATTTACCACTCTTGCCCACGGAACAGAAGCCGATACAGACGCAGACGGAAACGTATGGAGCGATGCCAACCTCTCCACTGCCCTGGGCGGTGTCACACACGGCGTTACAAACGTAGAGCTTGGCGCAGCTTTCGCGGCAATTGCAAATAACGGAAACTATATCAAACCTGTATATTATACAAAAATCCTTGACCATGACGGCAATGTCCTCATCGAGAACACCTCAGCAGAGCGTTCCGTGATCAAGGACAGTACAGCCTTCCTTCTCACCAACGCAATGGAGGATGTTGTAAGATACGGTACAGGTACCGCCTGCCAGCTTGACAATATGCCGGTTGCAGGTAAGACCGGTACCACAGAGGCCTACAATGACCTGTGGTTTGTGGGCTACACTCCTTACTACACCTGTACAGTCTGGTCCGGCTATGACAATAACGAGAAGCTTCCTGATTATGCCCGCAGCTTCCATAAGAACCTCTGGCGGCGTGTTATGAACCGCATCCACCAGGGACTTGAATATAAAGAATTCGAACAGCCATCCAGCATCGAAATGGGAAGCATTTGTGCGATCACAGGACTTCTTCCCGGAGAATACTGCCAGGATATCATCACCGAATACTTTGATGTGGGAAGTATGCCGGTGGATTACTGTGACCAGTGCTACTATGAGATACCGGAACTGTCTCCGACTCCGACACCGGAAGGTCAGGATCTGGACGGCGACGGCATTCCTGACACACCGCCGGACGAAGGCCAGGACCATGAAGGCTCATGGGATGGCAGCGAAAACGGTGAAAACAACGGCGGCGACGGTAATGGCGACGGCAGCGGCGATGGCAGCGAAAACGGCGAAAACAACGGCGACGACGGTGAATGGGATGAAGGCTTGGAAGGCGATACCGGCGATTACCAGGTTGATTATTACTGACCTTCGTCTTAATTGAACAACAAAAATACCCCCTCAGTTCTGGTATCAATCTCAGAACTGAGGGGGATTTTTTATGCCTCCAAAAAGCCTTTATCTTTCAGGATCTTTTAGCCTAATACCATACGGGCAGAGCCGTAGATTCCTGCATCATTTCCCAGACTTGCAATCACGATCGGCACATCCTTGCAAAGGGAGAACGCATATTTTTTGTAGTATTTCTGAATGCAGTCCACAAGAGGCTGTCCTGCCTTGGATACGCCTCCGCCTACTACAATTGCCTCCGGGTCGATCACACAGGCAAAAACAGCAAGAGCTCCGCCTAATTTGTCGCCAACCTCTTCCATGATCTCCACAGCGACTTCGTCTCCCTCTTTGTAAGCATCAAGAACGCTTTTCGCTGAGAATTTACTGTTTTTGCGCAGAACGCTGTCCTTCTGTGTTGATGCCAGAACTCTTTTTGCCACGCGTACGATACCTGTTGCTGAGGTATACTGCTCCAGACATCCTCTGTTTCCGCAGTTGCAGGCTTCCTCTTCCTCATGGACGATGCATGCATGTCCCACTTCACCGCCTGCGCCGTGGCTTCCTGCTACAATCTTGCCGTCTACGATGATTCCGCCGCCTACGCCTGTTCCGAGAGTAACCATGATAACATTCTGTGCGCCTGCTGCAGCGCCCTTCCATGCCTCGCCAAGAGCCGCTACGTTTGCGTCGTTACCGGCCTTTGCCGGAAGTCCGGTAAGGTCTCCAAGCTCCTTCGCAACTGCTTTAAAGCCCCAGTAAAGATTTACTGCACAGGCAACTTCGCCTCTGCTGTTTACAGGTCCCGGAATTCCGATTCCGACTCCGTCGATGTCTGCCTTATCCAGATTTTTCTCCTGAATTTTCGCTTCAATGGTCTTCGCTACATCCGGAAGGATCTCTTCTCCGTTGTTCTCTGTGCGGGTAGGAATTTCCCATTTGTCAAGCAGAGTTCCGTCTGTACGGAAAAGTCCGCATTTTACTGATGTTCCTCCTACGTCAATTCCAAAACAATATGATCCCATATCTCTCTCCTGTCCTGCAGCCTTCCTTGCTGCAATAATGTATTTTTGTGAATATACCGAAGCGCAATATGCACCCGGAAGCTTATTCTTCCCGTTTTCTTGCAATATTTGCCTGTACTCGCTTATAAAGCTCTTCTGCCGCGTTGTATCCCATCTTTTTCTGTCTGTGGTTGACTGCCGCAGATTCTACGATAATGGCCAGATTTCTGCCCGGGCGGATGGGAAGTGAATGACATACGATCTTGTTTCCAAGATATTCCGTATACTCCTCGTGAAGACCAAGACGGTCGTATTCCTTATCTCTGTCCCACTCCTCCAGCTTGATCACAAGGTCAACTGCCTGTGTGTCTTTTACGCTCTCAACACCGAACAGAGTCTTAACGTCAATGATTCCAATACCGCGAAGCTCAATGAAATGTCTGGTAATATCCGGAGCAGAGCCTACCAGCGTCACATCGCTGACCTTTCTCAGCTCTACCACATCGTCGCTGACAAGACGGTGGCCTCGCTTCAGAAGCTCCAGCGCCGCCTCACTTTTGCCGATTCCGCTCTCGCCTGTGATCAGAACACCCTCGCCGTATACGTCCACAAGTACACCGTGGATTGAAATACAGGGCGCAAGCTGTACGCCGAGCCAACGGATGATCTCTGCCATAAAACTGGACGTAGTTCTCTCTGTCACAAAGGTGGGAACATTATATTTCACCGCAAGCTCAAGCATATCCTGGGACGGTCTTGTCATGGTACTGAAAATCACACAGGGAATCTCGCTGGAAATAAATCGTTCGTATTTAAATCTGCGTTCTTCCTCACTGAGCTGCATCAGGTATGTGTACTCTACATAACCGATAATCTGCACACGTTCATTTGCAAAATGCTCCAGATATCCTGTTAGCTGGAGTGCAGGTCTGTTAATTTCTGTCGTCTTGATCTGAATTTCCGACAGATCAATTTCAGGAGTCAGGTTTGTCAGGTCCATTTCCTGTGCTAATTTCGTCAATTGTACACCCTTCATAATTTTCTCCTTTTCAGTTTTCAAAATTATTTTTATTGTACCAAGTCGCTAGCGCGACGGCTAGTCCTAAGTACGTGATTCTACTACTTTTTTCATAAAAAAATAGCAGTTTTTGAATATATGTTGTATTGTTGAGTTACCACACACACCAATCAACCTATATCGCCAACTGCTATGCTTATGTTATCATGGATTTTTAAAC
>DXXQ01000152.1 GCA_019416265.1 Clostridiales bacterium | reverse complement strand
CCGATATCCACACCTCTGGTAGGTTCATCCAGAATCAGAATCTTCGGATCTGTATATACCCATTTGGCAAAAACTACCTTCTGCTGGTTTCCGCCGCTTAGATTGTTACATTCATGCTGGGGACCAAAACAACGGATATGCAATTCTTCGATTCCCTTTTTCACAAGCTCCCGCTCTTTTTTCTTATTGATGAAATGGTGGCTGGAAATAATGGGAAGATTTGCCAGAGAAATATTCTTTTCAATACTTTCTTCCAGCATAAGCCCCTCTACCTTACGGTCCTCTGTGATAAAACCGATTCCGTTTTTCATTGCATGAATGGGCGATTTGATCTGCACTTCCCTGCCATTAATCTCGATCCGTCCTTTTTCATATGGAAGATTTCCGAATACAGCCTGCATGATTTCTGTCCTGCCTGCGCCCATAAGACCGGCGATTCCCAGAACTTCTCCGGCTTTTACCTCAAAGCTTACGTTTTCAAAAACGCCTTTTTTCGTCAGGCCCTCCACCTTGAGAACCGTGTCTCCAATCCTGCAGCAGCGTTCCGGATAGCGCTCTCCGATCTCACGGCCGATCATTAACTTAACAATCTCGTTCATATTAGTTTCCGGAATATTTCTTGTCCCTACATAGGTTCCGTCACGAAGGACGCTGATCCTGTCACAGAGTTCAAAGATTTCCTCCATTCTGTGTGAAATATAAACAATGGAAACGCCTGATTTTCTCAGAGACTGAATCACCTGAAATAGAATCACGGTTTCGCTCTGAGTCAGGGCTGCAGTAGGTTCATCCATGATAATAACCTTTGCATCTACCATCAGCGCCTTACAGATTTCTATCATCTGCTGTTGTCCCACAGACAGGTTGGACATTACCTCGGCAGGAGAAATCTTTACTCCCAGTCTCGCCAATGCTTCCTCTGATTTTTTCCGCATTGCCTTCCTGTCACAAAAGCCAAATTTGTTTTTGATTTCTTTTCCCATAAAAAGGTTCTCTTCCACCGTCAGGTCAAACAGAACGTTCAGTTCCTGATGGATAAAAACGATCCCTGCTTTTTCCGCTTCCTGGGGATTTTTGTAATTTACCTCCTTGCCGTCTACCAGGACAGTTCCTGCATCTTTTGTGTAGACACCTGTAAGGATTTTCATCAGCGTGGACTTTCCTGCGCCGTTCTCCCCCATCAGCGCATGAACTTCGCCGTCTGCCAGTACGAAGCCTGCATCCTTCAGAACCTGGTTCGCACCAAAGGCTTTATCAATTCCTTTCATCTCGATCTGCATAATATTTCCTCCCTACTCATCTGTTAAAACAGACACGCGGACTGCAGGATAATGTTTGCATACGGCGTAATTTCACCTGTCCGGATCACAGCTCTGCACTCCTTTGTCTTCGACTTAAGTTCTGTATGACTGACGTATGTAACCTCACAGGAAGTTTCCATCTCCTCTGTGAGAGTTAAGATCTGGGCCAGGACTTCCGGATTTTTTTCACGGATTTCCTCTGCCAGAATCACTTTCTCAATTTTCATTTCTTTCGCAACTTCCGTCAAAACTTCCATAAATGAAGGAACGCCGGGCTTTAATGCCAAATCGATACGCTCGGTATCTTCCGGGATCGGAAGCCCGCAGTCACCGATCGCCAGGGTATCTGTATGTCCCATATAGGACAGCACTCTGGAAATATCTGCATTTAAAATTCCGTTTTTCTTCATCTTCTCAACCCTCCATAGCTTTCTTTACTTCTTCGTAAGTCGGCATTCCGCCCTGCGCACCAAATTTCTCTGTGGAAAGTCCTGCCGCCGCATTTGCAAAGGCAAGCGCATCTGTTATACTTTTTCCTTCTGTGACCGCTACAGTAAATGCGCCGTTCAGGGTATCGCCTGCGCCTGTGGTATCTACTACATTTACCTTTCTTGCCGGAATCAGAACAATCTCGCCGCTCTTTAGGCAGGTGCTCACACCCCTTGATCCCTGTGTGATCACCAGTTTCTCAGGATACGCTTTCATCAGCTCCTCAAAAGATTTTTCTTTTCCAAAAAGAATCACTGTTTCATGCTCATTGGGCGTCAGGTAGGTTACTTTTTCCAGAATCTCTCTTCGTACCGGACGCGCAGGACCGGGATTCAGGACAACCTTCACTCCATTGTCAGCACAAAGATTGATCACATACTCGATCGTTTCCTGAGGAATCTCATGCTGAAGAAGCACGATCTCACATTCCAGGATTGCATCCCTGATCTCATTGATATAATCGATGTCCACACAGTTGTTGGTTCCTGCTACTACAATGATCGTATTGTCCCTGTCTCCTACAGTGATCATGGCAAGTCCTGTGGGGATTCCCGGAACGGTTCTGATGTGTCCGGTCTTAACACCCTGCTCCTGCAGATTTTTTACCAGGCTTTCTCCTGCGCTGTCATCCCCGACACAGCCGAACATTTCCACATCAGCTCCCAGTCTTGCTGCTGCTACCGCCTGATTCGCTCCTTTGCCTCCGGGAATGTACTTCAGATCTTCTCCCTTCAAAGTCTCGCCTTTTAGCGGGATCCTTTCTGTTTTTACCGTCATATCCATATTGATACTTCCTACAACTCCAATTTTACCCATATTCTCTGCTCCTTTACCGATTGCTCACTTGTTTTGTAATTTGCATTATAAACTTTTATATAAAATTTTCAATATGTTTTTTATATTTTTTTGTTGTCCAGATACGATTCGTTGAATTTTTATAATTATCCAT
>DXXQ01000151.1 GCA_019416265.1 Clostridiales bacterium | reverse complement strand
TCAGCGTAAGTCCAGCTTATATGGTAAGTCTACACTTTTTTGTTGCAAAGCATTCGTAAGAGCCTGCCAGTGACAGGTTCGGCAGATGCAGAAAAAGGAGGATCATAACAAGATGGAAAAGAGTAACAAGATGAAGGATATGCCGGTAAATAAGCTGATGATTCAGATGGGAATTCCGATGATCTTATCTATGGCGCTGCAGGCAGTTTACAATATTGTAGATAGTGCCTTTGTCGGGAATATGAGAGTGGGAAGTGAAGCAGCATTAAATGCGCTTACTCTGGTATTTCCTGTCCAGATGCTTATGGTGGCAGTGGGAATTGGTACAGGTGTTGGAACCAATGCACTTCTTGCCAGGACACTGGGGCAGGGAAACCGTGAAAAGGCTGCAAAAGTTGCGGGAAACAGTTTTTTTCTGGGTGTGATCATTTATGCCGTTTGTCTTCTGTTTGGAGTCTTTGGGGTAAAAGTTTATATTTCGTCACAGACACTGGATACAGAAGTGCTTACAATGGGGATCAGTTATCTGAAAATATGCTGTGTGTTTTCTTTTGGAATCATATTTTTTTCTTTGCTTGAAAAGTTATTACAGGCAACAGGACAATCACTTTATTCCACCATTGGACAGGTAGTGGGAGCAGTTATAAATATTATTCTTGATCCAATAATGATTTATGGAATCGGTCCGGTTCCGGAAATGGGTGTAAAAGGTGCGGCTTATGCCACAGTGATCGGTCAGATCGCGTCAGCAGTAATATTGTTGATTTTTCATATGAAACTAAATAAGGAATTTGAACATGGAATAAAGTATATGAAGCCAAATGCAGGAATTATAAAAGAAATTTATGCGATTGGACTTCCGGCGATCATTGCACAAGCTTTAATGTCCATTATGGTGTATGTAATGAATCTGATCCTGAAATTTAGTCCATCTGCTCAGACGGCATATGGTCTGTTTTATAAAGTACAACAATTCGTTCTGTTTCTTGCTTTTGGTTTGAGAGATGCGATCACACCGATCATTGCATTTGCTTATGGAATGCGTAGCAGAAAGAGAATCCAGGATGGAATAAAGTATGGTCTTTTCTATACACTTATACTTATGATTGTAGGCACAGCAATTACGGAAATGTTTCCCGGAGCGTTTGCAACCTTGTTTAATGCCGGACAGTCACGGGAATATTTTATCGGTGCGATGAGAGTGATTTCACTCAGCTTTATATTTGCGGGAATAAATGTAGCTTATCAGGGGGTTTATCAGGCTTTGGATGGAGGCATGGAATCATTGATTATTTCCCTGCTGAGACAGCTTGTTTTTATATTGCCACTAGCAGGAATTTTTTCTGTTTTTGTCAGAAATGGTCAGATGAGTGTTTCGCTGATCTGGTGGGCATTTCCAATTACGGAGATGCTGGCATGTATAATTGGATATTTGTTCTTAAAGAGAATCAGAAAAAATAAAGTGAACATTTTAAAGTAGGAGGAAGCAGTGATGTCGAAAAGAATTATTACAATCAGCAGAGAGTTTGGAAGTGGCGGACGTTTTATTGGAGAAGAAGTGGCAAAGAAACTTGGGATTTCCTATTATGACAAAAATATTATCAATCAGATTGCAGAGGAATCCGGGTTGTCACCGGAGTATATTCAGGAAAGTGCAGAACTGTCACCTAAGAAGGGAATGTTTGGATATGCTCTGGCGGGACGTGATATTACAGGAAAATCCATAGAAGATATTGTGTATCAGGCACAGAGAAAAGTTGTTTTAGAAATAGCAGATAAAAAGCCTTGTGTGATTATCGGAAGAAATGCAGATTTTATTCTGAAAGACAGAAATGATGTGCTTAATGTTTTTATACATGGCGATGTGCCGGAAAAAACAAAAAGGATCACTAAATTGTATAAGGTAAGTGAACAGGAAGCAAAGAGAATGATGGCAGATACTGATAAAAGACGTATGACAAATTATAATTTTTATACAGATCAAAAGTGGGGAAAGGCAAGTAATTATACGTTGTGTCTGAACAGTTCTCAGCTTGGATATGCTAAGTGTGAGAAAATAATTATGGAATGTGCAGAGTAAAAATACTTACATTTTTGAAAAAAATAAAGTATAATATGTATTGTAAAACCAAGTACAATTTACATGAAAATCAGGGATCATTTCATTCAAATTTACTGAGTGAAGGGTCCCTGTTTTTAATTTATGTAATGTATCTGTAAAATGAAAGAGAGGTATTTATAATGAAAAGAATTAAAGCAGCTTGTATCACTCAGACATTGTGTTTTTCCAGGCGTGACGGAGAAAGGTCAGAATATGCAAAGAAAGCAATTGTGCAGGAATACGAAAAATATAAAGCTCAGCTTGAAAAGAGCGGTACAAAGTACAGACTGATATCAGAAGAAAAGAATGAAGATGGATCAA
Organism: Clostridiales bacterium; assembly: GCA_019416265.1. Taxonomy (GTDB): domain Bacteria; phylum Bacillota; class Clostridia; order Lachnospirales; family Lachnospiraceae; genus Blautia_A. The sequence continues at coordinate 25,297 of DXXQ01000151.1, read as the reverse complement.
TTACCATTGAAATCAAGAAACAGTATAATACATCTCCGGTTGGAGAATATCTGAACTAAACAATATAAGTAAATGAAAACAGGCGTGAATGTTTCTATAAAAAAGAAATATCCACGCCTGTTTTGAGGAGATATCAGTGGAACAAAAATAAAAAAATGATAAGGTACCTTGACGTTTTATAGGGAGAAGAATATAATATTAAGGTACCTTAGTAATTATGAAAGGAGGATTAACATATGAGAAAAAACAAAGAATATGAAAATCATGATGCATGGCACAGGGAGCATTATAATTCAGCATCTAATAATGAGAAGCTGGTACTTAATTTAAGGGATCTGAGTCATACAATGCGTTTTTTGTATGAGGGAAAGGGCAGTCAAAAGCGGATTTTGATCGTTTTGGAGGATATTGGAGGCTGTGTTACACAGCAGCAGCTTACGGAACGTCTGGGAATACGTCCGGGTTCTGTTAGTGAAGTGATTGCAAAACTGGAAAGCATGGGGTATATCAGTCGTACGCCGAATAAAACAGATCGGAGGACAGTGGATATTGCTCTTACAGAATCAGGAAAGATTGCGGCAGAAGAGGCAAGTACGCAGAGGAGAAGGAGGCATGAAGAAATGTTTTCGTGTTTGTCCCAGGATGAAAAAAATGAGTTGCTGATGTTATTGGAAAAGGTAAACGAAGATTGGAATGTACGCTATCAGGGAAGCGAGGACCTTGCAAGGAACCATGAACATCATCATAAAAACCATGGACATCATGAGAAAGCTTCCCATAATAAAGGAGAATAAGCGATGTGGAACTATGTGAAACGATATCTGCTGTATGCAGCTTTGGCAGCTCTTTTTATGGTTGGTGAGGTGTCGATGGATCTGGTTCAACCTGAAATTATGAGCAGAATCGTAGATGAGGGCGTATTGGGATTAAATAACGGGGGAACAGGAAGTCTGTCTCTTATCTGGAAATTGGGAATATGGATGATTGGACTTGTGTTATTTGGAGGTCTGTGTGGTTCTCTTAATAATGCGTTCGTTCATATTTCCAGCCAGAATATTGGCAATGAGATTCGTAAAGACTGCTTTCAGAGGATTATGACTTTTTCTTTTCCTCAGTTGGACAAATTTGGAACAGGTTCTTTAATTACAAGAGTGACAAATGATATTACTCAGGTACAGACCTTTGTTTCTTTATTTGTGCGGGGAATGATTCGTACTGCAATGTTGATGTTTGGCAGTATGTATTGTATGTTCCGACTGAATCGGGATTTTGGATTTATAGTAATGTGCGCATTTCCGCTGATTGTCGGTTGTCTGATTTTCTGTATGGTGAAAGCAGGTCCTCTTTTTGTCAGACTACAGGCACAGCTTGATGCTATTAACGAGATTATGCAGGAGGATGTGTCAGGTATCCGTGTCATTAAAGCATGTGTAAGGGAAATTTATGAGAAAGTGCGGTTTGGAAAGGCAAACGATGAACTGATCCGGACTCAGCTTCAGGTACTTGTGATATTTGCTTTTATGAATCCGGTGGTTAACGCACTGATGTATTTGGTCGTTGTTGTAATTTTGCTGACTGGTTCTTTTGAAGTGGGAAGTGGTAAGGTGACGCCGGGGGTTATCATGGCGGCGATTACTTATACAACACAGCTTTTAAACGGAATTCTTATGCTTACTATGCTGTTTCAGAATATTTCTAGAGGGCTTGCTTCGTGGAAAAGGCTTAAAGAAATCCTGTACAGCGAACCGCAGCTTATGGACGGAAAGTGGGATGGTAAAACTGATAAGCATGGAGAAATAGAATTTCGAGATGTGTCTTTCGCATATCCGGGTACTGACCAGAGCGTGCTTGAACATATCAGTATTACAGTGCATCCGGGAGAAACTCTTGCAGTGATGGGGACAACAGGATGTGGGAAGACATCACTTGTAAATCTGATTCCCCGTTTTTATGATGCAACAGCAGGTTCTGTTTATGTGGATGGAATAGATGTGCGGGAATACAAACAGAAAGTATTGCGGGAAAAAATATCGGTAGTATTGCAAAAAAGTGAACTTTTTAATACAACAATCTGTGAAAATATTGCTTGGGGAAAACCGGATGCAAAATTGGAATCAATCAGAGAAGCAGCAACGGTAGCACAGGCAGATGACTTTATCAATGCGTCACCAAAAGGGTATCATACGGTTGTTGCAGAAAGGGGTATGAGCCTGTCAGGAGGACAAAAACAGAGGGTTTCCATTGCGAGAGCAATTGTGAAGCAGGCGGAAATATTGATTTTTGACGATTCTACCAGCGCTCTTGATTTGAAAACAGAGGCTGATTTTTATAATGCATTGCAGGAAATAAGTCCTGAAAGTACTAAAATTATTGTTGCCCAGAGGATTGCCTCTGTGCGCAGGGCAGATCGGACTATTGTTCTGGAAAATGGACGGATTGCAGGCTGTGATTCTCATGAGAAATTGTTGAAATCCTGCAAGGCTTATCAGGATATTTACTATTCTCAGATGGGAGAGGAGGATGAAAACCATGAGTGTGCGTAATGAACAAAAACTGCCGCAGCAAAATATTCCCGGTTCAAACCGTCATGAACGATTTGGAGAAGTGCAGCATGCAAAACACACAGGAGCGGCTCTGAAACGGATGATCACATACTTTGCACATGAGAAAGTAATTGTAGTGTGTATGCTCTGCGCAGTCATTTTCGGAACAATCTGTGGCGTTTATGCTCCCAGCTTGCAGAGTAATGCGATTGATATTATTGCAGGAATGAAAGCCGGAAATCTTTGGCGCACAGTAGGGTGTATGCTTTTTGTATATTTGCTGTATAGTGGGGGACAGTTGCTCCAGAATTTACTCAGTGCAAAATTAAGCCAGCGTATTGTACGGCGAATGCGGGAAGAATTGTTTGGGAAAATGATTGATTTGCCGGTTGGGTATCTGGATAACCATTCCCATGGGGATGTGATGAGCCGGATGACAAATGATATTGAGAATATTTCCACAACGGCTTCCCAGTCTTTTCCATCTCTTTTTTCCGGAGTTCTGACGATTGTTGGTACGGCGGCAATGATGCTGTGGTATTGCTGGCAATTGGCTCTTTTAAGTTGTGTAACAGTTTTTTTGACTGTTCTGGCAACAAAGTTTCTTTCCGGAAAGGTTCGCAAATTTTCACGGAACAGGCAGATGCTTCTAGGACAGTTAAATGGTACGGTGGAAGAAATGATTTCCGGATATCATACGGTGGTGGCATATAATCATCAGGATATCACAACAGAAGATTTTTGCAGAACAGCGGATTCGCTTACGAAAGCGGGAATTAAGACGGATATTTTCAGTGGAGTAATGGGTCCGGTTATGAATTGTATTGGTAATGTTGGATTTGTGGTGATTGCAGCGTTTGGAGGATATTTTTCCATCCATGGAATGATTTCCGTAGGTGTGATTTCGGCTTTTATTGTCTATGCGAGACAGTTTAGCCGCCCTATCAATGAAATTGCTCAGATATACGGTCAATTACAGACTGCGCTTGCCGGAGCGGAGCGGGTGTTTGAAGTACTGGATGAAGAGGATGAGGATAAAAGTGGTTTGGAACTTACTAAAAAAGAAAATGCTGCTGTCAGTTTTCAAAATGTACAATTCTCATATACGCCCGGTTATCCGGTTATCCGTAATTTTACTTTAACAGTTCCGTCCGGAAAAAAAGTAGCTCTGGTTGGCGCAACAGGAAGCGGTAAGACAACAATTGTGAATCTGCTGATGCGTTTTTATGATATTGACAGTGGAGAAATCCGCATTAACAATCAGAATATCAAAGAGGTCTCAAGGGATGATCTCAGAAAAGAAATTGCAATTGTTTTGCAGGATACGGTGCTGTTTTCTGATACTATTCGCCATAACTTAACGTATGGCAATGAAAATGCCACAGATGTACAATTGGAAACAGCGGTAGAAATGAGTCGCTGTGAGGATATTATTGAGAAGCTGCCTCAGGGATTTGATACAGTTTTAACAGGTGCAGGAGAAAACATCAGTCAGGGACAGCGTCAGCTTCTTGCAATTGCTCGTGCCTTTGTAGCTGATCCGAAGATTTTAATTCTGGATGAGGCAACTGCAAATGTAGATACAAGGACGGAGAAAGCAATACAGGATGCTATGCAGCGTGTAATGGAAAATCGAACCAGTATCGTAATCGCACATCGTTTATCGACGATCCGGGATTCAGATTTGATTGTTGTCATGGATCATGGAGAAATTGTAGAGAGTGGTAGCCATACAGAGTTATTCGAACGAAAGGGAAGATATTATGAATTATATATGACACAGTATGCAGGGTTTGCAATTTAAAGTTAGAAATCATAATTTAATGTCTATATCGAGATTAAGCAGGAAATCTAATGATCTCCTGCTTTTTGCACTAGAGTTTTATGTATGTAATCAAAGTTGGAAATCGTGTCCGAGTTAAACGAGATGAATTTGAAGAATGGTTAACGGAAAGAGAAAGAGCTGGATGCAAAAGACGTATTGCTTATATTTCCATCGCAACATAAATCAAATAAGACAGTCCGATTTTGGGAAAGATTCCGCCAACCGGATTATCAGGCGGAGTGAAAATGTTAATCCTTTTTAAGTTTAATAAAGATAAAATTTTTAATGCATCGACCTGTGGAGATAACTGTGCGAAATGGTTGCTTAAAATTGCAGAATCGGAAGACAGGACAGTAAATCTGCGGCATTTGATGGATTTTGGTAAGGATCCTTTTACGATTCGTATTTTGAATACCAACGAAATTGTACACTCTATGAAAGAATTGATACCGATTGCTGGAGAATTTGTCTAATGGAGGAGTGGCACGATGAGAAGGAAACATAGAGTTATTGTATCTACAAAACGTTTAAAATATGATTTTGAACTTCGGCGAAATCTGACGATCATTCGCGGGGACAGTGCTACAGGAAAAACCACTCTTGTAGATATGATTCAGGAATATGTGAATAATCCAACGGGAAGTCCGGTGGAGCTGATATGTGATAAGAAATGTGTAAAAGTTAAAACCATTTAAGAAGAATGAGCTCCTTGCATATTTGGAATCCATTTAACAAAAAGAACACATTTTTCCCACAAAGTAAACACAATTACTCTATATACTAAGGGCATAAAAGAAAAAGAAGGCGTTGAACAGAGAAGAGAAGCTGCAACAACGCATTTCCTTTCAAATAAATAATAATTGTAAGTTCCAAAGGAGGACTTTTACCATGATGAATAAAGAAGAAAGAAATAAGAAGATTAAAAAGATTGCGAAAAAAGGTCTTACGATCAGTCTCTGTGCAGTGCTGACTGCCGGTGTATTCGGAAGTATCAACAATGTGCTGAACTGGGATCAGGGGATTGAAGTAGAAGCAGCCAATGACGAAGTGAAGCTTACTATGACGAATTCCTCTAAGAAGAGCGAAGACTCTGATACATCTGAAAAAACAGAAACTACTGCAAAGGGCAGTCTTGATGTTTCCGATATTGCAGAGGAGGCAATGCCGTCTGTTGTATCCATTACAACAAAATCCATTCAGGAAGTGCAGAACTACTTCGGAATGTTCGGCGGTTACGGCGGCTATTCCTATGCTCCTGAGATTCAGGAAGTGGAGGGAAGCGGCTCCGGTATCATCATTGGAAAGAACAGCAGTGAGCTTCTGATCGCTACGAACTATCATGTAGTGCAGGGAGCAGATACCCTGTCTGTATCCTTTGTAGACAATGAAGTCTATGAGGCAAAGGTAAAAGGCTTTGATGATGAAAAAGACCTTGCAGTTGTATCTGTAAAGCTGGATGACATTGAAGACGAGACTATGGATGAAATTAAAATTGCAACGATCGGAAGCTCCGATGACCTTAAGGTTGGAAATCAGGTTGTGGCAATCGGTAATGCCCTTGGATACGGACAGTCTGTAACAACAGGTATCGTCAGTGCGAAAAACCGCAGAATGGACGAATCCTCACAGACCGTCAGCGACAGCGAAGACGGCGACGGTGTAAATCTTATCCAGACAGATGCGGCGATCAATCCTGGAAACAGTGGCGGAGCTCTTTTGAATATGGACGGAGAGGTTGTAGGCATTAACTCTGCGAAGCTTGCTTCCACAGAAATCGAGGGTATGGGCTATGCAATTGCAATCTCCGACGTATCTGATATTATCGAGAACCTTATGAATGAGGAATCCAGAGATAAGCTGGATGACGACGAGCATGGCGTACTTCAGATCACAGGTAAATCCGTAAGTGAAGAAGCCCAGTATTACGGAATTCCGGCAGGTGCCTTTGTAGAGGAAGTAACAAGGAAAGGTGCGGCTGACAAAGCGGGAATCAAGCACGGAGATATTATTACAGAGTTTAATGGGAAAAAAGTTTCCAGCATCGAGCAGTTAATCGAGTACCTGGCCTACTATGCTCCGGATGAGGAAGTTGAACTGACCATTGCAGTTCAGAGCGGAGACGGATACAAAGAAAAAACAGTAACCGTTGTACTTGGTGAAAATACAGCTTCCACAGAGGAGAAAGACAGTAAGGAAGAGGACACTTCTGAGGAAGAAGACAGAGCAACTCTGAACAAAGGTGACAGAAACAGCGACGAGGAAGAAGAAAATCCTGAAGAAGCATCGGAAGAGGAGGATTCCATTCTTGATTTCTTCAGACAGGGATGATAAGAACATAAAAAATGAATGAAAAACCCCCCGAAAACTGACCGAAGACACGGCCGGTTTCCGGGGGATTTCTATTTATAAAAAGAGTTTACCTGGAAATATTTTTCCATGCATGATAATACATATGAAGATACAGGGCAAAAGAAACCAGTATGGAAATGATGCATACGATGGTGAGCCCTGTGACAATGGCTTCTGATAAATCCGGGACCAGAAGGAAGATGAACATCACAAGATCAAGGAGAGCTGTACAGATTTTTCCGTGCATGTGAGCTCCGTTCATACGGTAGTTGTGCTTCATCATATAAAGTCCTATGATTCCCATTATCATCTCTTTTATAACAAAAATGACTAAAAGTACACGAACAATAGGAAAACGGAAGGCAAAACCTAACGCAAGTACCAATTGAGTGATTTTGTCTGCTACGGGATCCAGAATTTTGCCGAATTCTGTGATCATGTTAAAACGGCGGGCTATTTTCCCGTCTATAAAATCAGAGAAGAAGGACAGGAACATAATAAAGGCAGCCACATAGTAATCATGAACAGATTCTGCATTCAAATACACATAAAGGTAAAAGGGAAGCAGAAGAATTCGAAAGTAACCCAGAAGGTTGGGAATAGATAAGTATTCTTTTACAAAGTTTTTTTTCATACTAAACGCCTCGTTTTCTTTTTGGTTTTCAACATAATAACACAGATTCTGTCAGGTGGGTAGTGAGAAAATATATTAGGTAATTGCGAAACAAGTTCGCAATCCTGATTAAAAATGCGGTAGGAATCCTGCAATGCAGGATTCCTAAGATGAGAAGCAGGTGACATCAAAATTAGACATGACAAAATAACTTCCCAGATGGACTGCGAAGAAAAAATATTATATATACCAAAGGTCAGGCAATCAAAGGTTTTAAACTTCGTATGTATTGATGCTGGTGGATTTTATCGGCAACAAGTACGGTAACAAGTTGTGTAATTCCTGCAAGAAGTAAATCGGCATGAAGCGTTTTTTCATTCTGTGTTTTACGATTCGCAATGCAGAAACTATCCTTGAAATGGTTGATCGATTTTTCAACATTTACACGGATTTTGTAGGTGTCTTCCCATTCCTGTGAACCTCGTTCTACACCAGGATAGGCGCGGAGATTTTTCTCAGGATAAATGTAAATCATTCGTCCGCAGGAAGAAGTGGTGCATGGATTATCGCAGTGACATACCCGACGTTTTGATTTGTCGGCTGGATTGTATTCCCATTTCATTTTGGGACATACAAACTTCATGGTAGGTATTTGGCTTTTTAAATGCGATTTGCTTCCTTCCCGTTTCATGGGAAGCGTTGGATCATGTGGACAGCAGGGAATTCCATTTTCATTCACTGTGTAGTCCGTTCCTTCCATGGATAGTTTTACACGGAGAGGAATAAAAGCCTTATGAAATCCGATATCTCCGAAAAGAGATTTATAGATCTCAATCGTATCAAAAGCGGCATCCCCAAGAAACGTCTTCGGCTCTATCAAAGGATGCTTTTTGAAAAAATCAATTAAAACAGGAAGCAGTGCTTTTGAGTCGGCAAGCGATTTATCCTCATCCGGAGAATCCGATTTCTTTTCTACAACAATATCAGGATGTGCATTTAGGAAATCCTTGTTGTAGAAAGATATGTCGCGGACAATGCCAGGTCCATTTGTGACGATACCGAATTTATAGGCATAACAGAAGTGACCGTTGATGTACATCTGCTGTATCGCTTGATTGGATGCAGCGTGAGTTGGCATGGAACCATAGGTTGCTTTGTAAGGATCGTAGGAATCATCAAGGTTATGGGATTTCTTAAAAGCCTTCAACTGTTTAATAATACGGTTGGCATACTTCGGATTATTTTCCGTAACCCATGCTTCAATGCCGGAGGTATCAAAGATAGTCATGTCAGCAAGAACTGGATTCAGTTTTTGGCATATCGGTTCGGTCAGGTCTACAAGACGATCGAACATGGATTGTAAGTCCGATAAGAAATCCTGTTTAAAACGAGTAAATTTTGAACCATCCGGTACAACATCAAAACCGCAGAAGTCACGCAGTTCCTGAGAGTATTTCAAGAACACGATCAGGAGCGTGTCAGTCGGGATCGAGAAAATACGCTGGAGCAGAAGTGCTTTGAGCATTGGATAAAGCTGGTGCTTGCGAGGCCTTCCGGTTTGGGCGTAAAAATGAGAAACAAAAGAAACAGGAACAATTTCATCAAGGTTAATGGCTTCGTCAAGAAGAGAAAGAAACTGATATTTGTCGTTGTCAAATTTAATCTGACAATCTTCAAAAATTTCTGCCAAAGTGAGCTGTTTATATGTTATCATGTAAGTATATCTCCTTTAGGTGGATTGGTTAATTAGTTTCTGGTCAATTCTATTTTACCATAAACCTTGAGGAGATATTTTATTTTAACGACAAAAAACACCGTATTTATGCGGTGTTTGGCGTTTCGCAAACGCCTAAGAAAATATATTGATAAAAGGAGAGGGAGTCTGTTATACTAGGGAGTAGAATAAAAACAGAGGAAAAAACAATGAATTATATCGTCTTTGATTTAGAATGGAATCAGAGTCCCAACGGCAAAAAATTTCAGAATGACAGGCTTCCTTTCGAGATCATTGAAATTGGCGCAGTGAAAATGAATGCCAGGAAGGAAATTGTGGATACGTTTCACCGGCTGATCAAACCTCAGGTGTATAAGTGGATCCATGACAGTATCCGCGAGGTGATCCACGTAAATTACAGCGATCTTGTAAAGGGAGTTTCTTTTTCAGAAGCTGTGGAGGATTTCCTGAGATGGTGCGGTGAGGACTGGGGATTTTGTACCTGGGGAAATCAGGATGTTATGGAGCTTCAGCGCAATATGAAATATTACGGGATACTGGACAGGCTTCCGGGCCCCGTTACCTACTATGATGTGCAGAAGCTTTACAGCATCTGTTATGAGGACGGAAAAAGCCGCCGTTCCCTGGAGTATGCGATAGATAAACTGAACATAGAGAAGGAAAAAGATTTCCACCGCGCCCTGGCAGATGCAAGATATACGGCAGAGGTACTGAAGGAAATCGATGATATCAGTATTTTTTCCAATTCCTCTCTTGATGTGTATCAGAATCCGAAAACAAAAAAAGAGGAAATCCATATTTCGTATCCCTTGTATGATAAATATGTTTCACGTGAGTTTTCCCAGAGGGAAAGGATTATGAAGGACAGGGAAGTGACAAGTACCCGATGCCCTGTCTGTCATCTCCCGGCGAAGCGGAAAATACGCTGGTTTATGAATAATCCGAAGGTATATTACAGTATGTCTGTATGTGAACAGCATGGATATGTCAGGGGAAAAATCCGTATTCGCAAGACAGAAGAGGAAAAATATTTTGTGATCAAAACCCTTAGGATCGCAGATATGAAAGAAGCGGAGGAGCTTCATGAAAGAAAAGAAGTCCTCCGCCGTAAAAGGCAGTTAAAGAAAAAGGCGGAAAAGCAATAACATTACTGAAGAAGGAGGTCCGGAAGGATCTCCTTTTCATATTGCATTCCCCAGCCCACCATATGACCGTCCAGATAATATTTGCTCTTGATCCGGTAAGGTCCGGCCGCGTTGAAAAGAGTTGCCTGTTTCCGTTTCAGTTTTTTCACATTGTACCCGGTAGGAACGGTGACGTAAACATTTCGGATATAGTAGAATGGATAGGTGTTTCCGCCGTCTCGGAGAATATACTTCACATTCGGAAGAAGTTTTACCGGAGTCGGGGTTCTGTCCAGTTTCACTTTTACTTTTTCGAAATTGTTGAAACCGTAGTCCAGGAGAGCGGCAGTATCTGCCCAGTTTCCGTTGATACCGCCCATCACAACTGCCATCAGTACAGTGGAGCCTCTTTTGGCATAAGTGACAAGAGTGCTTCCGGCAGCAGAAGTCCAGCCTGTTTTTCCCCCAAGGACACCTTCGTATGCGTAATCTCTGGTTGGCATCATTTTGTGATGATTGAGAAGATAACGGGTTTCCTCGAACTTATTGGTAGGAGGGATTTCGTAAATTCCCTGGGTACAGAACTTACGGAATTCGGGATTAAACCAGGCGGCCTTTGCTATTTTTGCCATATCATTGGCTGTTGTATAGTGGAGTTCATCGTGAAGTCCGTGGGGGTTATTGAAATGTGTATTTTTGCAGCTCAAGTGTCGGGCGCGCCAGTTCATAAGTTCTACGAACTTTTTCACGGAACCGCTTGTTTTCTCCGCCAGGGCAAGAGCCATCTCATTTGCGGATTCCAGCATAAGTCCCATCATTGCCTGCTCCACTGTGAATTCCTCGCCGGCATCGCCGTAAATGGACGAGCTTCCGCTTTCGATTCCGTAGGCTGCAGCCTCTGATACCACGAGCTTGTCATTCATATCCAGATTCTCACAGGCAAGAAGCGCCGTCATGATTTTGGTAATACTTGCAGGATAGAGCTGCTGGTCTGCGTTTTTGGAATAGAGAACAGATTCTGTAACCACATCCATGAGAACTGCGGAGGTAGCTTCGATTTTTGGTCCCTGGGGCCAGTCCTTGATGGAGTCCGTATCCGGCGCCTGAGAGTAGCTTTCCGTATGTTCGGGGGCCGGAGTGGCTGTCACAACCGGTTCTTCGCTTGCCCGGATAACACCTGGCTGCCCGGTAACCAGGCACAGGCCCAGAAAACCGGCCGTTATGCGTTTAAAAATATGCGATTTAAATTTCTTCATGTTATAAAAATACCCTTCTTGTAAAAAAATATACCCTTATTTTCGCACAAAGAACGTTGTCCCCGCCCCTATTAAAACATCAGGAGGAAGGGAAAAAACATTCATGGAATGTGTAAGCAAAAACATTATAGCATCTTTTGGAAAAATAGACTACTGTTTAGAAAAGGTTTTCCCCGTTATTAACCAAAAAAGCCTTGACGAAGGAAAAATCAACCATTATAATAGACTAGCATACAAAATAACCAGCAAAGACAATGATGGAGACAGTAAGCTGTGTTAAAAGTCTTCAGCGAGCCGGAGATGGTGTGAGTCCGGTGCAAGTAGATACAGCCGAAAATCCCTCCGGAGTTTCATTTCCGAAGACAGGGCACAGACATTTGACAGAGAAAAGCAGATCGGCCGCAAGTAAGAAATGACGGTGATTCCTCCGTTACAGGAACACGTATCGGTACAAGAATGCCCGTACAGTGTAACAGGTGGTATAGCGAATGCATAGATTTCGTCCTTTTACAAGAGGGCGATTTTTTTGTATCTGAAAATAAAAAATAAAAACAGGAGGTAAACAACTGTGTACCAGAAAGTAGACACCAACTTAAATTTTGTAGACCGTGAAAAAAAAGTTGAAGCATTCTGGAAAGAAAATCAGATCTTTGAAAAGAGTATGGAAAACAGAAAAGAGGGAGAGACATATACTTTTTATGACGGCCCTCCGACTGCTAACGGCAAGCCGCATATCGGTCACGTACTCACTCGAGTAATCAAAGATATGATTCCGCGTTACCGCACAATGAAAGGATATATGGTACCGCGTAAAGCAGGATGGGATACACACGGACTTCCGGTAGAACTGGAAGTAGAGAAGAAGCTTGGTCTGGACGGAAAAGAACAGATCGAGGAATACGGAATGGAACCATTCATCCAGGAATGTAAAGAAAGCGTATGGAAATACAAAGGTATGTGGGAAGACTTTTCCTCAACCGTTGGATTCTGGGCGGATATGGAACATCCGTATGTAACTTACGAGGATAACTACATTGAATCCGAGTGGTGGGCGCTGAAAGAAATCTGGAATAAAAAGCTTCTTTACAAAGGCTTCAAGATCGTTCCGTACTGCCCGCGCTGTGGAACTCCCCTTTCCGCACAGGAGGTGGCTCAGGGCTATAAATCCGTAAAAGAGCGTTCTGCAGTAGTAAGATTTAAGGTTGTAGGAGAGGATGCATACTTCCTTGCATGGACAACCACACCCTGGACTCTTCCGTCTAACGTTGCACTTTGTGTAAACCCGGAGGAGACATACTGTAAGGTAAAAGCTGTCGACGGATACACCTATTATATGGCAGAAGCCCTGCTTGACAAGGTTCTTGGCAAACTGGCAGAGGAAGGACAGAAGGCTTACGAGGTTCTGGAAACATATAAGGGAACAGACCTTGAGTATAAAGAATATGAGCCGCTTTGGGCATGTACCGGAGAGGCAGCTGCAAAACAGCGCAAAAAAGGCCACTTCGTAGTATGCGACGATTATGTAACTATGAGCGACGGTACCGGTATTGTTCATATCGCACCTGCATTTGGTGAGGACGATAACCGTGTAGGCCGTAAATATGAGCTTCCGTTTGTACAGTTTGTAGACGGACAGGGTAACCTTACAAAAGAAACTCCATATGCAGGAATTTTTGTAAAGAAGGCTGACCCGGTAATCCTTACAGACCTGGACAAAGAAGGCAAGCTTTTTGACGCTCCGAAATTTGAGCATGATTATCCGCACTGCTGGAGATGTGACACACCTCTTATCTACTATGCAAGAGAGTCCTGGTTCATCAAAATGACAGCAGTGAAGGATGACCTGATCCGCAACAACAATACAATCAACTGGATTCCGGAAAGCATCGGTAAGGGACGTTTCGGCGACTGGCTGGAGAATGTTCAGGACTGGGGTATCAGCCGTAACCGTTACTGGGGTACACCGCTGAATATCTGGGAATGTGAATGCGGTCATATGCATTCCATCGGAAGCCGTCAGGAATTATTTGAGATGAGCGGAGATGAGAGAGCGAAGACAGTTGAGCTTCATCGTCCATATATTGATGAAATCACACTGAAATGTCCGGAGTGCGGCGGCACTATGCACCGTGTACCGGAGGTAATCGACTGCTGGTTCGACTCCGGCGCAATGCCGTTTGCACAGCATCATTATCCATTTGAAAATAAAGATTTATTCGAGCAGCAGTTCCCGGCAGACTTTATCTCCGAGGCAGTAGACCAGACACGTGGATGGTTCTATTCTCTCCTTGCAGAGTCCACCCTGCTGTTTAATAAAGCCCCATACAAAAACGTAATCGTTCTCGGTCATGTACAGGATGAGAACGGACAGAAGATGAGTAAATCCAAAGGAAATGCAGTAGATCCGTTTGATGCTCTGGAAAAATACGGCGCAGATGCGATCCGCTGGTATTTCTACATCAACAGCGCTCCGTGGCTGCCGAACCGTTTCCATGGCAAAGCCGTTGTAGAAGGACAGCGTAAGTTCATGAGCACTCTTTGGAACACTTATGCCTTCTTCGTTCTGTATGCAGAGATCGATCAGTTCGATGCAACAAAATATACCTTGGATTACGACAAGCTTTCCGTAATGGACAAGTGGCTGTTAAGCAGACTTAATTCTCTTGTGAAAGCGGTTGATGAAAATCTTGCATCCTACAAAATTCCGGAAACTGCACGTGCGCTTCAGGAGTTTGTAGATGATATGAGTAACTGGTATGTAAGAAGAAGCCGTGAACGTTTCTGGGCAAGAGGTATGGAGCAGGATAAGATCAATGCTTATATGACTCTTTACACAGCTCTGGTGACAGTTGCCAAGGCAGCAGCTCCGATGATTCCGTTCATGACAGAAGATATCTACCAGAATCTTGTAAGAAGTATTGATAAAGATGCCATTGAAAGTATCCATCTCTGCGAATTCCCTGCTGTGAATGAAGCATGGATTGACAAGAAGCTGGAAGCAGATATGAAGGAACTTCTTGAAATCGTAGTTCTGGGACGCGCCTGCCGTAACACTGCAAACATCAAGAACCGTCAGCCGATCGGAACCATGTTTGTAAAAGCAGAGCAGAAAATGGATAAATTCTACACAGACATTATTGCAGATGAGCTTAACGTAAAAGAAGTGAAATTTGCAGATGATGTGGAATCCTTCATTTCTTACAGCTTTAAACCGCAGCTTCGTACAGTTGGTCCGAAATACGGTAAACTTCTCGGCGGAATCCGTCAGGCGTTAACAGATATTGACGGAAGCAAGGCAATGGCGGAGTTAAGAGCAAACGGCGTACTTGTACTTGATATTGACGGAAATAAAGTAGAGCTTACAGAGGAAGACCTGCTTATTGAAACTGCTCAGACAGAAGGCTATGTGACAGAGTCCGACGGAGAGACTTCTGTAGTTCTGGATACAAACCTGACAGAAGAGCTTCTTGAGGAAGGCTTTGTCCGCGAGATCATCAGTAAAGTACAGACCATGCGTAAGGAAGCCGGCTTCGAAGTAATGGACAAGATCAGAATCTTTGTCAAAGACAACGACAAGATCATGAACCTTATGAACAGCCATGCAGAGGAGATCAAAGCGGAAGTTCTCGCTCAGGATATTGCCCTTGGCGAAATGGACGGTTACACAAAAGAGTGGAGCATTAATAAAGAACAGGTAACCTTAGGGGTATCTAAAATACAGTAACTCAAATGGCTGATCTGCAGAGCAGCCGGAAACAAAACAATGAGGGGGATCTGTCCGGGAATCTCATCCCCGGGCAGAATCCTGCTAACAGGAGGAATGACATGATTAGCAGTCAGTTTAAGAAAGAAGCATTTAAACAGAGTGTTAAAGATAACGTAAAATATCTTTACCGCAAAACACTGGATGAGGCTACACAGGAGCAGATTTTCCAGGCAGTAAGCTATACGGTAAAAGACGTTATCATTGACAATTGGCTGGAAACCCAGAACGCGTATGATGAACAGGATCCAAAAACTGTTTACTATATGTCCATGGAGTTCTTAATGGGACGCGCGCTGGGAAATAACCTGATCAATCTTTGCGCATATGACGAGGTAAAAGAAGCGCTTACAGAGTTAGGTCTTGATATCAACTGTCTGGAAGACCAGGAGCCGGACCCGGCCCTCGGAAATGGCGGTCTCGGAAGACTTGCAGCCTGCTTCCTTGATTCTCTTGCAACCTTAAACTACAGCGCATACGGCTGTGGAATCCGTTATCGTTACGGTATGTTCAAACAGGAGATCAAAGACGGCTTCCAGCTTGAAGTGCCGGATAACTGGCTCAAGGATGGATATCCATTCGAATTACGCCGTCCGGAATATGCGAAGGAAGTTCATTTCGGCGGATATGTAAGAGTAGAATATGATCATGAAAAAGGCGAAAATAAATTTATCCATGAAGGATACCAGGCTGTAAAAGCAATCCCTTATGATATGCCGATCGTAGGCTATGACAACGATGTTGTAAATACACTTCGTATCTGGGATGCAGAGCCGATCGTAGACTTTGCTCTCGACTCTTTTGACAAAGGTGATTACAAAAAAGCAGTTGAGCAGGAGAACCTTGCCCGCAATATCGTTGAGGTTCTTTATCCGAACGATAACCATTATGCAGGTAAAGAGCTTCGTCTGAAACAGCAGTATTTCTTCGTTTCTGCAAGCTTACAGGCAGCGATCGAAAAATATAAAAAGAAACATGATGACATCACAAAGCTTTACGAAAAAGTTGTTTTCCAGATGAACGATACTCATCCGACAGTAGCAGTAGCTGAGTTAATGAGAATCCTCATGGACGAAGAAGGCCTTGGCTGGGATCAGGCATGGGATATAACAACGAAATGTGTTGCTTACACAAACCATACCATTATGTCCGAGGCTCTTGAGAAATGGCCGATCGAGCTGTTCTCCAGACTTCTTCCCCGTGTATATCAGATCATCGAGGAAATCAACCGCCGCTTCATCATTGAAGTACAGGCAAAATATCCCGGAGATTACGAGAAGATCAGAAAAATGGCTATCATTTACGATGGTCAGGTTAAAATGGCTCATCTTGCAATCGTTGCAGGCTTCTCTGTAAACGGTGTTGCAAGACTTCATACAGAAATTCTGAAAAATCAGGAGCTGAAAGACTTCTACCAGATGATGCCGGAGAAATTCAACAACAAGACAAACGGTATCACACAGAGAAGATTCCTTCTTCACGGAAACCAGCTTCTTGCCAACTGGATTACAGACCATATCGGCGCTGACTGGATCACAGATCTGACACAGTTAAAGAAACTGGCTGTATATGCAGACGATGAAAAAGCTCTTCAGGAATTTATGAACATTAAATACCAGAATAAGGTACGTCTGGCAAAATATATCCTTGAGCACAATGGAGTAGAGGTAAATCCACGTTCTATCTTTGACGTTCAGGTTAAGAGACTTCATGAGTACAAACGTCAGTTACTGAATATTCTGCATGTGATCTATCTGTACAATCAGATTAAGATGCATCCGGAAATGGAATTCTACCCAAGAACATTTATTTTCGGTGCAAAAGCATCTGCAGGCTATCACCGTGCAAAGAAAATCATCAAACTGATCAACTCCGTAGCAGACGTAGTAAACAACGATGCTTCCATCGGCGGCAAGCTGAAAGTTGTATTTATCGAAAACTACCGTGTATCCAACGCTGAGATGATTTTTGCGGCAGCAGACGTTTCCGAACAGATCTCCACAGCAAGTAAAGAAGCATCCGGTACAGGTAACATGAAGTTCATGCTTAACGGTGCTCCTACACTGGGAACTATGGACGGCGCTAACGTAGAGATCGTAGAAGAAGTAGGTGCAGAAAACGCATTTATCTTCGGTTTAAGCTCAGACGAAGTAATCAACTACGAAAACAACGGCGGCTATGATCCAAACGTGATCTACAATACAGATACAGAAATCCGTCAGGTACTGATGCAGCTGATCAATGGAACCTTTTCCAACGATACAGAGCTGTTCCGCGATCTGTACGATTCCTTACTCAATACAAAGAACTGTGACAGAGCAGACCAGTATTTCATCCTTGCAGACTTCAGAAGCTATGCAGAGGCTCAGAGACGCGTAGAAGCTGCATACAAAGACGAAAAAGGCTGGGCGAAGAAAGCGCTCCTGAATACAGCATGCAGCGGTAAATTTACCTCTGACAGAACCATTCAGGAATATGTAGACGATATCTGGCATCTGGACAAAGTAACTGTACGTAAAAAATAAATGATTTTAATAAAATCGGTTCCGTAAAAATGCGGAGCCGATTTTTTTTCAAAAAATTCTTTTTTGGAATGACCGCAATATAATAGGAAATTCTTTTTTAGGGTACCGCCCTGTCCGGAGCTTATTTTTCTGAAATAAGACGCTGGAAAAGCCTGTTTTTCTATTGGGGAGCGGGAATGAAAATTTATAAAAATTTCTGGTGATGACGTGTGATTTTTCTGGATGTTTTATAATTTTTTTGATAAAATCAAATTATAAAAAAGAGAAGAAGGTGAGTGAACAGAACAAAGGTCACTTACAAAAGAGAAAGCCCTTCGCCTGAACGGCAGAGATAAAGAATACAAAAGAAAAACAGATCGAATTACTCAGCAAGGAATTCGGGCATGGATTCAGCGTGGATCAAAACAGACTGCACGTAAGATAGTTGACGTGTTATTGGAAGATGGAAGAATGCCTATAGAAAAAATAGGTAAAGTTACAGGAGTAAGTTTAGAAAGCATCATAAAATTAGATTTGGAGAGAAGAGAGTGCACGCCAAATTGCAAAGCGGTTGCTGGAAGATGGAAGAATGTCTGCAGAAGAAATATCCGAAGCTACAGGGCTGAGTCTGGAAAAGGTTAAGCAATTAAGTACAGAGGATGAAGGAAATCTTTAAAGGCAACAGATCTTATTTACATAAGAAACAACAAAAAGTACATCAAGAGGAAATCCTTTATATACAAAAGCGAAATATACAGAATAAAAAGAAAGGAGACTCCTCGTGAGCATAAGCAACAATACGATTTTTGATGATGTATTTCGGACGATGCTGGAAAAGATGCCGGAGTTAGTAATACCGTTGATCAATGAGGTATTTGGGACCGATTATCCAGAAGATATTCCGATCATCCAAAAAAAGAACGAGCATGAGACGAAAAGCGGAGAGATAATTACAGACTCCCATTTGTTCATTGGAAACAGGATATACCATCTGGAATGCCAGAGTATCGGAGATACCCGGATGGTAATACGAATGATAGAATATGATTTTGCCATTGCACTGGAAAACGCAAGCAGGGAAAATGGGAGATTCCGTATAATATTCCCCCATTCCTGCGTATTATATCTCCGTGGGAAGGGCGGGGCAGAGGAACTGGAGATGGAAATCCTGATGCCTGACGGAAGGATTGTGGAGTATCGGGTACCGGTCATCTGGGCAGAAGAATATACCCGAAATGAAATCTTTCAGAAGAATCTGCTCTTCCTGCTCCCGTTTTATGTAATCCGGTACGAAAAACAGTTAAAAAAACTGGAGGAGAGCACAGAAAAACTGGAAAAACTATTAGAGGAATATCGCGGGATTGAAAAGTGTCTGGAAGAAAGTTTGTTGAACCAAGGGAGAGAGGAGATCTATCGGGATCTGATTGATCTGATTATCCGCATTGCAGATTATATTTTTCGTAAAACAGAAACGATAAGGAAAGGGGTAGGTGAAATTATGGGAGGTCGTGTATTAGAATTACCATCAGAACGGTTAATTCAGAAAGGGATAGAGAAAGGGATAGAGCAAGGAATAGAACTTGGGGAAGAAAAACAAAGCTATCGAATAGCGCGGGCAATGCTGGAGGACGGGGAACTTTCTCTTGAGAAAATATCCTGTCTGACCGGGTTGAATATGGGAGAACTTGAAAAAATACAGGGAGAAGAAAAATAGTTAGAAAAGTATTCTTGAAAGTGGGGACAGAAAAAGTCCCTGCTTTCTTTGAGGAGAATAGTTTGTTTTAATTCTTCTTATAAGGTTACTTGAAAAGTAATTACAGTCAGAGTCACAAACATAAAATTTCTTGGTAAATACATGATATTGTGTCTCATATTAATACAACCTCGAATTGTTACAATTTATTGATTTAACCGTTGGAAAACAAAGGAAATCAAATGCTTTTACAGTTTGTGAAATTTAAAAAATTCGTAAAAAATTTAAGGATTACCCTTGACAAAAAGCTTTGAAAGCACTATATTAATCGTAACAGACAGATTATGTCTAGGAATCTTTACCCAAAAAAGAAATAGTTATATTAAGGAAAGGGGAACTATAACATGACGAAAATTAAAAACACAAAGAAGGGCATGGCGAAGAAAACGCTGAGCATTTCTCTTGCTGTTGCAATGCTGGCTACTTCTAATGTGCCGGTATGGGCTGCTGAGTTTACTGATGGAACAGACGCAGCGTTTACATCTGAAGCTCCGGTCGAAGTTGAAACTCCTGTAGTTGAAGAAACTCTGGTTGAAGCTGCTGAGGCAACAGAAGCAAAGGTTAGTTTTACTCTTGAAGAGAATGGATGGGGATACTATCCAGTGATTAAAGATGCTAAATATTCCGGAATTGGTGACAATGATGGTGCTATTAAATATGAATGGAAATTAAATGGAAATATTGTTAAAGAAGGTACATTATCTAAGTTATCTGATTTAAAAACAGCTAATGCTGATTGGCTTTATATTCCTAAAAAAGAAGATTTAGGTGGTAGCCTTCAGTTAGCATTATATCGTGATGCGTCAGACGCATATCCAGATAAAGTGGATCCTATGAAGTTCTCTTTCGAATCTAATGTAGTAGTTGTATCTAAACGTGATATCAATAAAGTAGTTGATGATACAAACAGAACAAATATCGCTATTACGACCAAGAGCGTTACATATGATGGAAAAGAGCATAAAACCGCTGAAGAATGGGTTGAAGGCGTTACATTTGGTGAGAGCAACCAAGAGCTCGTTTTCAGTGATGAGGTTGAGGGTAAAAAGGATTTTACTATCACTGTAACATCTCCAGAAGGTCTTGTTAATGCTGGTACACCAGTTACAATTTCTGTAAAACCAGTTGATACTAACTATTATACAGGTGAATTTGTTGTTACTACAACAAACAATGCGGGTTCTACCGGTCTTACTATCGCAAAACGTACCTGGGTAAGCCAGAAAGAAGACTTAAAAGTAGAAGTTAACAACAAAACAAAAGAGTATGATGGAAGCGGTTTAGTTCCAGCAAAAAAAGACTTAGTGGTTACAGATGTCAGAAGTGGTGCCGTTTTAGATTCTGAAAAAGCAATCACAAGTGTGTGGCTTAATAATGAAGGTCAGGCAGTATCTAATGCAATCAACGTAGGAAAGTATGAAGTTGTTGCAAAAGTAGATTCAAATGAAACAAACTACAACAACATTGGAAGCAATGGAGACTTAGTAGCTGGAGAATGGGAAATTACAAAGCGTGATTTAGCACATACTAATATTACATTCAATGCTATTGAAGCTAAAAAGACTCAGATTACTGATACTGATGTTAAGAATGCATTTAATCCTGACAAAGTGACTGATTTAGAAGGCAATTCTATTATTGGTCTTACAACAGCAGACTTTGATGTTAAGAATATTCAGGAAAATACAGGTGCTGCAGGATATTACACAGCTAAGTTAGTAGCCAAGGGTACAAGTGACAAACTGACAGGCGAAAAAGAAGTAACATTCCGTGTGTATAATATGTCCTTAAATGGAACATTTGATGGTAAACATGCAGATGGTAGTGAATATGCTACACATGCAGAAGAATACACAGGTGAGGCAATTGTAAAAGATCCTGCAAAATTAGGAAACTTTACTTTAGTTGGACAGAATAACCCATTAACACCAAACGTAGATTATTCTACAGATTATGTATATTCAAATAACAAAGATGCCGGGACTGCTACTCTTACTGTAAAAGGTAAGAACAGCTATTACGGAAGTGAGAAGACATTTAATTTTACAATTAATCCTGCTGAAGTAACAAACAAAGATGTAACAGCTAAAGAACGCATCGAGAAACAGGGTGATTACGCAACAAAGGCTGAAGCATATGACACAGGTATTGTTGTAAAGGCACACAATGGTGCAAAACCAGCTAAAGAATTTACTCTTGTAAAAGGTACAGATTATGACGTAAGCTATAGTTACGAAACATCATCTAGTGCTACAGATAAAAAAGGAACAAATGTAGTTGGAAACTATGTACGTACTCATGTAAAATTAACAAATAAAAACTTCATTAAAGCTGGAACAGCCATTGAATTTGATGTGTATACAGAAATTTGTGATAAACTCATGGATGATGTTACTGTTACAACTGTAAATCCATCCTATGTTTATACTGGAGAAGCAATTGTTCCTGAACTAATTGTTAAAGATGGCAATTATGAGCTTGAAAAAGATGTTGATTATAGAATCAGATCTATTGCATATGGTACTGATGTAGGAACAGCTACAGTTATCATTGAAGGAAAAGGTGAGTATTCTAATAAATCAACTGCAACAACTACATTTGTTATTACACCAGCAGATGTTAACGATTTAGTTGTTAACGTGGAAGATCAGGTATATACAGGTCACAAAATTAAACCTGCTCGTAGCGAAATGACAATTAAATTAGGTAAAGTTGCTATCAGCGACAGATTTACTATTACGTATCCAGGTGCTAAGGGTGCCAATACAGAAGTTGGAAAAGGAACATTTACTTTAACACCGGATGGTACAAATAAAAATTTCACTGGAAGCAAAGAAGTAACTTTTAATATCGTTGGTAAAATTGTAGATGGTATTGATAAAGCGAACGTTGCAAATTACTTTAAAGTGTATGATGCTGACGGTAAAGAGGTAGCTGTTGAAAACCAGAATCCATTATATAATGGTAAAGCACATACATTTGCGAAAGCAGAATTTAATTACATTTATACTGACAATATTACAGGCAAGAGTGTAAAACTTGAAGAAGGTAAGGATTTTGAGATTAAGTATTTCCACAATGTATACGGAGATGATGATCGCAAAGCTTACATCGCAGTTGTAGGAAAAGGTAATTACGCTGGAAATGGAAACTTCAAATTTGAAGATGAAAACGGACAGGAAGTAAATGCTATTGCCGCTAGAGAGTTTGCAATCAAACCAGTTGTACTTGATGTACAGAATGTAACTGTTAAAAATGGTGAATATTCTGAAGGGCTTCCTGTAAAACCAAACGTAACTGTTACATACGGAAGAGACTCCTTAACATTAGTTGAAGGTGAGGATTACGAGCTGGATTACCCAACAAAAACAGAGCCTACAGATAAGGCTAAATATACTGTAAAAGTAAAAGGTATCCATGGTTATGTAAACAGTACTGAATTAACTAATAAAGAATTTGCATGGGGAATTGATAAAAAAGATCTTGCAAATTGCGATATCGAAGCATATTCTGATGATGAAGGACTTCATGTTGTTGTTATGAACGGCGAAGTTCGTGTTGCTAAAGCAAAATATATCGTAACAGAGAATGCAGATCGTACAGTAACTGTAACACCTGCTAAAGACAGCAAACATTACACAGGTTCTAAAACTGTTAAGATTGCTGGGGAAGATCCAGACGCAATCCCAGAGACACCTGTAATTGTTGATGTAAAAGTTTCTGGAAATAATGCAACTGCTGTTCTTTCAGGAGCATGTGACGGAGCAACTGGATATGACTATGTTATCTCCAAAGACCGTAACTGCATCATAAATAAAGACTATGCAAAAGTGAACAGAAATAAACTTACAACAGATACAACATTCACATATACACAGCAAGGCACATACTATGCATACTGCCATGCTTGGAAACGTGGTGCTGATGGCAAGAAGATCTTCAGCGAATGGTCTAACCCATTCCGTTTTGAGGTATCTGCTCTTACACCATCAAAACCAGTTATCAAGAGTGTAAAAGTGAACGGTTCTACTGTAACTGTTACATATGATAAAGCTGCAGATGCAGATGGCTATGATGTAGTTCTTGGAAGCAAGCTTGCAATTGTATCTGGGGAAAAACGTCCAGTTGAATACGGCACACTTGTTAAGAAGAACCAGAAAACAACAACTGTAACATTCAAGAATGTGAAGAAAGGAACTTACTATGTAGGTCTCCATGCATTCAACAGAACATCTGAAGATGGAAAGAAAGTATTCAGTCCATGGTCTTCTGCAAAGAAAGTAACAGTTAAATAATACACCTTGGATATATAAACAATGAAATAATCCATTTTGGGTGATTTATAAGATTCCTAAAAAAGCGCTCCGGCTCCCCGCCGGGGCACTTTTCAAATAAGTGTACAATTGTCATTTCAGATTTTGAACCCTAAATATTAACATAACACTTCGTTGATAAACATATTGAATAGAATGGAGACATGCAAAATGAGAGATGAGTTTAGTTATAAAACAAAAGAGGAATTAGCAAAAAGGGTTGCCTATAAATGCTCAAATCCAAAATGTCGCAAATTAACAATTGGTCCTAAAGAAGGTTCAAGAGGAAGCATAAATTTAGGTGAAGCAGCTCATATATGTGCGGCTGCACAAGGGGGAAGAAGATATGATCCTAATATGTCATCAGAGGAACGGAGTTCTTATGAAAATGGTATTTGGCTATGTAGAAACTGTGCTGCCATGATTGATCGCGATGAAAAGACCTATACTGTGGAATTATTACATTTCTGGAAATATTGTGCAGAAGAAGACGCAAGTAAAAATATTGTAGCCAATAAGAAATATGACGAAAAAATACCCCTATCTAAAAATGATAAGAGTATAATGAATAAAATAATACAAACAATGGAGCATTCAAATACGCATTATATTTTAAATGGCCAAGATTACCATGCAGATTTTCAACGAGATTTACTAAATCCACTGTTCAATTTGATGGATGATTTAAAAAAGCCAAGCGCAACTATAAACAATAAACTTTTACAAGAAAAAATAAATGACTTAGTAGAAAAAATAGAAGAGTTTAGATTCTTTATTGCTTTGCAAGGTGGATATACAAAGCATGGTAATGGTTCTTATATCATTGACAATCTTGATGAAGCATCAGATAAACAACAAGAAGCTAATGATTTATGTAATGAAATATGGAAAAAATATACTTTATTAATAGATGTATATAAGTACTTATAAATTGAATTCCTTTACCAAGGATGAAACAGTGTACAGTAACTGTTACTGTAAAAAACAGCAGGGATTACAAAAGTCCTAAGACGGCATCAGTAGTTGTTATAACTTCAAAAGAAAAATCGGGAACTCCAATGATTAAGGAAATTAAGGTTATTGGTAACAAGGCAACTGTAATCCTTTCCAGTGAGACAGAAGGCACTATAGGTTATGATTATGTAATTTTAACAGAGAGGCAACGATTGCTCCGGCGGGGAGCCGGAGCACTTTTCAAATTCAAATTTCATTTTATGGATAAGATTTTTATAAAAAGTTTACATGACAAATGGGTTTGTCAAGTTTTTTGTGTAAGTTTTAAAAAAAATTTATGGGGAGGGAAGCCTCCCCGTTTGTGCCTCCATACACTTTTGTAAATTAACTTTTTAAAGCGTCTTTTACAAGTTGTTTCATTTCATCGTTCAGTACCCTCGATTCTTGATAGGCTAAAACAAGCATATCATACGCATCTGTGAGGGATCGGGCTTCTTCTTCCTGGTCTGCACAATCAGGTGTCCTTAAACGATGGTGAAGTTTTTCTCATCTGTCATGAAGTCCC
>DXXQ01000150.1 GCA_019416265.1 Clostridiales bacterium | reverse complement strand
ACTGGGCTGACGGCTGGTCAGATCTAGCAAGGAAAACGTATCCTTTGCAGCTGTTTTCCCAAAGTAACGTGTAACGCGGTAACAGGTATCATGCGTTTCAAGCTCCAAGTAACCTCCGTACTTTCCACCCTGCCATGGATCATATCGCTTTCGTTCATTTTCTACGATATTTCGCGCACCCGTTCGTGGGAAACCATAGAACATGGATTTGATAAAAGCTACAAAAGTACTCTTACCAAAACCATTGCTTTGGCAGATTGTAGTCAGGCCCTCGTCAAAAGTAAAATCGAAATCAGAGAGTACGCCAAAGTTTTCAATATGACATCTAATCAGTTTCATAGCGTAATCTCCTCTCCCATTAATGCCTGCATACCAGTGCGGATAATGGCTGCCTTATCTTCTTCACTTCCATCAGATGCCAATACTAAACGGATAAATTCACCCTTCAGCGAAATGTCGTTTTTGTAGTCCTCCGGATTGATAGCCATATGTGTTTCATCTTTGACCTTAACAAAGTAAAAGTCGCTCTTTACAAGGTTCTGCAGGTATGATACCGCAATATTGGCTGTAGGATCTACCTCACCTGACAGAAGGAACTCAACCATATCATTGGAAGAAATATTCTGAGTGGTCTCTTTCATCTTTTGCCCAATCTCGGAATTTTTTGTCAGTCCTGTGATATTGACCGAAATACGATGCAGTTGTCGGCAGGAAAATGGCACAAATTCATGCTGGATCCGGCCAGAATCTACGGTGAGCAAAACAAAGCCTTTTGCCCCGCACTCATCAAACCCTCGACCTTCCAAACAGCCAGCATAGCAATAAATCCCCTTATCGTCTAATGGTTGCTCCATGTAGGAATGGATATGGCCCAATGCCAGGTAATCGATCCCTTTATTTTTAAGTTGAGGAATATTAACTTGATCCACACCAGAAACTGTTCCTGCCTGTCCATGCAGAGTAACGATGTTGACCGTACCATCTTTATGCGGAATCTGTGAGTAAAGGGAATTCGCATTGGCTTCACAAATCTCAACACCAGAAATCGTCACGTTGTCATATTCATAGGTCGTCCATTCCTTGCCGAAGATTTTCAGGTTATCCGGTATATTATGGTCAGCAAATGCATATGTAGCCCCATCGTGATTGCCGGCAAGATACAGATAATCCACTTTGGATGTCCGCCGTATAGCATCAAGAATTTCGTCTACAGTTCGGAGCTTTATGCGCTCTCCATCAAACAGATCACCCGCAATGATGACCGCCTGTACATGATTTTGTGCTGCATATTCGGTCAGTCTGAGGAAAGAACGAATGATTTCAGTGTTTCTGGTCGATGCCTGTTCCTCTGTCATGTGGGTCTCCATCGGAGAGTCCAAATGCAGGTCCGCACAATGGATAATCTTTGTCAATGATTTCAACTCCCATCTGAAAGAACATTTGATTTATAAGTCTTTTGCTTCTATTGATATTTCAACATTATGATATAATTCTTAAGGAAAGTATCAGATTCAGAGCAGTCAAAAAAGAACAGCTTATACAAAAGATAAGCTGCTCTGAATGTGATTCTTTCCAATTGTACCAGTTCGCGGAAACTTTAGCCGTTATCTATATGGGGATAGTATCTTCCCCGGAAGCTTAAAAGGACGCAAAAAGCAGCGAAAACATAGCAGAAACAGGCAGATATTTTCACTGCCAACAGTTTTTGGGTATGCTTCGCAGACCTTCCTGTGGGAGGTCTGAAAAAAACAGTATTGGAAAGCCAGTTTTTAAGCGGAAGACGCATAGCACCTTCCAAGCTGTTTCATGGTCGTCTGTCCGCATTCCGGGCAGATGCAGATATCGTAATTCCAGACAGCTTTCAACAGCTCTGCCATGGACATACCAGCATACCGCTGTTGAAATCTCTGGCTTCCCTGGAGTTTAAATATTAATTTTAAGTTTGCAGACTTCATACGGTTATTCAGAAAGCCATAATAACGTATTTTCTGAAATCCTGAGGGAAGCACATGCATCAGATATCTGCGGATGAATTCCGTATTATCAAGGGTAATGTACCGCTTAGGATCACCGGGTTTCTTGCCTCTGGCAGAAAAGGTAACCTTCTCTTGCGTTACAGAAAGAATTCTGCTGTTGGAAATGGCAATCTTGTGGGTATAACGCCCAAGATATTCAATGGCGTTACCAAAGCCGTTAAAGGTCTCTTTGATGTAAGGACACCAGTCCTTTTCATAAAGACTGTCTTTAAATTCTTTCCAGTGGTAAGAATTACGCAGCTTTTCGCAGGCGGATGAAAAATGCAGGGAATCATTTTCGTACAAAGCGGAAAGGTATGCCATATATTTACCCTTAAATTTATCCCGCAGTACTTCTGTGCGGATAAAAAAGTTTTTTGAAGACTTACGGATTTTTCCATCTTTGGTAATGCCGCCTCCGGAAACAATGCAGTGCATATGAACATGGTAATCCGGCTCCTGGTTCCAGGTA
Organism: Clostridiales bacterium; assembly: GCA_019416265.1. Classification (GTDB taxonomy): domain Bacteria; phylum Bacillota; class Clostridia; order Lachnospirales; family Lachnospiraceae; genus Blautia_A. Next base: position 115 of record DXXQ01000150.1, on the reverse strand, counting down.
TGAAGCACCTGAATGATGCCGGGTGTTGCCCCGAGCCACTTCTTATCCCCAGATAATTCCAGAAGTGTTTCGGCGCAGCATCTGTGAAGAAGACCATACCTGTCTCTTATACACA
>DXXQ01000015.1 GCA_019416265.1 Clostridiales bacterium | reverse complement strand
GAATGGTTACGCATCCAGTTGGCAACTACAATAAAAGCATTATCAGGATTTTTATATTTAGCAATATCTGTAAGAGAAATATATGCTTCCTCATTAACAACATCACCCATCACTCTGATTTCTGTTCCGTTAGCATCTATTTTCATATTTTTCATTTTTTCTCTCACCCCCTCCCATGTTATTTTTCAAATATACGATTTGCAATTTGCTTGTATCACAAGTATATCACATAACATCCAACAAATAAATTCACAGTAAAAATTTTACGTTGATAACAAATTTCAATGTCTATTTCTGTGAAATATGGATAATAGAAAACAACAGGCAATCATATAGACCACCTGTCGTTCAAAATAACTCATATTAGATTTTTCTTATTCAAACTCAATCGTAGCCGGAGGCTTCGGGCTCATGTCGTAGCAGACGCGGTTTACATGGTCTACTTCGGCAAGGATTCTGTTGGTGATCACTTCAAGCACATCCCAGTCTACTTTTTCGATGCTTGCTGTCATTGCGTCGATGGTGTTGACTGCACGGATGATCACCATATACTCGAAGCATCTTTCGTGATTCTTCATACCTACAGATTTGAAATCCGGCACTACTGTGAAATACTGCCAAACTTTCTTGTCCAGACCTGCTTTTGCAAACTCTTCACGAAGGATTGCATCAGCTTCACGAACTGCTTCCAGTCTGTCTCTTGTGATTGCGCCAAGGCATCTTACGCCAAGTCCCGGTCCCGGGAATGGCTGACGGTAAACCATCTCTGCCGGAAGACCAAGCTCGATACCGCAGGCACGAACCTCATCTTTAAATAACTGAGCCAATGGCTCAACCAGTTCAAACTGTAAATCTTCCGGAAGACCGCCTACATTGTGGTGAGATTTCACCATCTTTGCAGTCTTGGTTCCACTTTCGATGATGTCAGGATAAATCGTACCCTGTCCAAGGAAATCGATTCCGTCAAGCTTTCTTGCTTCTTCTTCAAAGACGCGGATAAATTCGCCGCCGATGATCTTACGCTTCTGCTCCGGATCAGCTACTCCTTCCAGCTTGCCAAGGAAACGCTCTGTCGCATCAACATAGATCAGGTTTGCATGTAACTGGTTACGGAAAACCTCAACAACACTTTCAGACTCATTTTTACGCATTAAACCATGATTTACATGAACGCAAACAAGCTGCTGTCCGATCGCTTTGATCAGAAGTGCAGCAACTACGGAAGAGTCAACGCCGCCGGAAAGGGCAAGAAGAACCTTTTTGTCTCCTACCTGCTTGCGGATAAGCTCTACCTGATCTTCAATAAAGTTCTTCATATTCCAGTTTGCTTCTGCCTTACATTCCTGGAATAAGAAATTTTTCAGAGTTTCTGCATCCGGAAGTTCCTTGAACTGTTTCTCACATTTGGACTGCGGATAATCAACAGAAATCATCGGATATCCCAGATCATACAGTTCAGGTCTTACTTCAACCTCCACACCGTCTACTACTCTGTTCTCACCGCCGTTTAAAATAATGCCTTTTACATTATCTAATGCCTGCAGCTCTTCTACTGTAATATCATGTGGATGAATTTCACTATAAACACCAAGGTCACGGATTTCGCGGGCAATCACTGTATTTTCGGTACTGCCCAGGTCTAAAATTACAATCATATCCTGTTTCATGGTAAATTCTCCTTTGCCATCTTTAAATATGAAATTATTATAACTCTTGTTCCGACAAAAATCACCATAAATTTTAACTTTTTATATTTTGTCCTCTCTATCCACTCCAATATCTGCTTTAATATGCCGTTTTCCCCCAAAGGCGGGCTTTTCATTCCTCTGATTTAATGGTACAATAGTGGTCACAGCGTTTACCTGAAAAAACGCTTCATCTACTATTTATTACGGAGGAAAATCAGTATGAAAAAAGGAAACTGGGCGGCATTATTGCCCATCGGCGTTTTTCTGGTACTGTATCTGGGATTGGGAATCCTGTTTGAATACGTGCTGGACATCCCCATGGGCTTTTATAACATCCCGATTGTCGTTTCATTTCTTGCCGCACTGCTGGTTGCATGTGTGCAGAATCCCAAATTAAAATTTGAAGAAAAATTGAAGATCATGGCTCAGGGCGTGGGAGATAAAAACATTATCACCATGATTCTTATTTTTATGACAGCCGGAATTTTCGTCGGCGTTGTCGGCAGAAGCAGTGCGGAAAGCGTTGCATATTGCCTGCTCTCCATTATTCCCGCCCGATATGCAGTCATTGTGTTGTTCCTTGTAAGCTGTTTCATTTCCCTTGCAATGGGAACATCTGTAGGAACGATCACTTTGATCACCCCCATCGCCATTGCCGTATCAACAGGCTCCGGCTTCAGCGCCCCGCTGTGCATTGGCGCTGTTATGAGCGGTGCCATGTTTGGCGACAACCTGTCCTTTATCTCAGATACCACAATTGCGGCATGTAACGGACAGGGCTGTGCAATGAAGGATAAGTTCCGGGCAAACTTTGGAATCGCACTTCCCGCTGCACTTGTAACATTACTCATCATCTTTGTCCGTACCGCAGGATATGACGGCGGTGCAGCCATTATGAAGGATTACAACCTGGTCCAGATCATTCCCTATGTCCTTGTACTGATCGGCGGAATCATCGGAATCAACGTATTTGTTGTCCTTCTGATCGGAATCCTATCCGGTTCTGTTATCATGCTTGCAACAGGGGCTATCGAACCGACCTCCCTTCTGGCAAATATGGGTTCCGGAGCAGCCGGAATGTATGAGACAACCATGGTTGCCATCCTGGTTTCCGCCATCTGTGCTCTGATCCATGAATACGGCGGATTTATAGCCTTGATCAACTTTATCAAAAAGGTTTTCAAGAGCAAAAACGGCGGAAAATTAGGCATGGGTCTTCTGGTAGGAGCCATGGATATCGCTACTGCAAACAACACGGTTGCCATTGTAATGGCAAACCCCATTGCCAAAGAAATGTCCGACGAATACGGAATCTCCCCCAAGAACGCAGCCTCTATCCTGGATACCTTTTCCTGCGTTTTTCAGGGCATCATTCCCTACGGTGCTCAGATGCTGGTTGCGATTTCAGCAGCTACAGAGCTTGGAAAAGAAGTTACAGCTTTTGACATCATACCGAACTTATACTACCCTTACATGCTTCTTATCAGCTCCCTGATCTTTATTTTCCTGATTCCAAATAAAGAAAAATAATCTTATGAGAAAAGGCACATCCAACCGGATATGCCTTTTCTCTTGCATCTTCTGCTTTTGAGTTATAGAATATTATCGTAATGACAAATCAGTTTCCAGAGGTAATTCAAATGAAAGAAAAAACAATTCTGAAAAAACGTCTGCGTTTTTACAGTATATATACCATTTCCATGCTTGGAATTTTCAGTATTCTTCTTTTAATTTTTATCAGCAACGGAAAATCCTTTGTGCGTGTGGGCGACGGACTTTCCCAGCATTATACGACTCTTGCCTATTGGGGGCAATATCTCCGTTCTGTCCTTCGCACTCTCCTGTTTGAGCACAGAATAGAGTTTCCCCTGTGGGATCTTAAGCTTGTTTTTGGCTCTGATATCATCACGACTCTTCATTACTATGTAATCGGAGATCCCCTGAATCTTCTGGCGGTTTTTGTACCGGAAAGATATACGGAATATCTGTATGGATTCCTGATTTTCCTGCGCTTTTATCTTGCAGGAATCGCTTTCTGTGCCTATTGTTTTTATCACAGACATAAAGAATTTCCGGTACTTATAGGCAGTCTGATCTATGTGTATTCCCAGTGGATGATCGTCACAGGACTTGACCATCCCTATTTCCTCAATCCCTGTATCTGCCTGCCTCTGATCCTTCTTGGAATAGACAAGATTTTTGATGAAAACAAGCCCTGCATTTACATATGCTCCATAGCCTTATCTGCTGTGAGCAACTTTTATTTTTTCTATATGCTGGGTATTTTCGCTGTAATTTATGCAGTATTTCAATATTTTATCAGATACAGACGCGTCCATTTCCGGCCTTTTTTCACCTGGCTTGGATACTTCTGTTTCTACACTGTTACAGCGCTGCTCATATCCGGTATTATATTGCTTCCAATGGTCATTACCTTCCTTTCAAACTCAAGAATGAGTGTGGAAAGATATGTGCCGATTTTGTACAGCCAGCCTTTTTACCGTTCTCTTCTGGCAGCCTTTGCAGGGAAAAATACTCATACACGTTTCTCCTGTATCGGAGTCGCTTCCATCTGCGTCCCTGCCCTGATTCTTCTTTTTACGAAATTCAGGAAGTATCTGGCGATGGTATGCGGCGTGCTGATGACCGCGATTTTTGTGTGTATTCCCTTCTTCGGTCACGTACTAAATGGATTTTCTTATACCAGTAACCGATGGGTATGGGTATTCGGTATGTTATATGCCTATATGTTTGTAAAAATATATCCTGAATTTTTCTCTGTTTCCAAAAAACAGAGAATCCTGATCGGACTGATCGGTTCCGCATATGCCCTGTGGCTTATGACAGACCGTCATTTACAGGGGCCAAACAACCTCGTTTCCGGCGCAACCCTGCTCAGTCTGACTCTGATCTTCACCCTCGGATATAGTTTTCTAATTCGGAAAAAGCAATGGATGGCCGGCTTTTTTGCTCTGTTTCTCCTTGCAGGCAACGCATGTAATATCTGGTTTTATTATGTGGGACAGCCGGACAAAAATTTCGGTATTGAAGACTTCGCCGATGCCGGTTCCGTTTATGAGGCTACACACCCGCAAGCCTATAATCAGCTTGCCTCTCTGCCCGGTATTGCCCAGGTACGCTATGATCAGCTTCGCATTCCGGCTCCCGGAAATTCCGTTCTTCTCAGCGGACTGAACGGTACAAGATTCGGATTTTCCATTATTGCCGACTGTATTGATAACTTTTTTAACACAATGTACATGAACAATTACATGATTCAAAGTGTCCAAAATCTGAACAGCCGTTCCTGGATCATGAAACTGTTTTCCGTAGGTTATTACGCAGGCCCTGCTTCGACTGCCCCCTATGGTTTTCAGCGGGTTGAACAGCTTCCGGAAGAGTCAAGGCCCCTTTATATTTACAAGGATCCGGGGGTACTTCCCCTTGCCTATACCTATGATTCCTCTGTTTCTTCTGCATCTTTTGCCGAAATGGATGCTGTTCAGAGGCAGGAGGCCATGCTTCAGGGCGCTGTTCTTGAAGAAAGCAGCCTTCCCGAAACAAAGCCGGAGTTCCGCTCCAAAAATCTTCCGTTTACTGTAACTGACTCCCAGGGACTTTCCTATAAGGACGGTATTCTCACTGTGGAAAAAGCCGACTCCAGCTGTATCCTCAATTTCACCGGAGAGGCCGAATGTGAAACCTATCTGGCATTTACCGGATTACAGTACATCAGTAAAAACGAGAAATACCGAACCCTTTTTGAGACTTCCGATTCTACTACGGCGTATGTTTCTGCCAAGCCTCTTGGCGTGAAAAAAAGCATCCCTCAAACAATCCAGTCCCTGTCGCCTAAAAATAATTTTACCAGCGGAAGGACAAACTATGGTATGAATTTCCTTTATCATAAGAAGCCTATAAACCAGATTGAGCTTACCTTCGAAACACCCGGAAAGTATAAGCTTTCCAATATTGAGGTTCTGTGTCAGAAAACAGACCGCCTCTCTGAGTTTGCCTCTCACCGGAAAGAGGAAGCCCCTTCGGATCTTTTAATAAAAGGAAACCGTATCACCTGCACTGCCAACTTCAGCAAAACCAGAGAACTTGTTCTTTCCATCCCTTACAGCAAGGGCTGGACACTGTATGTAGACGGTGAAAAGTCCCCTATCCATCAGGCTAACCTGATGTTTCTGGGCGCAGAAATACCGGAAGGAAAGCATCAGATAGAGTTTGTCTACATGACACCTTACCTCCCGGCAGGCGCAGCAGCCACCATTGCAGGGCTCATATTATTACTTTTGACAGTTCTGCTCCAGCGTAAGCAGAGCAAGCTTTTTCTCCATCCCTCCCGCATATCCGGTGAGACTTCCGTCTGAACCGACCACGCGGTGACAGGGAACCAGAATGGAAACAGGGTTGTGCCCCACTGCTCCTCCCACAGCCTGGGCGGACATGGCTAACAGCCCTTTTTTCTTTGCGATTTTTTCTGCAAGTTCTCCGTAGGTTGTTGTTTTTCCATAAGGAATTTCCAGAAGGAGCTTCCAGATTTCCTTTCGAAATTCTGTTCCTCTCAAAGATAATTCCGGAAGAAAATCCGGTTCTTTTCCTCTGAAATATAAGTCCAGCCATCGTATGGTTTCCTCAAATACCGGAAGCTCTTTTTGTTCATAGTTTCTTTTATCTTCCAAAAAACCAGCCCCAAAATATTTCTGCCCGTCAAACCAAAGTCCGGTCAAAGCCTTTCCATCAGATGCCATCGTCATTTTTCCCAGGGGAGAGCTGTACGGATACAGTAAGATTTTTTCATCCATAATTCACGCAGTCACCCCCATCCTCCTGTGCAGTTTTTTCCGCACAGACAGGAAGCAGATCACCTGGAGAATAATGGTGATGATCCAGGATGCCGGATAAGAAATAAAGAGGATATCCAGACTTCTGTGTGCCGGAAAGACCAGAAAGATCCACACAATTCGAGTACCTACCGTTCCGATCACGGACAGGATCATAGGCACTGCCGAATGGCCCATTCCCCGCAGTGCTCCAGGGAAAAGATCCATTAAACCACACATAAAGTATGTCACCGTTGTATATAAAAGAACTTCCATCCCACACTGAACTACTTCCGGGTCCGAAGTATATATTTTCAGAAGATCCGGCCCGAAAATATAAGCTCCTCCTCCCAGGATCAGTGCAACACTGACGGAAAGTATGATACAGTTTATCAGTACCTTATCCATTCGTTTCCACTTTCCGACGCCGAAATTCTGGCTGGTAAAGCTCATACATGCCTGTGTAACGGAATTGACGGCAGCATATAAAAAGCCGAAAATATTGTTGGCTGCCGTATATCCTGCCATTGCTATGGAGCCGAAAGAATTAACCGACGACTGCAGAAGTACATTGGAAAAATTAATCACTGTGCTCTGTATTCCCGCAGGAATCCCTACCAGAAAAATCTGTTTCAGATATCTCCATTTCAAGGTCATCTTAGAAAAACGAAGCTGGTAAATGGAATCTGTTTTGTAAAGGCAGCGCAGCACAAGCACACAGGAAATCAGCTGAGAAATCACCGTGGCAATTGCCACTCCTGCCACGCCCATATGAAATACAATAACCAGAAACATGTTCAGTCCGGCATTTGTAACCCCCGCTATGATCAGGAAAAGCAAAGGACGTTTCGTATCTCCAACTGCTCTCAGGACAGCAGCCCCGTAATTGTAGAGCATAAAAAACGGCATACCTGTAAAATAAATTCTCATATAAAGTGCAGACTGATCGATTACATCTTCCGGCGTATCCATCAAGCCCAGAGCCCCTTTTGCAAAAAAGATACCCACAAAGCTCATGACAATTCCGCTGATCAGTGCAAATGTAATGGCCGTATGTACCGTTTCTGACATCTCTTTCGCTCTTCCTGACGCATAAAAACGCGCTGCCAGAACATTTGCCCCAAGGGAAACTCCGATAAACAGATTAATAAACATGCTGATCAGTGCAGATGTGGAGCCAACGGCTGCCAGCGCCTGACTCCCGCTGAATCTTCCCACAACAACAATGTCTACCGCATTAAAAAGAAGCTGTAAAATACTGGACAGCATCAGCGGAATCGAAAAAGAAATCAACTTATCCATAATGGAGCCATTGCACATATCAATCTCATATTTGTTGCTTTTTGACATTTTATTCCCACCTCTTTTATTGAAATCCCCCCGGGAACGGGATAATTTTCCCATTTCTTTCCGGCGGTCTTGAAGAATTTCCCTCTGCCAGAGTATGTCCGCGGAACAGTATCATTCGTGTATGCTCTGTAACTTTCATCAGCTTTTTTATAAACTGATTCTGCTTTTTGTAATCTTCCATCACATCCTCAAAGCCCATAAATTCTTCTTCCAACATTTCCATAATGCTTTCCGGAGACTCTCCTACTCTAAGCATAAACTGGACTCTTTTACAGAGAAATTCTGCGTCTTCATCCGTATCCTCCCCATTTTTACGGAAAAATATCTGAAGACTTTTCAGGGCTTCATCAAATGGCAGATATCCTTTTTTCATCAGAAGTTCTGCCTCTTCCCTTGTGGGAAAATAATAGCTGATATTTCCCTGCATCTTAAAAAAATCCCTGTAATAATTCTGAGCTGTGAGGATTTTTAAAACAAGCATTCCTTCTTTTACCACAAAATATTTCTTATTTTCGGGAATCTCTTTCGCAAAGGTAAGAGCTTCCGATTTTTCTTTTGTTCTTCCCGTATATTCCTCGTAAATCTCAAGCATTTTACCAATCGGACAAACACCGTAAAGCTCCGCTGCAAGATTCATATAACCTGCCAGTTCCGTTTCCTCTCTACAGGTTTCCTTCCATTCTTCATCACAATTTATGCGATAAGCCTCCTTTACCTCCTCAGGTATACAGATATAATCTTCCATGAAAGAGTCATCTTTATAAGCTGCATAGCCGCCGTCTATCAAGGTATCATAATTTTCATCCATAAAATCCATTTGGACAAAATTCTTTTCACTTTCCAGAAGTTCTGTTTCCCTGTTGTTCAGATACCGAAAATAGCTGCACATAACTTGTTTATCCAGTAAATCCTTTGACAATTTCTTTACAATAGCATCCTTCTTCAAACCGTTGTAGCCGGTCATATGATGCAGCTTAACGATTTCCATTAATTCCTGTTTCGTATACCTGCCAAGAATCTCCGTTAAGGTCACATGGTTTAATTCTATTTCATCCTTTGTTATGGGAGCACTCATTTTTTCACCGAGACAGAGACTTTTAAGACTTTCATTCACACATTCCATATCATATTCTGTGCAAAAATTCCCTTCCGTCCATTCTTTCATCTCTTCATATTCCGGAGAATCCGGATTTCTCAGTATTTCCAGAATCCTGTAATATTCATCGATTCCTCCACAGTCCTCATAAGGCGTATTGCCTTTATATTTCAGAATCTGAGCGTAGTTTTTGTCATAATCCTCCAGAATTTTTTCCACAGTTACGCGGTGCTGCCAATCGTCCCCAAAATCATATATGTAGGTAAACCACCCTTCGGTATCCAGATAGGTATCGATCAGTGTCTCGTCCGCTTCTTCTCTTTCATAATCCGACCATCCGAAATCATCATATTCTTCCACATGAATTCCCAGATGATAAAATTCAAAACTGAAAAGATGATAGCCGCACCATCCCATCGCCTCATTTAATATAACTGCAAGCTGGGAAAAGCTCAGTCCCGCAGGAACAATCAGACGTCTCCAAATAGGTGGATGCGAATTTTTTATTTGTATTTTTAACTGATACGCTTTCACAAAAGTCCTCCTTTGCCTTGCCATACCTCTTGATTCTCTTCCATTTTACACTACAGCCAAAGGATTGTGAACAGATATTTTGCTTTGTTTTTGAAAGTTCTTCACACACAAAAACATGCCCCGCAGTTTCCCCGGGACATGTTTTGACATCTTATGTTTCATTCTTTTCTCAAAAATTTTTTCGCACAATTTCTGTACACACAATAAGCATATACGGCAGTGATAAATTCTGTAACGGCAAAAGCTGCCCAGACACCGTTTGCCCCCAGAAACCGGCTTAATATAAAGGCTGCCGGAATCATTACAACTACATATCTGGAAAGGGAAATATAAAGAGAAGAAGTTCCCTTTCCCATTCCCTCCAGGAAGCCACAGGTTGTAACTGACACTGCTGAAACAATAAATCCAAGACTTACTATATGAAGCGCCTGTACGCCAATCCTTATCGTATCTGCATTTGAAGTAAACATACCGATAAGCTGTCCCGGAATTGTCCATGAAAGCACGGTTCCCACAAGCATCACCACTGCGGTAAGCCTGATCGCAGTACGGTAAATCTCGCGGACACGCCCGTGTTCTCCGGCTCCATAATTATAACCTACCAGAGGACGGATTCCCTGAACGATTCCATTTCCGGTAAGATAAATAAACGTCTGAAGCTTATAATAAACACCAAGAACCAGTACATAAGAGCCCGAAAATCCTGCAAGAATTCCATTCAGTGCAGAAATCAAAAAGGAAGGAAGCGCAATGTTCAAAGCCGCCGGAATTCCGATTCCGTAGAGTTTTGCTGTAATTCTTCTTTCTGGTTTCAGGTATCTTTTTCTGATTTTTACCGGTATCGGCCGAACCACATAAAATACCAGATATGCAAACAAAGTAATTACCTGTCCTATATCTGTAGCATAAGCCGCACCTGCAATTCCCATCTCCGGAAAAACTCCAATACCGAAAATCATCATCGGATCAAGAATGATATTTGCCACAAAGCCACACATCATGCAAAACATCGACACTTTCATTCTGCCCACAGATTGAAAGATTTTTTCAAAGGCTACACCCGCCGTAATAACCGGAGCAAATATAAACGCTCTCTCTGCATAAATCAAAGCCAGATCGATTATATTTTCGTCCGATGAAAACATCCTCAGAAACGCAGGCATTACACCAATGCAGATTATTGCCAGAAGGATTCCGTGCAGAAGATTAAACAACATTCCCTGGGTTGTGGCACGGTCTGCATCTTCCTGCTGCCTCGCTCCCATGAAATAAGATATCACTGCATTTGTTCCAATACCAAATCCTACTGCTATAGCTGTAATAATATTCTGTACCGGATACACCAGCGCCAGGGCAGTCATTGCATCCTCACTCATTTTTGCCACAAAATAGCTGTCAACAATATTGTAAAGTGAGTTTACTCCCATGGAAATTACCATTGGTAAAGACATGGACAGCACCAGCGGAAGAATCTTTTTCTCTTTCATAAATGTCTGTTCTGACATATTTTCAACACACCTGCCCTTTCAAAGATGTGTAAATTTTTTTAACTTTTTTTTGATTCATAGATTATTCTCCTTTGTATATCATTATTTTCCCGTTCTATTATAAACCATTTTATCCAAAATGAAATATATAATTTTGGCCCTTTCATGCCGTCTTCCATGACAAAAGCCGGAAAATCCACGATTGCTCTGGATTTCCCGGCCTGCTTATGCGTATAAAAATAATTCTTTTCCTTTTGTTTAATCACATTTTTTTGAATGTTTCTGTGCCTGGCTCTTTTCCCACAGTTTGTCTGCTGTCGGCGTCCAGTTTTTTGCATATTCTTCACATTTGTCACATAAATGATCTACACTTTCCGGAGATTGAAGATCTGTAGACTGTGCCTGTGTTCCATGTACGATCTTTCTCAGTTTTTCCGGATTTTCAAGCATCGGACACGGACGAAGGTGGTTTTCATTAAATGGCTGACCATCATGATATGCCATAAAAATAGGGGACTGGAGACATTCCAGTAAGGTTTTCTCACGGATATTGGAATCTGAGTAATGGATAAATACACAGGGATCCACATCACCGTTTGCATTAATATGAAGGTATCTTCTTCCTCCTGCAATACAGCCTCCCACATACTCTCCGTCATTCTGGAAATCCATTGCAAAAATAGGTTTCGTGCTTCTGATTTCACGGATTCTGTGGTACATAAATTCTCGCTGTTCCGGATTCGGAAGAAGTTCCGGAACTGCATCGTTTCCAACCGGCATATAATGGAAATACCATACAAATTTTGCACCCCATTTTATCATCTGGTCGATAAACTCAAAGGAACTGATGGAATCCAGATTCTGGCTTGTATAGCAGCAGGATAAACCAAACGGAAGATGTTTTTCCTTCAGAATCTTCATTGCCTTTACGACCTTCTGATAGGTACCGTTTCCACGGCGTCCGTCTGTGGCTTCCTCAAATCCCTCTACACTGATTGCAGGAATAAAGTTTTTCACACGGAGCATATCCTCTGCAAATGCTTCGTCGATAAGCGTTGCATTTGTAAAGCTGAGGAACTGACAGTCGCTGTGTTTTTCACAAATTGCGATCAAATCTTTTTTACGCACCAGAGGTTCTCCACCGGTGTAAATATACATATAAACTCCAAGCTCTTTTCCCTGTGAAATGATAGAATCGATCTCATCAAAGGATAAATTCAGCTTATTTCCATACTCTGCTGCCCAGCATCCTGTGCAGTGAAGGTTGCATGCAGATGTCGGATCCAGAAGGATTGCCCACGGAATATTACATCCGTATTTCTTTCTGTTTTCTTCCTGTTTCGGCCAGCCCACAATATTTGCATTAAAGAAGAAGTTCTCAAATGTTGCTTTCAAAACATCTTTGTCTATATCCTTTAAAACACTCATAATAAGCTGATACATATTGTTATTCGGATCGGACAAAACTTTGCGGAACGCCGCTCTCTGCGCAGGGAAACTGTCCGGTCCGTCGCCTGCAAATTTATCCACCAGATTCAGTAATTTACCTGCATTCCTCTCAGGATCTTTTTCCAGATAGTTAAAAGCTGTCTTTAATGTTGTTTTTTTCAGTTCGTTCTTAATTCCCATCGTTTTCTCTCCTCCTGAAATAGTAAAAATCTCTTTCCCTGTTCCTTTGTCTTTTTAATATCCTACACCATAAAAACATAATAAAATACAGACAATCTCCTGGTTTTATAGCCTTTTCATACATTTTTATGTTTTTGTCTGAATATACTTTACATAATGTGAAGTGGAAATTTCATCAGGAAGTCAAAAAGAACGACAAAAAGGAGGCTGTTTTACACAGCCCCTATCGACTTCTTCAAATATAAGTTTCTTTTTTCACATATTCTGGATTCTTCTGCATACGCTCTTGTACGATCGCTGTATATTCTTTTGCATATTTCAGATAAACGTCTCTGTTTTTTTCCCCTGCAAGCAGAGCCTTATGTATTTCTTCCAGAACATCATACTCCTGATATAGTAATTCCCTGTCTTCCGATGACATTCCCTCTGTTGAATAGGTACTTCCGCGCATCCACTCTTCCTGGATATAATAATGAAATGCCTCGTGTGCCAGAAATGTAATGTAATGCCCGGACGAATATGGGACTATCACAGATTTTGTATCGTCATATTTTGTATAATACACATCATTTCCATACAGCGTTTAGTTTTTCCCGTCCGTATTAAAATTACCGTCCATGCGAAACTTTAATAATCCGGGTTCTATCGCTGAAATCCGGTATACTTCGATTTGATAATCTGACGGCATCTCGATTTTCTTCGCCAGGAGGCTGTTTGCTTTCTTCCGGGGATTTATCAGATATGCTTTGCCAAAGGAGTCTTTTAATGCAAGCAGCGTTTTGTCTTCCAGATTAAAATCCTCCCATACATCTTCTGTTTTTGTATGTTTCACATACTTGTTTACTTCATCCAGAATGTATTGATCCGTTTCGTCCAAAAGCTCATAACTGGATGGAACTGGTTTTGAATCCCCACTGCCGACACGCCGATCACGATACATCCCAGCACTGCGCCAATTACTAATTTCACTCTTTTTTTCATCAGCTTTCCTCCTGATATTTTGTTCCGTATCTATATTTTTCCTGTCCGTAGTATGTGTGTGTCTGCCCTATATTTTCTGAAATAATGCTTATCCAGCAATTCCTGTGGTTCTGGTTTTACCTGTGGATTACTCTGCTCAAAACAAGCTGCCATCTTGGCTGTCTTTTTCCTGATCAGATTCCGCTGACATTTCCCAAGCCCTTATCTTATCATTCCTGCCAAACAACAGCTCATTTATGTACTTCTCTTTCCCTTTTTTTGCCACTATTATAGCTTTTTTTCTCATTTTTACAAGAACAAAGCTGATAAGTTCGCTTCGAACTCTCTGAATCCCTCAATCCTTGAGGGCTTTGTTCCTTATGCATCTGGTTGCATTCTCACGGAGCGTTTTTTATTTATCAGGAGGGTAGTACATTCTTTACTACTCTCCTGATAAATAAAAAAGAACAGCACCCAGGTTCTTACGAATCCAGGTGTTGCTCTTTTTTGCATAATTCAGTTTACCGGAGTTCCATTTTCTGTGACATATTTCAATGCCTGCACCGCATTTGCAATTGCTGCTTCTTCTAAGGTTGCGCTTCCAAGATCTCCAAGATCAAGAGTAATTGTTCCATCTTCATTTGGAATCACTTCAAAACCAAGCGTCATTTCTGAAACCTCATCTGTAATGGTAATAATGTTGCTTTCCTCATCATAGCTTCCCTCCCCAATAAAGCTGCAGTAATTATCCTCATCGTCAATTACCAGCACTGAGCAGAAGGTTCCATCTTCATTTCCCGCATACACAAAGGTTTCTCCGCTATCTGTTTCCCCCTTGTAGCATTCTGTCAAAAGCTGTCCCATCTCCTGATATACCTCGTTGTAATCCTCCTCTTCTCCTGTTCCCTCATAAGGAACAAGGGTGGAAACAAGTTCTTCGGAATCGTCATAAAGCTCCAGCATGTTTTCCTCTGTATTGGCTATCATCTTATAGGTAATTGTATCATCTCCAGTTCCAAAATCAAGAGCAAGCGCTGTATACTCTCCGTTCGTTACCAATGCATATGCACCAACTACATCTTCCTGCTCCTCCTGCCATTGTCCGAAAAAGGTATTGTCTGCATAAAATCCATAGATATCTCCTACAGAATCCTGCCACAGTCCCAGCATGGCTTCTGAAATTTCTGTTGCCTCTTCCTCTTCTGCAGCCATAACCGGAACAGACATTGTTCCTGCCATTGCTGCCACCAAAAATCCTGCCATCATCTTTTTCCACATCTTCATATCATGTACCTTTCCTTTCTTGAAAATTTAGTTTTCTGAAGGTTCCCCATTTCCTAACCTTCCTTGTAATCCAACTATAAAAAATTTTCTTCATATGTTCAATAGACCTATGTCGAAATGACATTTTTCATGAAATACAGCCTTCTAGAAATGGCAAAAGACTTTTGGCCAAAATTATAAAGAAAAAGGAAAGCGCCCGGAAGATGTATGTCAGACAGGGATATTCTTCGATTCCTGCAGCTGATACAGAAATTTAGCGCTGCCCCAATCTGATCAATGTGTACATACCGTCAAAACCGCAGTCTTTCAGGAAACAGACCAGACACTCCTTAATGATCTCCGGGAATTTAATAAATCGTTGATCCTCTTTTGCTCTGACGTCCATCTCCTTCAGAATTTTATTCCCGTACTTCATCCGGTTATCGGTTTTCTAATAGCCACTTTCTATTTGACGTCCCAATTCTCTTGATGAATATACTTCCTTATCGGATGTCTGATAACGGTTTTACATTTTTCTGGAATAGCTTTTCTTGGATCTGATAAATAGATTTCGTGATGATTCCGTTCGTTGGTGAAATCATTCACATATCCATTTTCTCTCAGATAGTTATCCATAATTGCTACCGTTTCAGGCTCATTATCAAATGCTCCTATATGCATTATCTGTACACATAAACCCTCATCAATAGTCATAAATTCTGCAACGTTACAATCCATCTTTTTTCCATCCTCTCTGCGGAAATATGGAAAAAGTCCCTCGCCTTTCGGCGAAGGACTAAACTTACAACCCAACCATTTATATACCACATATCGGTCAGTGGTAAACTTTCTTTGTACTTATATACCAACAAGTACAAAGTGAAAAGTCAATAGAACTATCCATTAAAATTATATGCTGTTTGCACAAAAGTATTCGTACTCGGCAAATCCAAAGACGTCATTAAACATATTTGTTTAGTTTTCATCTCTTTTCTGCCGTTATTTTGAAAAGACTGCATCATTTCTGGAAAGAAGATATACGCAATACTGGTTCATGCTGATCCCTTCTCTTTGCGAATGCTCTGCTAATGATCTGTGCAGGCTCCGAGGGATTCTCAACTTAAACTGACCGGAATAATTTTCCAGACTGTCTGGTTCATGAATCTCCACGCCATCTTCCAATGCAGCTTCAAGCCACGCCTTTTTCGCATCCAATGCGTTCGCTACCGCACTTTCCACAGTCTCTCCACAGGTAATACAGCCAGGCAAATCCGGATAAGAAACCACAAATCCCCCTTCATCTTTGTCTTCTACAATTTCCATGCGATAAGACATTTCCATATAATCATTCAGCGTCTTCATCATTCCTCGCCTCGCTTTCTACAATCTGCCTTACCATTTCCACATATACTTTCTTTATCGGTTCATGCTTCGGTATTGTGATCGGCATACATCCCTGTTTTCTGAACGTATAATGACTACTTCCGCTTCTCGGTGCATTCATTTCATATCCGTAGCTTTCCAATACCTTCCGTAGCTCATCAAACCGGAGGTCTTTTGATAAATTACATATACGTGTTATCAGTTTATCCCATTTTGACATCTGTTAAACCTCCTGCTTATATTATATGTGGTATCGTATTTGGTGTCAATCATTTCTATAAAAATATATTCTCCATGCGTCATTGCTTTAAATAACACTGCATATTCCCGCTGCGTATTACATAACGTGCCAGCCACTTCAAACTCTTTTCTTTTTGCAAACATTAGTAATCGGCACGCAGAAATGACAAGACAAAAGAAACCAGTACATCGAGTACAAATGACAGAATGTAAAAGACAAAAGCCCTTGGCCATGAGTTTCTACCCACAGCTAAGAGCTTAGTTTATAATATGGATTTATTTGTTGCACAACCGCCTGTCAATCACTCTCTAACCATAAAACCACTGGATTACAAGAATAATGGCTCTTATGCAACTGTTATCAATTTGTTATCAAAAGACTTTTGAAAGTGCCGAAAATCCACATAAACAATGGTTTTTTACGATACTCCAACTTACTCGAATTCAATCGTTGCCGGCGGTTTTCCGGTGCAGTCGTAGAAGACGCGATTGATGTGTTTTACTTCATTCACGATTCGACTGGTTGCTTTGCCGATGACATCCCATGGGATTTCGGCGCTTTCAGCGGTCATGAAGTCGGTGGTGGTTACAGCGCGCAGCGCTACTGCGTAATCGTAGGTTCTTTCGTCGCCCATAACGCCTACAGAGCGCATATTTGTAAGGGCTGCGAAATACTGGCCAATCTGTTTGTCTACACCGGCTTTGACGATTTCTTCACGCCAGATCGCGTCTGCATCCTGAACCATTTTCACCTTTTCCGCAGTTACTTCACCAATGATACGGATTCCAAGTCCCGGTCCCGGGAACGGCTGTCTGTAGACAAGATATTCCGGAATACCCAGTTCCAGTCCCGCCTTACGAACCTCATCCTTGAAAAGATCTCGCAGCGGCTCAATAATTTCCTTGAAATCCACATAATCCGGAAGCCCTCCCACATTGTGATGGGATTTGATCACTGTAGATTCGCCGCCTACGCCGCTCTCCACAACATCCGGATAAATAGTTCCCTGTACCAGGAAATCCACTGCACCGATTTTCTTCGCTTCTTCTTCAAAGACACGGATGAATTCCTCTCCGATAATCTTACGTTTCTCTTCCGGTTCTTCTGCCCCTTTCAGTTTCTCATAAAATCTTTCCTGGGCATTCACGCGGATAAAGTTTAAATCATACTGTCCTTCAGGGCCAAAAACAGCCTCCACTTCGTCTCCTTCGTTTTTGCGAAGAAGTCCGTGGTCTACAAATACACAGGTAAGCTGGTTTCCGACAGCCTTGGAAAGCATAACTGCAGCTACAGAAGAGTCTACACCGCCGGAAAGAGCGCAGAGAACTTTTCCGTCTCCAACTTTTTCACGAATGGCCTTGATAGATTCTTCCACAAAGGAATCCATTTTCCAGTCTCCGGCACATCCACACACATGATAAACAAAATTGGAAAGCATTTTTTTACCTTCCTGTGTATGCAGCACCTCCGGATGGAACTGAATCGCATAAAGCTTCTTATCAGGATTCTCTGCAGCAGCAACAGGACAGTCAGGAGTCCATGCACATACTTTGAAATCCGGTGCAATCTTTGAAATATAATCGTTGTGGCTCATCCAGCAGATCGTCTTCGGAGACACATCTGTAAATAATTTAGACTCTGTATCCACATTTACTTCTATTTTGCCGTATTCCCGGACAGGAGCTTTTTCTACCTTTCCTCCTAGCAGATGCATCATGAGCTGGGAACCATAGCAGATTCCCAGGATGGGAATGCCCAGTTCAAAAATTTCCTTTGCATAGGTCGGAGCGCCCTCTTCATAGCAACTGTTCGGACCGCCTGTGAAAATAATGCCTTTTGGCTGAATTGCCTTAATTTTCTCTATGTCTGTCTTGTAGGAGTAAATCTCACAGTAAACATTACATTCTCTGACACGACGGGCAATCAACTGGTTATACTGTCCGCCAAAATCAAGCACAACAACTGTTTCTCTCTTCATTTGTTTCCTCCTTAATGTGATCAGTCAATTTTTTCTGGTGCTCATTATAAAGTAAAGCTGACATTTTTACAACAATTTTTTTTAGATATTCTACATTTATTTTTAGAAGTTCTTTATTTTTTTATCACTGTTTTTTCAAAACCTCCTCACAATTTCCTCACAATTCTCCTGTATATTAATAAGCAAATAAAGCAAACGCCTAAGAATCAGGCGGAAGCTTTTTCATCATATAGATACCATAACTTTTTTCTTTTTCATACTTAGCCGGGTTGAAACGACCCGGCTCTCCTTCTGTTTACGGAAAAAAATCATTCTGCTTTCCTCCGTTTCCACATAAGATATCACAAACAAATATCTATGTTTTTCGATGTTTTTTCATATAAAAACTCTTGATTCAGTTTATAAGTTTTTTAGAAATTAATCATGGTTTTTTCAAAAGTTGCTCACATTTTCCTCACATTTTCCGTGTATATTAATAAACAAATAAAGCAAACGCTTTATTTTGAAATAAAACTTTTTCTTTTTCATACCAGCCGGGTCCATACGACCCGGCTCTCCTTCCAAATAGGAGGTATTTTTTGTACAAGTTCAGGCACACCGATATTCCTCGGAATCTTTCCCCTCACTCCAGAGAAATTAAATTTTATAATAAAGAAAGAGAACTGATTTTCTGTATATCTGACGGTGATTTCATACAGCTATTCTTCGAAAACGGAGAATATACCTGTGCCCCATGCCGCTGGCTGGACAACAGCCATACAGAAATAAACGGTCAGCAATTTCACAATTATGAAGTTGCAGAACAGTTGGAAAAAAGCGGAATTTTCATCCGTCCCATTTAGAGAACAACACCGTCCTTCTGAGGAAAATACGCCCTCCCAGGCCTCCCCTCTGTCTCTCCTTTATTAAAAACCCTTTCAAAGGAAAACCCCTGTCTGCAGATTCATTTTTATGCAGACAGGAGCCTTTCTCCTATATATAATTCTCATTTTATTCTTCCATAATATTTTTGAGATATTCTCCTACAGAGCGGGTCATTTCTCTGGAAAACTCTGAATTGTATTTACGAGTACAGAACCTCTGACACCAGTTCTCAAAGTCACCGTCCGGGTATTCCTTTGCAAACATTTGCTGAAGCTCTTGCTTATTTCTCTGATGATAAAAATTAGTCTGTACTATATCTTCCAGCTTACAGCGCTGTGGTTTTTTACGGTTTTTCTGCTGTTCTGTGGGATATCCGAATACCAGCATTGCCGCAGGAAAAACATACTTTGGAAGCTTTAAAAGATCTCTGTGTTTCTCATAATTTTCCATAATATCCCCTATATAGCAGGAGCCGATTCCCATACTCCATGCAGCTGTTACTGCATTTTGAGCTGCAATACAGGTATCGCTGACTGCCAGCATCAGATCTCCGACTCCCGGCTTCCTTGGCAGGGCTTTCCCCGCTTCGAACACATCATACCATTTCTGGAAGTCTGCACAAAAGACAAGGACCATGGGTGCTTTTGCAATAAATGGCTGATTGTCACAGGTAACAGACAGTTCCTTCTTCAAAGCTTCGTCTGTAATATCCAGAATTGTATACAATTGCTGATTTCCGGCAGTGGGCGCTTCCATGGCTGCCATGAGAATCTCCTTTTTCTGCTCCTCTGTAATTACCTGTTCTGTAAATACCCTGACTGATTTTCTGTCATATAATGATTGAAGAATTTCATTCATTTCTTATCCCCCCTGTAAACGTTTCTGCTTCTGTTACCGACTGTTCCGGTTCCGCAGAATACACTTCCAATTCCACTTTTCTGTTCCATATACCAGCTTTCCAGATCATCAGATATACCTTAAACTCAATAGAATCCCTGGCATATATAAAAGGTTCTTCCCGTAAAATACAGGCTTCTTTTCCCTCCCTTTGAAGCTGTTTCCGGCGTTTTTCCGCCCGCATATAAACTTTATTATATTTAAAATCTTCATCTCCAAAGGACCTGTTTTCATATTCTGAAGCGCCTTTTATGATCCATTGAGTTAAAATATCTACTGATTTTTTGTGTCTGTTTTCATGAAACATACGGGCAATTTTTTTCGCATCTGACTTTCTCAGAGTACGCTGGTATCTCTTTAATGCTCTCCGCAGCCCTTCATCGGAGGCTTCTTCCGCAAGGCTGAACATGAGATCAAAAGCTTCCTTTGTCACTGTCCAGTCTTTTCCGTCTTCAGCCTGATATTTCGGGGAAACCGCAGGATAACAGCAGTAATTCAAAGGCGGAAATTCTGCCAGTACAACCAGCTTTTTCTCCATGTGGCTGCAGTATTTCTCACCGAGATATCTGTATTTGTCTCTGAGAATCGCTATTTTGTATTCAATTTGACGTAAATATTCGTATCCTTTTACCCAGAAATGTCCTGTTTCTCCGTAATTATAAAGATGCACCTCCAACGAAAGCCGTTGGAAAAACAGAGTAAAAACAGAGCTTCCCTGATGAATAACCAGAGCATATCCTGATTCCCGGCATTCCAGAAACGCCTGAATTTCTCCCTCATATTCTTTATCATATGTGCCTGTCATTCTGGCATTTTCGAATACCAGGAAGCTCTCCACCGCATCATTCATAAGGTAAACCAGTCGAAATCCATCTTCCAGAAGCTCAAACTGATCCAGTTCTATCAGCTCTTTTAACTTCTCAAATTCATCCGGCAGACCTTTATGATACCCGGGTAAAATCTGTTCATACTCCTGTACTTTTTCCATAATTTCCCTTTCTTCAGAGCCTGTCCGAAGCTCTCTTTGCCAAGGCGTTTTTAAAGGCACTCTTTTACCCAATGTGCATTACTTTAATCAGCATGATCCATGTCAAACCATAATATGCAACAACAGCCACCAGGTCATTAACTGTCGTGATCAAAGGTCCTGACGCAACTGCCGGATCCACGCCTGCCTGTTTGAAAAGCAGCGGGATCACAGTTCCTACAAGGCTGGAAACCAGCATGGCCAGAAGAAGTGCGATTCCAATACATCCGGAAATTGCAAATGCCATACCCGGAGCCATATTTTTAAACAACATGATATATACTCCGATTCCCGCAAAGGATAACGTCCCAAGAATAAGTCCATTGGTAAAACCTACACGAATCTCTTTCCCCACCAGTTTCAGTTTCTGTTTACCTGTAAGATGTTCGTCCATTAATACACGAATTGTTACAGCCAGTGACTGAGTTCCCACATTTCCTGCCATATCAAGGATCAGGGACTGGAAGCAGATAATAATGGTAAGCTGCGCCACAACTTTCTCAAAAACTCCAACAACACTGGATACCAGAAGTCCCAGACCAAGAAGCAGAACAAGCCATGGAAGGCGCTTTTTCACGCTTTCACGAACAGGCTCTTCCAAATCTTCCTCTGCAGTCAGACCAGCCAGCATGGCATAGTCTTCTCCCATTTCCTCGTCTACAACCTCTACCATATCCTGTGCTGTAATCACTCCGAGAATATGGTTATCATCGGAGAGAACCGGAATAGATTCCTCTGAATAATCCTTCAGGATTTCCAGACAGTCATCTATCTTTTCATCCGCATAAACATATGGATATGCAGTTACAATAATGTCCTCCAGATTTGTTCCTTCTCTTGCAAGAATCAGACTTTTCAGACTGATTGCTCCATAGTAAATCTGATTTTCATCCAGAACATAGATCATGGAAATATTATCATGCTCCGCCGCCTGGGCAACCACTGAATTCATGGCTTCCTTTATGGAAACATTGCAGCAAAGAGAAACGAAATTCGTAGTCATGCGGCTCGCAATCTCATCCTCTTCATAGGACGCAAGCATCTGAAGCTTCTTTCTCGCATCCGGTTCCATCAGCTCCACCCATGCTTTTTTCCGCTGGGTGTCTGTTCTTTTCAAAATATCAACAGCCTCGTCCGGCTCCATATTTGCAAGGATTTCCGCCGCTTTTTTCAAATCCAGCTCTGCCAGATATTTCTCTGCATCGTCTGTATATTCCAGAAGTTCCGATAAATCCTTTGGATCCATCAGGCGGTACAGACTTTCACGCTCTTTTCTGTCCAGAATTTCAAGAACCTCTCCTATGTCCTTTGCGTGATATTCCTTTAATTTATCCCCAATCACTTTAGGAGAATTCTTGCTCCGGATAATGTTTAAAATTTCCTGTTCATAATTCAGTTTGATTTTTTCATTTTCTG
>DXXQ01000149.1 GCA_019416265.1 Clostridiales bacterium | reverse complement strand
TTCTGCAGGCATTACAGCGGATACATTTGCTTAATTCCTTCTGGAAAAAGGCGAACTTCTCTTCCGGAGTCATGGCTTCAATCCTTGCCACCTCATCAAAACGGTCTGCATCCTTTGTATCCTTGGACTCGCCGATGAGCTCGTCGTAAATCATATGCTCCTTGCCTTTGCAGACATGGCATCTTTCCAGCATGGCATCTTTGTATGCGCAGGTCTTTTCCCCGTAGATCGTCTGAATGGTCAGAGTCTCTGCCTCGTCCTCGATCTCAGCGCCGGAAATACTCTCGATTCCTTTGATGCCCTGCTGACGGATCTTTTCGATATCCAGCTTGCCTTTGCAGCCAACACCGATAATATATGCTTTCTCTCTGTCAACGCGGTGTTCCTTGATCAGCTGGTTAAAGCTGTATGTATCACAGGGTTTGAGACATATCAGAGTTTTTCCTTCAAACTTGGAAGCTGCGATCATATATTTACTTAAGTTCGCCCCGCAGAAACCGTTGTATACGAAATCTTTCAGGGACTCTTCTGTCTCAAAAAATGCCGGCTCCGGATTGTAGGATAAATCTCCGGCCTTCCAGCCGAGAACACGGGCTACGGTTCCATCTGCCAGAAGCTCTTTTGCACGATTCATTAATTCCTGCATCTTAAATCCCCCAATCTTACGTTTTTGCCAAGGGAATGGATTTTTTCCACGAATTCATTCATGGTCTGAGAGAATTTCACACCCTCAGCTGCAGAAACCCACTCTACTCTTGTTCTGCCGTTCTCAACGCCAAGGTAATCCAGCATGGAGAAAAGAAGTGTCATACGTCTTCTTGCATAATAGTTACCGGTGCTGTAGTGACAGTCCCCGGGATGGCATCCACACATGATTACGCCGTCAGCACCTTTTTCAAAAGCACGGAGGATAAACATAGGATTCACACGGCAGGAACATGGAACACGGATGATCTTTACATCAGCCGGATAAGAAAGACGGCTGCTTCCTGCAAGGTCTGCACCTGCGTAGCTGCACCAGTTACAGCAGAACGCTACGATCTTCGGTCTGAATTCTTCCTTGTTTTCTATCGACATATTGCATCTACCTCCGCTAAAATCTGTCTGTTAGAGAAGCCCTGCAGATCCATAGCACCGGATGGACAGGTAACGGTACAAGCGCCGCATCCCTGGCAAAGGGCGGTATTTACAACTGCAATTCTTCTTGTTTCACGGATACCGTGATCGTTTACTTCCTTTGTCTCATAGGAAATCGCGCCATATGGACATACATTTGCACATGCAGAACAGCCATTGCAGAGAAGCTCGTCAGATTTGGCTGTACACGGGTTTGTCATCAGCTTGTCCTTTGCAAGAAGGCCGATGGCTTTTACTGCAGCAGCCCCTGCCTGGGCAACGGTCTCCGGAATATCCTTCGGTCCCTGGCACACACCGGAAAGGAAAATACCGGCTGTGGGAGACTCTACAGGACGAAGCTTTGCGTGAGCCTCTGTAAGGAAGTTATTGGTATCAATGCTGGCAGTAAGCATGGTGGCAATCTTACGAACATCCGGGTTCGGCTCAATTGCAGTTGCAAGAACGACCATGTCTGCCTCTTTCAGGATCTGTTTGTTGTCAAGAAGGTCGGAGCCCTGAACAAGAAGCTTGCCGTTTGGCTGAGGAATAACCTTTCCAACCTGACCTTTAATATAATTAACTCCGTACTGCTCTACCGCACGACGGTAAAACTCGTCAAAGTTCTTGCCCGGAGTACGCACATCAATATAAAATACCGTGACGTTCACATCCGGATATTTATCACGAATGAGCATTGCATGTTTTGCTGTGTACATACAGCAGATCTTTGAACAGTATGGCTTGCCTCTGTCATCGGCACAGCGGCTTCCCACACACTGGATGAATACCATTTCCTTTGGAGCTTTTCCGTCGGAAAGACGCTCTAAATGACCTTTTGTAGGTCCGGCAGCATTCATAATACGCTCAAGCTCTAAGGATGTGATAACGTCCTTGCTCTGGTTGTATGCATATTCATCGTATTTATCAAGCTTAATGGTATCAAAACCTGTTGCCACTACGATCGCGCCGTATTTCTGTGTTACGATCTCGTCCTTCTGGGTGTAATCGATCGCCCCTGCCTGACAGACCTTTTCGCAAAGACCGCATTTGCCGGTTTTAAACTTGATACATGCGTCGCGGTCGATCACCGGCACATTGGGGATTGCCTGGGCAAACGGTGTGTAGATGGCTGTTCTGTTGTTTAAGCCTCTGTTAAATTCGCTTGGCGTCTTCTTGGAAGGACATTTCTCCATGCAGGCGCCGCAGCCTGTACATTTATCAATATCAACACTTCTCGCTTTTTTCCTGATATCCACTGTAAAATCGCCCACAAAACCGCTGACCTTATCTACCTCACTGTAAGTATAGATTGTGATCTTTTCGTGGGAAGCTGCCTCCACCATCTTTGGTGTGAGGATACATGCGGAACAGTCAAGAGTCGGGAAGGTTTTGTCCAGCTGAGACATTCTTCCGCCGATACTTGGCGTTTTTTCCACGATGTCTACTTCGTAGCCTGCGTCTGCGATGTCAAGAGCTGTCTGGATACCGGCAATACCGCCGCCGATCACAAGGGCTCTCTTTGTCACACGGCTTTCGCCCGGCTGAAGAGGCGCATTCAGATGAACTTTTGCAATTGCTGCCCTTGCAAGAATGACAGCTTTTTCTGTAGCCTCTTCCATATCTTTATGAATCCAGGAGCAGTGCTCACGGATATTTGCGATTTCCACCATGTATGGGTTCAGGCCGGCTCTTTCCGCTGCTTTCCGGAAGGTAGCCTCATGCATACGCGGGGAACAGGAACAGACAACGATTCCTGTGAGATTTTTTTCTTTGATGGATTCCTGAATTTTGGCCTGTCCTGCCTCAGAACACATATACTGGTAGTCTTCTGCATGAACAACTCCAGGTTCCTTTGCAGCAATTTCTACTACTTTCTTTACGTCTACCGTAGCGGCGATATTACTTCCGCAGTGACAGACAAATACTCCTATCCTCTGCACTTAGGTTACCTCCTGTATCTTCTCAATGCACTTACTAATAACTGCTGTGGAAGCTCCGGATCCAGAAGCTCCGGAATTTCGTCTGCCAGAAGGTAATTTCCGCCTTTCTGGCGAACCACCAGCTGTCTTGCAGCGTCGATCAGTTTTCCCGGTTTCACATCCCTTGGACATCTTTCCACACAGGCAAAGCAGGAAAGACATTTCCACAGAGATCTGGAATTTACAAGTGCATCGATATCTTCGTTGATCACATAGGATACAAACTGATGAGGTTTAATATCCATTTCATTATAGGAAGGGCAGGTTGCGGAGCATTTTCCGCATTTCATACATTTCAGAGGGTTTGTGCCGGAAATTTCTTTGATCTGCTCTGCTGCTTTTTTTCCGTTCATTTTCACTTCCATCTTATGCCTCCTCCTTTGTTTCTTTTACCCCGAGAGCCTGGGCAAGAAGCTCCGTGAAGTAGTATACCGGAATGCTGTTGTTTCCGTTTCTGCAAAGGTTATATTTGCAAAGAGGACAGGCAGTGATCAGCATATCTGCCTCAAAGCCTTTCGCGCTGTCCATGATCTTTTCGCACATATTCTGCGCCATTTCCTTTTCTTTCAGAGAAATATAACCGCCGCAGCACTCGTTTCTATAAGGGTAGATCACCGGCTCCGCACCTAAGGCACGGATAAAATCCTCCATGATCTTCGGATTTTCCGGATCGTCAAACGCCATGATCTTTCCCGGTCTTAAAAGAAGGCAGCCGTAATATGCGCCGATTTTTTTGCCCTTTAAAGGATTTACTACTTTTTCTTTTAACTTATCAAAACCTACACGGTCTCTTAAAACCTCCAGATAGTGAAGAACGTTTGTCTCCCCTGTGTAAGGCTCTTCTAATTTCATGTAGTTATTGGCTCTGGTACGGATATCCTCCACATGTCTCATATCATCGTTGACACGTTTGATCACATGATGACAGGCGGAACAGATAGTCACAAGCTCCTGGCCTTTTTCTTTGGCTGCATTTAAGGTGCGGACAGAGGAAAGCTTCGTTGCAATCTCATCGGTTCCCAGCGGATAAACACCGCCGCAGCACTGCCAGTCTTCAATTTCTTCC
Organism: Clostridiales bacterium; assembly: GCA_019416265.1. Classification (GTDB taxonomy): domain Bacteria; phylum Bacillota; class Clostridia; order Lachnospirales; family Lachnospiraceae; genus Blautia_A. The sequence goes on along the minus strand of DXXQ01000149.1, from coordinate 5,873 downwards.
AGTTCAAAGCCAAGCGCCTGTGCGCTTGCTCTGGCATATTCGTCCAGATCCCTGGCTTTTGTTCTCAGGGTACAGCCCGGATAATAACTGTATTTCATATTTTCCGTTGTCCTTTCTTTAGTTCAGATCGATCTGTGCGATAACTTCTTTTAAAGCCTCCGCGCTCTTCTTGAGAAGTTCGATTTCTGTCTTATTCATACGCATTGGAATTTTTCCCTGTACGCCGTTGGGGCCTACAAGAGTCAGTGTGCTTAAACATACATCCTCGATTCCGTACTCGCCGTGCATCATGGAAGATACCGTTGTGATGGAATCGGAAGCTGCCAGAAGAATGGAGCAAAGCTTACATACAGAATTGGAAACAGCATAGAAAGTAGCGCCTTTATTCTGAATGATCTTACCGCCTGATTTGCGGACATATTCCAGCATTCCCTCTTTGTCAAGCTCTTTTACATCTTTACCCATTAATTTGGCATGCTGATAATATTCGTCTACACTCACGCCGGAGATGTAAGCTCCTGACCACGGAACAAAAGAAGTATCTCCGTGCTCACCGAACACATAGGCATGAATGTTCTTCTGCGCCACTTTAAAATGCTCGGAAAGACCGCAGCGAAGGCGAGCAGAATCAAGAATTGTACCGGAACCGATGATCTGGTTTTCCGGCAGTCCGGAAATCTTTGTAAACACATAGGTCATAACATCAACCGGATTGCTTACAATAATATAAAGAGCGTTCGGCGCTGCCTTAACAATCTCAGGAGTGATAGACTTCAGGATATTTACATTTGTCTGCGTAAGCTCAATACGGGTCTGTCCCGGCTTACGTGCAATTCCGGAGGTAATGATCACGATGTCAGAATCTTTCGCATCTTCATATTCTCCCGCTGTAATAGAGATTGGATCACGGAAACAGGTACCCTGGGCAATGTCAAGCACTTCACCCTCTACTTTTTCTTTATTAATATCGATGAGTACGATCTCAGATGCGATATCTCCGTTAGATAAAGTATAGGCGATTGTGGAACCAACGCTTCCTGCACCGATAATAGTAATTTTGCTGCTCATAAGGCGCTCCTTTCCTTTTCCATGCGGATGTCTCCGCAGGATATTGTTTAATATTTAACAATATTAGTCAAAAAAAATAAAATCTTATCCAACATTTTTTCATAAAAAAATGTGGCATTTAAAAATATGAGAATGAAAACATCACTTTTTTTAATTCAAATGTGGATTTGAAATGATTTACACTCAATATATCATATTGACAACAATTTAACAAGACTATTTTTATAATTTATTGTTAAAAAAATAGCATTTTTTACGGCACTTTTTCGTGATAGTGTCAAAAAGAAAAAAGGCGTCGGTTTGGACGCCTTTTATTGACTGCATTTGTTGGCAGAAGCCTGCGCAAATTATTGAGTTTGAATCAAAATTTTCTCCTGTTTCTGCAGTTATGCATACTCCTTCACAATCCTGCACATCTCCTCAAACTGCTCTTCCATCTCTTTCACAAGCTTAAACTGTGTACGGGCGCGCACAAGATTGTGTTCCGGATATGCAGTCTTGAAATATACATCCCCCTGAAGATAGTCTGCAAGGAAACGGATTCCGCACTCAAAGGTCATAAGCCTTGCTCCCCAGGGAAGGCTCATAAGCTCCTCCTGTGTGAGAACATCTCTCGCCATTTCCACATACCCCTTCACATAGAGTTCGTAGAGATGAGTGTCGAAATGAACCTTCTCCAGATCCTTTTCATCCTCCTCTGCTGTGGACGCGCCGAAACGGATTGAATCCCCGAAATCATTGGCAGCAAGTCCCGGCATGATCGTATCCAGGTCAATGATACATAAGCCCTCTCCCGTTTCTTTGTCAAAAAGAATATTATTAAGCTTTGTATCGTTATGAGTTACACGAAGGGGAAGAAGCCCCTCATTTAACTGATCCATCAAAACAGCACAGTCTTCTTCTCTTGCAAGGGCGAAATTGATCTCCCCGCGGCAGGTTCTTGCGCGATTCTTCACATCACGCTGCACAGCCTGGGAAAAAGCCTGGAAACGCTTCACAGTATCATGGAAAAACGGAATCGTCTCATAAAGGCTGGATGCCGGATAATCCCCGAGCTGCTTCAAAAAATGGCCGAAGCTTCTGGCAGACTGATAAAACTGTTCCGGTTCTTCCACCGTCTGGTAGCACATGGAATTGGTAATAAAATTAGAACATCTCCAGGGCTGTCCCTGATCGTCCTCAAAGAAATTTTCGCCGTTTTTCGTCTTAATACAGGACATCGTTTCCCTGTCAGGGTCACCGCCCTCCTTGCGGATCACATCACGAAGGTACTCTGTAACTCCGAAAATATTCTCCATAACCTGTCCCGGCTGCTTAAACACATTGGTATTGATCCTCTGAAGCACATAGAAGGGCTCCTCTGTGCCATGTTCCGTAGGCATATAAACCGCATAAGTCTCATTGATATGGCCTTCCCCGAAAGGCTTCACATAGCTGCACTGATTGCCGAAGCCAAAGGCATAAAGCGCATCCTCAAGAGCACGGCTGTCCACACCCTCAATCTTTCTTCTGGTGGAAAAAATCACCTCTCCGGCTTCCACCTTCTTTTTCTCCTCAATGGTACAGTTTGCTTTCACAATACTTCCCAGACCAACATGAGCGCCGCTGCCGATCACAGAATCGTGATCCACCACAGATCCGCTGTTTATAAGAGCTGCCCGGCCGATACGGGAATGGGTATTCACAACAGCATTCTGCATCACAAAACATCCCTCTCCCAGAACGGCGCTTGGACTGATCACGGCGGAAGGATGAACCATAGCAGGTACCTGATATCCTTCCTCCAGAAGCTTCTCCGTCCAGAAAAGACGGGTATTATTATTACCAAAGGCTGCCACAGCCGTATCAAATTCTCCGTGCTTCATCACATAATCACAGCATTTGCCAACAACATCTGAGGCTTTCGCCGCATCATCCAAAAAGAACACCTCTTCATAACCAAGTAACTTTGCTGTTTCCTTAATCATCTGGCCGAACCCGCCGGCGCCTAAAATCAATAATCTCTTCATTATAGAGCCCTTCCTTTGTCTAACTATACGAAAAGTGTTGAAATAAAAAGGAGCCACTACACCTCAAATCCCTCGATTATCAGCATAACGGCTCCAGATAGATTCACAATTATATTAACCAATTATAAGAATATTCTGTTTATATGCAACAGCATGTAAATTATTCAGCTGCTGTTTCCTCTGCTTCCTCAGCGTTTGCAATGATTGCAACAGGTGAGAAATCGATGAATTCTGCTTTGATAGTTTTGTTTTCAACGTCAACATTTTCAGCGTCAACTTCAATAACTTCCCAAAGCTCACGTACTGTACTGTAGTGAAGTAAGCTAATATCTGTCATTGTGTCAGTCATAGATGGAACTGCAAGTGTAACATCGTAGTTACCGTTTTCATTCTTCTCTACTTCTGCATCTTCTTCAAGGTCAAGGTCAAAGAAACCTGTTACGAAATCAAGATTCTTTTCTTCCATTACACTGATTACGTTTTCTACAGACGCTTTTGCTTCTTCGGAAAGAGTTTCATCTGCTAAAACTTCTTTCATAGTTTCAACGAAGCTTGCTGCATCCGCTGTACCTGCATTTACCTCATCGATAAGAGATACAACTTCCGGTGCTTTTTCTGCAAGAGCTTTGTAGGATGGTGTCTCTTTGATGTCGTCAGCAACAACGTACTTTCCAGCACTTTCTTCCGGAAGTGTAACGTTGTTTGTACGGCTGCCTGCAGCCCATACTGTTGCGGAGCTAACCACCATAGATGCAGCTAAAAGTCCGGCTAAAATTTTTTTTGTTACTTTCATTTCGTCCACTCTCCTTTTCATTTTGGTTAATAAAATGTATATAGATAAATAGCCGTGGAAGCTAATTATCCTCTTCATAAAATACGGAAACCAACATATCCTGCAGCGCTTCTTCATCTACATGATATTCATCAAAATAGGCTCCCTGCTCTCCCTTTCCGGGGAGCTCTGTCTTCACAGGGTCAGTTCCCATGGAAGCTTCCAAAAGCTTTGCAAAAAGATCATTCCCCATACTGGTCACAGTATAAGGTTTGATGCCTTCATAAAGCCTGGTGACAAAAGATGCATCTTTTGTATAATTTTCCTGCGCCTTTTTCAAATAGGCATCAAGGAAAACCTTCTGACGGTTCTGGCGCACAAGGGCGCTTAACTCCTGATTGATGTCACGGTATCTGACAAACTGCTCAACATTATCCTTTGTAAGTGTCACAGATGCTCCTTCTGCAAACTCCGGATTCACTTCTTCAAGACTGTCGTCAGGTACTACCACCTCAACATTTCCGGCGATTTCCGTAATGACCGGAATTCCGTCCATATTCAGGGAACAATATCCTTCAATCGGAATTCCTCCCAGCAGATTGGAAACAGCCGTCCTCATCAGATCACAGCTCTTATGGCGGCCATCGCCATATGCGTACTGAATATTAATATGATCCGTTGTCTCCCCAAGACTTTTACCGCTGGGATTAAAAACCTCTATTTTAGTCATGGTGTCTCTCGGAATGGAAATGACCTTCAGCTGATTCATCATACGATCCAGAGATACAAGGAAAATCGAATCTGCCTGCCCCACATCTGTCTGGGTTTCGTAGGATTCAACATCATTGCGTGTATCAACACCCATAAAAAGGTAATTGCTGAGATGATCGTTATAACGATATTCTTTTCCATTGTGAGAAATCACTTCTCTGTCAAATTTAGCTGCCGAAACAGAAGAATCATCCACATAGTTTTTCTTAGATACCTTCTGATGATTCCATACAAATACGGCGATGATAACGCCTGCAATCAGTACTGCTGCGGAAATTACAATAGCTGTCCGCTTCTGTCTCTGCTTTCGGCTGCTTTTTCTGGCTGTTTTCATCCTATGTATCACACGCTCCTTAAATATACTTTAAGTCAACCATTTTCTGGTAAATTGCCTGTGCCATAGCCTCCTGTGCCTCATAGTAAGAAACAGGATATGTCGCCAATGCGGACATACTGATATAATGCTCTCCCCATTTCTGGCTTAACGCCGCATCAAGAGCTTCCGCTGTCACACTTCCGTCAAGAGGTGTGCTTCCAACAACTATGAAGCGATCTTTATTCGAGAATGTGTTCAAAATCTGTTCCTGCTGTGCCGCAAGCTCATTGGGGTCATGGTTCCATCCGCCATAATACCCCATAAAAATAACAGGGATACAATTCAGATCGTCACGGGTCAGTTCCTCAGGTGTAAAATCCCGAACACCTTTCTCAGTGATATAAAGCTCCGCACCATTTGCGGCCTGCTGATGAGCAGTGATATATCCCTGGATCGTCTCGTCCGGAACACCTGCAAGCTTCATCATCGAAAGAGTTCCGCCGCCCTGGATCGTCTTATTCTTAACAGGAAGTGCAGATCCTTTTTCCTGAAGGATTCTCTGCAAAACATTCATATAAGAATACTGCTCAGATTCAGAACCGCTTAAGAGATCATCTCCCCAACAAACAATCCCCTCTGCCTGTACAGTCTCTGCAGGCGCCGGAGTTTCCGTAGGCTGTACTTCTGCTGCAGCCTCTTCAGCCGTTGGCTGGGTCTCGCTGTTTTCTTTGTTTTCTTTGTTTTCTTTACTTTCTTTATTCGCTGATTTTTCAGACTTTTTATTCGCTTCTTTTTTCGCTTCAGTCTGTTCCGCGATTTTTTCCAACCGCTGGATTTCTTTCTGCTCTTCCTTATAATTCCACACAACCAATCCGCCTAAGCCTACGGTGAGGATAATACAAAGCAGAACTAAAAGCATATTTACATATTTACTATT
>DXXQ01000148.1 GCA_019416265.1 Clostridiales bacterium | reverse complement strand
CTGCAAGTACCGTCATAGAAAAAATATATGGGATTTCCGCTGTTAAGTATACAACAAGGGTAGCGCGTTTCTGTAATTCGTGATAAACTAAAACTGATATTTTGCGGAAAGGATACCGGAGGCTGGAAAAATGTTAGAGAGATATAAGACTGTGTATGAAGGCGGCGAGGGCGAGATCACAGAAAAAAAATCCCGTTTTATCGCTACAGTGCGCCCTGTTAAAACAGAGGAGGAGGCTCTTGCCTTTATAGAAGAAATGAGAAAGAAATACTGGGATGCAAGACATAACTGCTTCGTGTATTCTGTGGGCAAAAACCGAGAGACTACCCGGTGCAGCGACGACGGAGAGCCGTCGGGAACAGCCGGAAGGCCTATGCTGGATGTGATCCTGGGGGAAGACATCTACGATGTGGCAGTTGTTGTTACCCGTTATTTCGGAGGCGTTCTTCTGGGAACGGGAGGACTGGTACGCGCATATTCAAAGGCTGTACAGGAAGGTCTGGCTGCAAGTACCGTCATAGAAAAAATATACGGGATTTCTCTTGAGATCGTTACAGATTATACGGGAATCGGAAAAATCCAGTATATTGCAGGGGAAAAGGGGATGCCCATCCTGGACAGTGAATATACGGATAAGGTGACTCTGCATCTTATGATTCCTGCAGACGAGGTGGAAAGCGTACAGAAGGCAGTGACTGAGGGCACCAACGGGCGAGCCCGCATGAAAAAAGAAAAAGATCTGTATTTCGCCAGGGTAAACGGCGAGATCCTGCTCTTTGATCAGTGATCAGAAAAATACCGGAAAAATTAAATACACATAAAAAACGGGGCGCATACTGTAACATGCAGCCCCGTTATGTGTTATAGGATCATAATTTCTCCGGTTCCGGATAAGCAACGCCGAAAGTCTCAACAGTCATGGATTTGATCTTCTGCTCATCAAGAGGTCTGTCTTGATAGTCTGTATCTTCTTCCGCAATGCGGTTTACCACATCCATACCCTCGATGACTTTTCCGAAAGCGGCGTAGGAGCCGTCCAGATGAGGAGAGGTCTGGTGCATGATGAAGAACTGGCTTCCTGCGGAATCAGGATGCATTGCGCGGGCCATGGAGAGAACGCCCGGCGTATGCTTCAGGTCGTTTGTGAATCTGTTCTGGGAAAATTCGCCCTTGATGGTGTATCCGGGGCCGCCCATTCCTGTTCCGTCCGGGCATCCGCCCTGGATCATGAAGCCGTTGATAACGCGGTGGAAAATAAGTCCGTCATAGAAGCCTTTGTTTACAAGGCTGATGAAATTGTTTACTGTATTAGGTGCGATTTCCGGATATAATTCCGCTTTCATTACATCGCCGTTGTCCATTGTAATGGTAACTACTGGATTTGCCATAGTTTTATTCTCCTTTTCAAAAAGTATTGTATTTCCCTGTTCGCTCTATTATAATATGCAGAGGATGATTGTGCAAGAGGTGACGACTATGATTATAGAGACAAGAACCCCGGAGGAAACCTTTGCTCTGGGTAAAAAAATAGGAGAACATGCCCGCCCGGGACAGATTTATACCCTTAACGGAGATCTTGGCGTGGGTAAGACCGTATTCACACAGGGAGTCGCTGCAGGGCTGGGTATTTTTGAACCGATCTGCAGTCCTACCTTTACGATTATTCAGGAATATGAGAGTGGCCGTCTTCCGTTTTACCATTTCGATGTATACCGTATCGGAGATATTGAAGAGATGGAAGAGATCGGTTATGACGATTACTTCTTCGGACAGGGAATCTGCCTGATCGAGTGGGCGGAGCTGATCGAAGAAATTTTGCCCCGGGAAAGAATCCGGGTCAGGATTGAGAAGAATCTGGAAGAGGGCTTTGATTACCGCAGAATCACGGTGGAAGGAATAGACGAGACGATTTTTCAATAACGGGGCAGACGTCTGTTTTGCAACAGGCGCCGGCTGTTGATGGCACAAAGGTGTGCCGGGAGGATTAAATGAAGATATTAGGACTTGACAGTTCCGGTATCGTGGCATCCGTGGCAATTGTGGAGGATGACACGCTGCTGGCGGAATACACTGTAAACTATAAGAAAACACATTCACAGACGCTTCTTCCCATGCTGGATGAGCTTGTGAAGATGACAGAACTTGATATGGATACCATTGACGGGATTGCAGTGGCTGCAGGACCGGGGTCTTTTACCGGACTTCGAATCGGTTCAGCTACAGCCAAAGGACTTGGACTGGCATTGAAAAAACCTCTGATTTCAGTCCCGACAGTGGATGCGCTGGCGTTTAATCTCTATGATGCAGAAGGGCTGATCTGCCCGATCATGGACGCAAGAAGAAATCAGGTGTATACAGGGATTTATAAATTTGAGAATCATGAGCTGATTCCGGTGCGGCAGCAGTGGGCAGAGGATGCCGCAGAGCTGATCCGTATCCTGAATGAGACAGGACAGCCTGTTACGTTCCTGGGGGATGGAGTACCTGTGTTTGGAGAACTGATCAAACAGGAACTTAAGGTGCCCTTCTCTTTTGCACCTGCCCATGTGAATAAACAAAGGGCGGCAGCTGTTGCGGCTCTGGGAATGAAATATTATAAAGAAGGAAAAATGCAGGAAGCAGCTCTTCACAGTCCGCAGTATCTCCGCGTATCCCAGGCAGAGCGTGAACGTGCGCAGAAAGACGGGGGCGTACAGCCCGCAGGGGAAGACTGTCCGGTACGTTCCATGGACAGACTGGAGAAAACAGGAGGAACCCTATGATTCTCCGGGAAATGCTGGTAGATGACCTGGAACAGGTTATGGAAATTGAAACTGCACTGTTTCATGTGCCCTGGACAAAGGAAGGCTTTTTTACATTTCTTACCAGAGATGACGCCATGTTTCTCGTGGTGGAAGAAAAGGGCAGAATTCTGGGGTATTGTGGCCTTCTCATGGTTCTTGATGAAGGTGATATCACAAATGTAGCCGTGGCTTTGGACCGCCAGAGGGAGGGAATCGGACATTTTCTGATGGAAAGCCTGATCCGTCTTGCTGCAGAGAGGGGAGTTACGACCATCCATCTGGAGGTACGCGTGGGGAACGAAACGGCAGTCCGTCTTTATGAGAGAATGGGATTTCAGAGAGACGGAATCCGCAAGGGATATTACCAGGAGCCGGTAGAAGACGCGCTTCTTATGACAAGAACAGGATGAGCAGAGCAGGAGGAAGATATGTTAGATGTTTGTTTAGTAGGAACCGGAGGCATGATGCCGCTGCCGAAAAGATGGCTGACAGCGTTGATGACCCGGTATAATGGCAGCAGTCTCCTTATTGACTGCGGAGAGGGAACCCAGGTGGCGATCAAAGAGAAGGGATGGAGTTTTAAGCCCATTGACGTTATCTGTTTCACCCACTATCACGGGGATCACATCAGCGGTCTTCCGGGGCTTCTTCTCTCAATGGGAAATGCGGACCGCACAGAACCATTGACGCTTGTGGGCCCCAGGGGGCTGGAAAGAGTAGTAAGTGCCCTTCGCGTTATTGCTCCGGAACTGCCGTTTGAAATTAAATATATAGAAATCACCCAGCCGGAACAGGTTCTGGAGCTGAATGGATACCGGATCACAGCCTTTAAGGTGAATCATAATGTACTCTGTTACGGTTATACACTGGAAATCCTCCGTCAGGGAAAATTTTCCGCTGAACGGGCCAGGGAGCAGGAAATTCCCCTTAAATTCTGGAATCCTCTTCAGAAGGGACAGACCATTGAGGCGGAGGGAGTTGTTTACACTCCCGATATGGTTCTGGGTCCGGAACGAAAAGGGATCAAACTCACATATACAACAGATACAAGACCAACGGAATCTATTCTGAGAAATGCCAAAGGTTCGGATCTGTTTATCTGTGAGGGAATGTACGGAGAAGAAGATAAGGCAGATAAAGCCAGGGGATACAAACATATGACGTTCCGCGAGGCTGCCACAATTGCCCGTGATGCCCAGGTGGGGGAACTCTGGCTGACTCATTACAGCCCGTCTCTTGTCAGGCCGGATGAATATATGGATAAAGTAAGAGGGATTTTTCCCAGGGCTTATCCAGGTAAAGATGGAAAAAGTGTAGAGTTAAACTTTGATGAGGAATGATAAGGATGAAAGATACATTAATTCTTGCAATTGAAAGCTCCTGCGATGAAACGGCTGCTTCTGTTGTAAAAAACGGCAGAACGATATTGTCAAACGTGATTTCTTCTCAGATAGAGCTTCATAAATTATACGGAGGTGTTGTGCCGGAAATCGCATCCCGTAAGCATATCGAAAAAATAAACCAGGTCATTGAGCAGGCGCTTGCTGATGCGGAGGTAACCCTGGATGATCTGGATGCCATTGGCGTAACCTACGGTCCGGGACTGGTAGGCGCTCTTCTGGTGGGGGTAGCAGAGGCCAAAGCAATTGCCTATGCCAAAAAGCTTCCTCTTGTGGGAGTGCATCATATAGAAGGTCATGTATCCGCCAATTACATTGAACATCCGGATCTGGAACCGCCGTTTCTCTGTCTCATTGTGTCCGGAGGTCATACCCATCTTGTCATAGTGAAGGATTATGGAGAATTTGAAATCCTTGGACGTACCAGAGACGATGCGGCTGGAGAAGCATTTGACAAGGTTGCCCGGGCAATCGGGCTTGGCTATCCGGGAGGACCCAAGATCGATAAGCTCTCGAAAGAAGGAAATCCGGATGCCATTGAATTTCCCCGGGCAAAAATTGAAGGCTGCCCTTATGATTTCAGCTTCAGCGGTGTGAAATCTGCAGTTCTGAATTATCTGAACAATGCCCGTATGAAAGGGGAGGCAGTAAACCGTGCGGATCTGGCAGCTTCTTTCCAGAAGGCGGTGGTGGATGTTCTGGTAGAACATACCATGCTTGCTGCTAAAGACTATCAGATTGATAAAATTGCGATTGCCGGAGGAGTGGCATCCAACGGAACTCTTCGTGATGCAATGGAAAAGGCATGTAAAAAGAACGGATACAGCTTTTTCCGTCCGTCGCCTGTGTTCTGTACGGATAATGCAGCTATGATCGGCGTTGCCGCATACTATGAATACAGGAAAGGAACGCGTCACGGCTGGGATCTGAATGCAGTTCCCAATCTGAAGCTTGGGGAAAGATAATGAATACGGGGAAAAATACAGCAATCGTGTTGGCAGCAGGACAGGGGAAACGGATGAATTCTAAAATACAGAAGCAGTTTCTGGAAATACAGGGCTGTCCGGTACTGTATTATTCCCTCCGCTGCTTTCAGGACAGTCCTCTGATCAGAGATATTATTCTGGTGACAGGAGAAGACATGGTCTCCTACTGTGAAAAAGAAATTGTGGGGAAGTATAATTTTACAAAGGTGAGGCGCGTGATTGCCGGAGGCAGGGAAAGGTATGATTCTGTTTATGCCGGTCTTCTCGCATGTGAGGACTGTGAATATGTGTTTATCCATGACGGCGCTCGTCCGTTTATTACAGAAGAAATTCTGGAACGCGGTCTGGAAGGGGCGATCAAAACCGGGGCATGCGTAATCGGAATGCCGTCAAAGGATACGGTAAAGCTTGCGGATGATAAGGGATTTGTGTCGGAAACACCGGAGAGAAGCAGAGTGTGGACAGTTCAGACACCGCAGATTTTTTCTTATTCATTGATTCGAAACGCACATGAAAGTATCAGAAAGAAGGATATGAGTGCTGTGACAGATGATGCCATGGTGGTGGAGCAGGAAACAGGAAATTCTGTTGTCCTTGCTCAGGGATCCTATCAGAACATTAAAATCACCACACCGGAAGACCTGGATATTGCAGAGGCATTTCTGCGCACATACTGATCTTTCGTGGATTCATTCGTGGAAATCGAAAAAATTGAAAAAAACTCAAATTCTGTATTGACATAGCGAAAATTTAATGATAGAATACTTCTTGCGTTGGCAAACAGCGCAGAAGTAAATACGGAGAGATATCGAAGTGGTCATAACGAGGCGGTCTTGAAAACCGTTTGTCCGCAAGGGCGCGTGGGTTCGAATCCCACTCTCTCCGCTTGCCAAGCAAAAACAAGTAAAAATAAAAAACTTGAAAAAGTGCTTGACAAAACAAAAACAGTGCGATATAATAACAAAGCTTTCGAACGGCAGATAAGTCGAAACGGGAGCGAAAGTATTGTAGGGCAATTTGGAGAAGTACCCAAGCTGGCCGAAGGGGCTCCCCTGGAAAGGGAGTAGGTCGTTAATAGCGGCGCGAGGGTTCAAATCCCTCCTTCTCCGTTGAGTTTTGAAGCTTCAAAAAAGCTGAAAAAACTTGAAAAAAGTTCTTGACAAGCTCGATTGAATGTGATAAAGTAAACGAGCTGTCGCAAGATAGACAACCTTGATAACTAAACAGTGAAACACATACGATTCTCGAAAATTCTTTACACATGAGCGTTTAACGTAAGTTAAATGCGAATGCGGTTCGATTTCGAAAGAAAGCGAACTTCATTTTTAATGAACGGTTTTCGAACCAAACAGTAAAAACGCGAGAGATAACTAAGCTAGTTGGTTGTCTTGAGCAAATCAAACACTTTTATCAGAGAGTTTGATCCTGGCTCAGGATGAACGCTGGCGGCGTGCTTAACACATGCAAGTCGAACGGGACTTATTTTATTGAGACTTCGGTGGATTTAATTTAAGTCTAGTGGCGGACGGGTGAGTAACGCGTGGGTAACCTGCCTCACACTGGGGGATAACAGTCAGAAATGACTGCTAATACCGCATAAGCGCACAGCATCGCATGATGCAGTGTGAAAAACTCCGGTGGTGTGAGATGGACCC
>DXXQ01000147.1 GCA_019416265.1 Clostridiales bacterium | reverse complement strand
GCAGGAGACTGTGCCATGGTGACAAACAGGATCACAGGCAAACCACAGTGGTCCCCAATGGGCTCTTCCGCAAATATGGAAGGCAGAACATTGGCACAGGTTCTCGCAGGCAAAAATAAAACATATCCGGGGGTTCTGGGAACAGGCGTTGTGAAGCTTCCGGGAATGAACATCGGACGTACCGGACTTACAGAAGAACAGGCAAAAGCGGCAGGCTATGATGTTGTGACAGTTGTAGCGCCCACAGATGATAAGGCACATTATTATCCGGATGCCAGCTTCTTTATTACAAAGATGATTGCAGACAAAGAGAGTCACAAGCTTCTCGGCGTACAGGTATTCGGCCCCGGAGCAGTTGATAAAATGGTAGACATTGCAGTGATGGGAATCAACATGGGAGCAGTGCTGGAGGACTTTGAAAATGCAGATTTCGCTTACGCGCCTCCATTCTCCACAGCTATCCATCCCTTTGTACAGGCTGCTTACATCCTTCTCAATAAAATAAACGGAACGATGGTCAGCATGACGCCGGCAGAATATGCGGCAGGCAAGGCAAAAGATTATAAGGTGATCGACGTAAGCCCTGTACCGTCTGTTCGCGGCGCGATCTTTGTGGAGCTTGGAAAAGTAAAGGGTGAGATTCCGGGACTTTCCAAAGAGGACAAGCTTCTTCTTGTCTGCATGAAGGGGAAGAGAAGCTATTTCCTTCAGAACCGTCTGGTTCATTATGGATATAAAAATACAGTTGTACTGGAAGGAGCACAGTTTGTGAACGAGGTTAAGGTTACAAATACAGAGGCAGCTGTGTCTCCGGAAGAAGAAAAAAGAGTAAAAGCTCTGGGCTTTCTGAAAGATAAAAACACAGCGGACAAATTCAATGGCCGTGTTATCACAAGAAACGGAAAGATCACAGCGGAGGAGGCAAGAACCATTGCCGAGGCAGCAGAGCTCTTTGGAAGCGGCGAGGTGACTATGACCTCACGAATGACCATGGAAATCCAGGGCGTGCCTTTCGACAGCATCGAGCCTCTGAGAGAATATCTGATGCAGGCAGGGCTGGAGACCGGCGGAACAGGCTCCAAGGTTCGTCCGGTGGTATCCTGTAAAGGAACAACCTGTCAGTACGGCCTGATCGATACCTTCGGCCTTTCTGAAGAAATTCATGAGAGATTTTTCCACGGCTATGCAGATGTGAAGCTTCCTCATAAATTTAAAATCGCAGTAGGCGGATGTCCGAATAACTGTGTGAAGCCGGATCTGAACGACCTTGGAATCATCGGCCAGCGCATCCCGCAGGTAGACCTTGAGAAATGCCGCGGCTGTAAGATCTGCCGTATTGAGAAAAATTGTCCGATCAAGGTGGCAAAGGTGGAAAACGGCAAGATCGTGATCGATGAAAACGCATGTAATCACTGCGGACGCTGCGTAGGTAACTGTCCGTTCCATGCAATCGAGGACTACACCAACGGTTACCGCATCTACATCGGCGGACGCTGGGGCAAGAGAGTAGCACAGGGACGTTATCTTGACAAGGTATTTACAGACAAGAACGAGGTGCTTGATATTGTAGAAAAAGCAATCCTTCTTTTCCGCGAACAGGGAAATACAGGAGAGCGTTTCGCTGATACAGTAGCCCGTCTTGGCTTTGAGAACGTACAGGAACAGCTTCTTTCCAACGCGCTTTTGGATAGAAAAGAGGAAAATATTAAGGCAGAAAAACACTTAAAAGGCGGCGCAACCTGCTAAAGTATGTTTTTAACACGCTCTGGAGAACAGCTTGTAAAGGGCGGCTGCAGTCAGGGTAATATCCGGAGGAAAAGCAAGACATGTGGACACGAAAAAGCTGGAACAGGCTGAACCGGATGCTTGACGAAGGCATCCGCGGGGAATTTACAGAAAGCAGATATGACGAGACGGAGCTTTCCAGGGTGGAAGCGAAGTGGAAGCATTTTCTGGAAGCGTCGGTGATCTCAAAGAAGAACCTGGAGGCGGAAAAGGAAAGCATGAAAAGTCTGATTTCCGACATTTCCCATCAGACCAAGACACCGATCGCAAATATCCGTCTTTACGGAGAGCTTCTTGAGGAGCGTTTAAAGGAGCCGGAAGAGCTGGAAATGATCCGGCAGATCCGCTCCCAGACAGAAAAGCTGGATTTCCTCCTCCAGTCCCTGACAAAGATGTCGAGGCTGGAGAGCGGAATTCTGGGAATGCTGCCTGTGGAAGGACCTGTGACAGAGCTTCTCCATGAGGCGGCTGCGGAGATCCGACCCAAGGCAGAACAAAAGGGAATCAGAGTAAAGACGGTCTGTCCAACCCCTTTCCCCCTTCTCTTAGACAAGAAATGGACAGCGGAGGCTCTTTACAATATTCTTGACAATGCAGTGAAATACAGCCCTGCAGATTCGGAGATCATTCTTTCAGCCCGGGCCTATGAAATGTATGGGGCAGTCAGCGTGAAGGACGGGGGAATCGGCATAGCAGAAGAGGAAATTCCGAAGATTTTCCAGAGGTTTTACCGCTCCGAAAAGGTACGGGAGGAGGAAGGCGTAGGAATCGGGCTTTATCTTGCAAGGGAAATCCTGAGGAAACAGGACGGATATATAAAGGTGACCTCCCGTCCCGGCGAGGGCAGCACCTTTTCCCTGTATCTTCCAAGACCGTAAATAAACTGCAAATCTTTCAAAACTGTTAGATTTCAGAAAGATTGTGGAAAGAACAGGATGATATACTAAGGACAGTGGAAAAAGAATCCGCTGTCCTTTTTTCAGGGACAGGGAAAATATCCAAAGAAAAAAACTGGAAAGGGGTATAGGTATAGATGGAAATATTAAAGACAGAAAATCTGAAAAAATATTATGGAAAAGAGGAAAGTCTGGTAAAGGCTCTTGACGGTGTGAGCCTGTCTGTGAAAAAAGGAGAATTTGTGGCGGTGGTAGGTTCCTCAGGTTCCGGCAAATCCACCCTGCTCCATATGCTGGGAGGACTTGACTATCCTACCGGCGGAAAGGTCTATGTGGACGGAAAGGACATTTACGACCTGAAAAAGGATGAACTGTGTGTATTCCGCCGGAGAAAAATCGGGTTTGTCTTCCAGAGCTACAATCTGGTTCCTGTACTGAACGTATACGAAAACATTGTTCTTCCTGTGCAGCTTGACGGAGGAGCCATAGACAAAGCCTACATTCAAGAAATCATTCGTCTCCTGGGACTGGAAAAGAAGCTGAACAGCCTTCCCAGCCAGCTTTCCGGCGGTCAGCAGCAGCGCGTGGCCATTGCCCGCGCCCTTGCAGCCAAGCCGGCAATTATCCTCGCTGACGAGCCTACCGGAAATCTGGACTCATCCACAAGTCAGGATGTACTGGGGCTTTTGAAGGTTACCAGTGAGAAATTCAGCCAGACCATTGTTATGATTACCCACAACGAGGAAATTGCCCAGCTTGCAGACAGGATCGTCCGCATTGAGGACGGCAGAATCCTGGAAAGGCGGTGAGAACAATGCGTAAAGTAAAAAATAAGAAAACGGTGACAAAGATCGCCCTCCGTTCCCTTAGGGCCAGAGGCAGCAGGAATCTGATTGCAGTCTGCGCCATCATTCTTACCTCTGTACTTTTTACAGCTTTATTTACCATCGGCGGAAGCCTTGTGGAAAAAAGCCAGGAATCCACCTTCCGTCAGGTTGGAGGAAGAGCCCACGCAGGATATAAGTATCTCACGAAGGAAGAGGCAGAAAAGGTAATGGCAGACAAAGAAATTAAGGAGGCTTCTTTTCGCATTGCCTTTGCAGACGCCACCAACGGGCCGCTTAAAAAGGTTCGTACAGAAATGGGATATTACGAGGAACTGGAAGCAAGAATGTCCTTCTGCTATCCGGAAGAAGGAACCCTTCCAAAAGAAAAATATGATTTCGCAGCAAGTACGCTCACTCTCGAGGCGCTTGGCGTCCCTTGCAAACTGGGTGAAAAGGCAGTTCTCACATTTGCTCTGGACGGTAAAGAATACGAGCAGGAATTTACTCTGTCCGGATGGTTTACGGGAGATCCCGTCTCAATGTCCCAGGTGCTCTGCCTTTCTAAAGAGTACGTAGAGGAGCTGGCGCCGTCCCCCACAACTCCCTATGGAGAAGGAGAGAGCATGGAAGAGGGATTTGCAGGGCGCTACAATGTGGATGTGATGTTTAAAAGCAGCATTGACATTGAGGGACAGCTTGATAAGCTGAGTGAGCGTCTTGGATTTGAGAACAAGCCGACAGGTGTGAACTGGGCGTATACCACAAGCAACGTGGACAGCGAGACAGTTGTCATGGGAATCGTGATGCTTGCTGTGATCCTCCTTGCAGGCTATCTTATCATCTACAATATTTTTTATATCAATGTGTTCAGTGACATCCGTTTTTACGGACTTTTGAAAACCATAGGAACAACAGAGAGGCAGCTTCGCCAGATTGTCCGCAGACAGGCGTACTTCCTGTGCGCAGTGGGAATCCCTCTGGGGCTTCTTGCAGGGTACGGGGCAGGAGCAGGACTTCTCCCGGTTGTAATGAGCAACCTGACCTACAATGAGGCAGTGACCTCCAACGCCTCTGTGAATCCCTGGATTTTTGTGGGAGCGGCAGTTTTTTCCTTTGTCACTGTTTATATCAGCTGTATCCGCCCCTGCAGGATCGCTGCGAAGG
>DXXQ01000146.1 GCA_019416265.1 Clostridiales bacterium | reverse complement strand
GCGATGTTGCCTATTTTTCAGATCCTTGGAACGGATACGGATAAAATTTATATGAATTCATTATTTGGAGATGAAAATTATAAATTTGATTTATTTACAAAAGCAGATTTTGTTTTTCCCCAATCGGTTGCATCTTTCAAGGTTGGGAAAGGAGTAAAATCGGAAGGAGAAATGATTGTTTCTGGAACAAAGGGATATGTATATGTGCCGGCGCCATGGTGGAAAACAGACTACTTTGAACTTAGGTATGAAAATCAAGAAAACAACCAACGGTATTTTTATCAACTGGATGGGGAAGGAATCCGGTATGAGATTGCAACCTGGATTAAGGCTATTGAAAGGATGAAAAATATAGCCTATATTGAAGAAGAAATATCTGTAAAAATCTGCTCGGTCATTGAAGACTTTATAAGATTAAATCGAGTAAAGGTACTATAATAAGATATGGTGGCTGAGAAAATATAACTGAGTGTGGAGAAAAGATCCCTAAGGGAGTATCCCAAAGTTTGTGTAAACCTTCAAACTGATGTAAGATAGACTTACCAGTTTGGAGGTTTATTTTATGGCAAGAAAAAAGGATACCCCACAAAGAGCAGCCCTTCGGGAAATGATTGGTAACTACCTGAAAGAGAACAATGTAAAGGTCAAAGATGGAACGGATGTCAATTCCATTATGCGGGATATGATGTCCATCATCCTGGAAGGTGCCCTGGATCAGGGAATGGATGAGGAACTGGGATACTCCAAGTATGATTATCGGAACAAGGAAACAGATAATTCCAGAAATGGTCATTCCCAGAAGACTATGGTTTGAACCACAGATCGTCAAAAAGTATCAGAATACGGTCACTCAGGACATGGAAGAAAAGATCATCTCCATGTATGCCAAAGGAATGACCACGAATGATATCGAAAGCCATCTGCGGGAACTCTATGACATCGGGATTTCTGACAGCACCATCAGCAGGATCACAGATAAAATCCTGCCCATCGTAAAAGAATGGCAGGAACGGCCTTTGGAGGAAATCTATGCAGTCGTTTTCATGGATGCCATCCATTACCATGTTCGTAATGAAGGCAGGATTGTAAAACGTGCGGTTTATATCGCTATCGGAATCGACATGGAAGGGCATAAAGACGTGCTCGGCATGTATGTAGGGCAAAATGAGAGTGCAAAGTTCTGGCTTTCCATTCTGAACGGACTGAAGAACCGTGGCGTAGAAGATATCCTGATCGCATGCGTAGACGGCCTGACAGGCTTTCCCCAGGCGATTGAAGCCGTTTTCCCGGATACTGAGATCCGGCAGTGCATTATCCATCAGATCCGGAATACGACAAAGTTTGTTCCTTATAAGGAACTCAAGCCGTTGATGGCTGATCTGAAACGTGTATATACAGCCACAACAGAAGAAATCGCACGGGCTGAACTGGATGGCTTTGATGAGAAATGGAGCGGGAAATATCCCAAAATCGCAAAATCATGGAAGGACAATCGGGCGAATCTTTCAACGTATTTCAAGTATCTGGAAGTGGTTCGCTGCTTAATCTATACCAAGAATACCATTGAGGGATTTAATCGGCAGCTGCGGAAGGCCACAAAATCTAAAACGGTATTCCCTTCGGATGAGAGTCTCTTGAAAATGCTGTATCTGGCCATGGTGGATATCACGAAAAAATGGACTGGACACCGACAGGATTAGGGACAGATCCATTCGCAGCTGGAAATATTTTTTTGAAGAACGATTATCCGGATTATAAGCTTTATCTGGCCTGTCAGGGCTGGCCGGGCCAGCCCTGCTTGACATGTCTGGAAACTGCATTATGATACAAGTAAGGGCAGACCCTCAAAAAACGGCTCTGCCCAGTAACTAATGACATATCTTATATCAGTTTTTTGAGTTTACACAAAACTTGAAACGGTCTCCAGCTATCCGTGAATATCAGAACAATGCAAAGGAGTATCCCAACGGGTCCTTTATTTTACATCCTCGGTCCATTTTCTCATACTCTCGAAAGCTCAGAAATGAGCCGCCAGCCCCAATCATTACCATCGAAGATCTTAATTACAGACTTTTCTTCACATTCGGGTATTTTGCTTCATTCACCTCCCATCCCCCGAATCACCCTCTCAATCGTCTCCTCATCCCGCTCCAGTTCATCCGCAATCTGCGATATGGATTTTCCCTTTTGAAGCTTGGTGCGGATGAGGCTTTTTATTTCATCCTCGCGTCCTTCCTTGTGTCCTGCACTGTGCCCTTCTGCGATCCCTTCTTTCCGCGCCTCAGAGGCAATGGCCTTCCGCATCAGCGCCAGTTCACGCTCTTCATCATACTCAAATATACTCACTGCGATCACCTCCGATTGGTTCTTAGAGAGAAAATCCGAAAGGATCCCTTCCCGGATGCATTCTGTGACGGCCCGGTGGACCGCCGCCTGCACCGCCATGGTTTTTGCATGGAGCCGCACCCGTTCCACAAAGAGCATATACTCTTTTAACGTCTGGCAGGTATCCATAAGCTCCTTATTCTTCCCGGGCGCGATCTTTAAGACCTTTACCTTCAGCTCCAGCCCCGGATCTTCGGTAGGATGCTCAAAGGAATCGGAGATCTTTAAGACACAAGAATCGCCGATCTCCTTATCTCCATTGTAAAACACCACAAAATTCGGGGTGGGGATTTTTACCAGCTGGGGCGCATAAAGGGATTGGTCCCGGGTAAGGGTCTGGTACTCCTTTGCTGCATAGAACAGGTTGCGGAGCGGCATGTTGGGATTCCAGGTGGACTGGTGCTCATAGAGATTCAGCTGAAAATCCACTAGGAAGGCCACATCGTTTTTCATGTTCATGTACACAGCGTTTTCCAGAGTCACCACGGTCAGTTCCTCCGAAGAAGCATAGGACGTCCCGTTTACTGCGTTGTAAAGGCTGAGGAGCCGGTCCCTGTCCCGGAACAGCAGCCGGAACAGAGTGTCCTTGTAGTCTCGCCGGGCCGTGGGGAACTGTGCCGGAGCCTGGGCATGATCGTTCATAGGCTTCATTTGTCCTCCTTCCGCAGGAGAACCGGAGATCTCCTGCTTTTCAATTTTTAATAAGGGAAAAGCATAGATCTTCTGAAATGAATAAGAATCTCCAGACGGCCGGATTGGCCGGGAAAGTAAGAAATATATGCTTTGTGCCAGTGTAGCATATCTGGAACAGCAGTGCAAGGGTGTATGAGATAAAATCGCCGATTCCCCAATTCTGTCTTTGGCCTTCACAAGCTTCTTCCGCAATCCTCACATTTCCTCTTCCCTGCGATAGATTTCCCCCCGCCCATGTGTTATACTAAACTATACTAATTAGGAAACAAATTCTTCAACCAAACAATTCAACCAAACCACCACGGTATCACACCCCCATCATTGCACCACTACAGTGATACCACACCAAACCAACCGGGAGGGATACATAATGAAGCTGGCAGAGGCGCTGCAGGAGCGGGCGGATTTAAACAGGAATATTGAGCAGCTGAGGAAGAGGCTGAACAGCAATGTGCTGGTACAGGAAGGCGAGAGGACCGCAGAGGAGCCGGAACGGCTGAAGCGGGAGCTGGACGCGTCGGTGGAGCGGCTGGCGTATCTGATCTCCAGGATCAACCTGACCAATTCCCAGACAAAGGTGGATGGCCGGACCTTAACGGAGCTGATCGCAAGAAAGGACGCGCTGATCCTGAAGATCAGCGTATATAAGGACATTGTCTATACAGGAAGCCAGACGTCTTACAGGGCAAGAAATACGGAGATTAAGATCAAAGCAGCCATCTCTGTAACGGACTGGCAGGATGAGATCGATAAAATGGCCAAAGAGCTGAGACTGCTGGACAATAAGCTCCAGGAGAATAACTGGAGCACAGAGCTGATTGAATAGGGCTGGGTCTGGTAGCAGGAACAGGGCGAATGTCACGCGGCGGCTGCGCAAGCCGTACATGGCACATGTAAGGGCGCGTGTTTGGGGTTCGACTCCCTTTTTGGATCGTTATGCCCCGATCGTGTACATGTGCATTGTGATCGAGTATGGTTATTACCGGACATTGACTGGGCCTGCGAGGGCGGGAACGGGGAAAATTTCATAGAGCGCATAAAATCCCTCCATTTACAGATACTATTTTCCAGAAACGGATAGTTAAAGCAAATGGAGGAATTTACGTTATGAAAGCTACTGGAATCGTAAGGAGAATCGATGACCTGGGCAGGGTGGTGATCCCCAAGGAGATCCGCCG
>DXXQ01000145.1 GCA_019416265.1 Clostridiales bacterium | reverse complement strand
CAATATTTTCATTTGTATACCATTTGCCTGACTGATGAATCGCATAAGCACCTTTTCCGAGAGCCATAGCCGCTACTCCATAATCCTGCGATACCACGATATCTCCTTTATGACAAATGCTGATCAGCTTATAATCTACGGCATCCGTGCCGGCTCCAACAACCACTACCTCACTATAATCAGAATACAATACATGGTTTGTATCGCATAGCAGCGTTACCGCCACCCTATATTTTTTCGCAACTGCTTCCACAATGGAAACCACCGGACAAGCATCTGCATCAACAAAAATCTGCATAGTACCACCCTTTATCTTGTTTAGTATATGGATTATACCACAAGTATATCATACACACGAAAAATAGGTATAACCCGGCACTCAATAACAAATAAATGTTGCTGACTTCTCAGCCTGACCAATAACTGATTTCCTTGCGAAAAAGCAAGTCGGTGACAGCTCATGAGATCAGCAACAACAACGTCCAAATCGTCTGGCCGTTGACGTGGCAGAATCCATTAAACTACACCATCCTGCTCCCATCTATCTGCGCGATGATTCCGAACAGGAGAAAAATACAATTGCCGCCATTTGATGGCGGCAATGCAGCTTTAAAATTATTTACAAATTATAGATATTTTACAATTCATCAAGATTTATTATGAAATGGCCATATGGGGTGAAAAATATTTGCGATACTTCCTTAAGTTGCAATTGTACTCCATTTTTCTAAGAAAGATACTGTCCCAGCATCTGGTTCACACAATCCTTGATCTGGCTCATAATTCTCCTGCATTCCGCTCTCGCCATCCCAGCGGCAATTCCAACTGCCAGAATCTCCTTTTCTCCTGGATTGCGCCCATTTCCATCCACTGTGGTTGTATGTTCTCCGTAATAGGTATTGCTGTAAGTGAGATCGTATGCAGGACTCAACCGCCAGCAATCCTCTGCATCATGGTATAGATACGTAAAATTTTTAGAATGATCATCTCGGTTATGAGCGAACACATTAAAGCACATCCTGCGGAACATATTGTTCACATCTTCTGGATGATCCCTGGTTAAAATTTTCGTCAGCTTCATCAAACTGTGGTAATCCAGACTTGGCTGTTCGAAATCTAATTCCAAAAGAGCAGCGGCGGTTAACATATGGATTCGTTTTTGACTGCCATTATCCATCATTCTGTCAAATCGTTTTGTTCCAAAATACCCTTCGCATTTGTCTGATGGAAATAATCTGGCCTTACTCATGGCAATACCACATTGTCTGGCACAGCAGGAATAATCATATTCCATCTTTCCAGCATTTCTTCCATCTACATGGGCCGGAAATTTAATGATCCACTCTTCCCCCTCAATAGTTGTCATAATTTTGGGTCTGGCTCCACCGCTGGTACCTCCCAGGCGATATAGCTCATCCAGTTTATCAGAATACTCTGTATTCAACAGCTTCTGACATTGCTCCGCAAGTTCATCCAGATTACTATGGCCCTGTTTTTCCTGCATTTCCTTTTCTGGATAATAGGTAAGCGCCCCCATTCCTGATTTTCCAACGATAGCCAGCCGCTCCAAAACTGTAAGTTTATCCGGATTTTGTCCATGGGCGCGCAGTAGTCGGTTCAACAATAATCTTCCCCAGTTGTCTGGTAAACTGTCCGCAAATACTCCAAAAAGTCCATCAAAATAGTCTTTGTTTGGAACAAAAACCTGCCTTTTCAGTGGAAGAGAAAATGGACTGATCGGGAATCCATGTTCAAGCCATTCTTCGCTATATTGAAATGCCGCTTTATGGTCTGCAGTCATCGCCAGCGTTCCAACGAGCCTTTCATCGTAGAGAACCTGCAATGCATTATTTGGTTTCATTAATAACCTCCTGAATATTCTTATATGGCACCTGTGTAAAAATACTCCTAAGCTCATCTGCAATATCCAAGGCCATAGCAATCTTGGTCAGGGAGATCAGGGAGATCTGTCCGGTAGCTTCAAATCTTTTGATAGAGCCATAGCTTACACCACTCATAGAGGATAATTTTTCCTGGGAAATGGAACGCCGTTTTCGGATGTTTCTTACCCTTTGTGCCAGCTTCTGATCCAATTCTTCCGCCGTTTCCCATATCAGTTGTTCCATTCGTTTTCACCGCCTTTATTTACAAATAATATATTATCCAAAATATCTTAATTTATACTATTTTAGATAATATTTTAACTGCTTTTATTTTAGCATTTTTATTTTTAAATAACAACAGATTATACAGAATAAAATTGAACGAGCAAAAACTATTGTTCTTTATATTTTCTTTCAATACACAAACTGTAAACCACCATGATTACTATTGTTTCTATCATTACTCCCAATACTGACAGTAAAATAAATGGAGAATTCTGTCCTGAAAGCAGCGGTAATCCCAATGCAATCAATATTGCTCCATAAATAACAAACAGCTTACCAACCGCATGATTGTAGCCCATTATATCATTTACAGATATAGATTTTATGTTTGCCCAAAAGCCAGACACTTTTCCTGAAAGATATGCTCTTATTCCAAGACTAATGATAATAACGCCAACCATCGCCCATATAACAAACCCTATCATATTCCCAGTCATAATATTTCTCCCAACAACATCCAATTTTTCGAGTTTATGAACCGATAGAGCCTTCATTTTCCCCCTCTGGAAGCACCTGCAGCGCATCCTGCACAGTACTGAACACACGCTCGTCCAGCCAGCCGCCCTGTCTTCTGTTCTGGGCTGCTGAGATGACCGGATACTGCCAGATGGTCTTCTGATGGGTATAATTTAGCCAGGAATCAATCCACCAGTCACTTTCCTTTGCCTTGATTTCATAGGCCACGTATCCGCGACAGTTTTCCCCACTCCGCGGCAAGGAAAATTCCGCGAAAATGCTGGCATTCTGTTGACTTCCGTAAAAGAAAGCATTCATGCCGGTATCGTAATTTTCGTCCTGCAAGATTTTATAATCTGCGGTGTAAGAAGTTCCATCCTTATCGTAAAGGACCTGACCGGTAAGTTTCCCCTGGGAGGTCCAGCCCCCGTTCAGTTCCTGATATGCCGGATTGATCTGTACTGCTTCTGTCCCGCGAAAGCCCGGATTTCCATTCCATAAGAAATGATGGATCACCTTCCACTGGCCTTCCTGTTCCAGTTCTACTGCCAAGCCGTCAAGCTGCAACTGCCCATCCCTGCCCCGCAGCGAATCATCGCTTTGATTCAGCAGAACCTGTCTGGCATTTTTGCACGCCAAAATATCTTCTTTCTTTAAGTCATGCAAGATATCTTCCGGAAAACCAAGGGATAACAGATGTGCTTTGGTTTCTTCACATGCCGGATCCTGGGTTTCATTTGCAGTTGTCCACTCCATATGATAAGCACCAAAACATGTATAGCCGACGAACAGACCTGCCGCAGTCAGAATTGCTGCTCCTGCTGCACATCTACTGTCTGAAATCCGCACCGGATGTTCTTCCAGTACATATCCGGCCTCTTCCAGTTTTTCTGCTATATTCTTTAACTCTACAAGGATTCCAATGTATGCAGCAACGATTACAAAACCAAGGATCCAGCCCTCATATTCCTGAATCGCAAGCACCGTCACCACCGCATACCAGATGATGATATGGAGCAGAACTTCACTTTTTATTTTTTCATCACGCTGTTCCAGCTCCTCACGCATTCCAAGGAAAAGACAAACCATCAGCACGACCGGCAGGATTCCGCCACAGAAATCAATTCCTTTCCATGCGTACAAAGCATAGATTTTCTCCCGTTCGAGCACACTTCCAAGCACAATTGTCACAATGGTAATCACAACTTCGAGCGCGGCGCCTGCATATCCGACTTTCAGCCAGCGGTTTTCTGATCTCAGTTTTCGAAATCCTGTAAACAGCAAAAGGGCGCCAATGAAGGGGAGAATCTGATTGAGAAAGAGAAATTTCAATGTAATCCCAAAGAGACCCATTCCAATCAGAATCTTCTCATACGTCTGTTTCCAGAAACTCTCTTCCATGTAATCGCCCCCTTTTCACACCGTTCCTGCTGCCAATACCATGCGAGCTGCTTTTCTTATGAATTTCCGCCATTTTTCTTCCAATAAACAATTGCTGCTACAGCCAACAATACAATTCCGATCAGAATCAGCATGATAGAGAAATCACCATTCAGTTTTCCGGCAACAAACACAGCGGTAGGACCGTCTGCGCCTCCAATGACAGTAACCGCTGTTTGTCCTTTCAGCTTCATCACAGCACCAGAAATAACCAGTACTATTCCGACCATACAGTTTCCGATTCCGAATACTTTTTTCATGAATATAATCTCCTTTGCACCATTTGCATTTACTCTGTTTGCCCCTGATAAAAAACGTCTACCGCTTCTTTCATGTCGGTAAGATTCATACCACCGCCATAATCCAGCACAACCAGACGATTTCTGTCTTTTAATATCACTTCATCAAGAGTCGGCTCATCCTGATAGAAATTTTCTTCCGAAACAGGCTCAGCCCCATCTTTGCGGACCATGTACCGGCACCAGGACACTTCTGTCCCCTCGGGAAGTTCCTCCAGCTCTGCCGGAAGTTCCAGTTCCATCTGATCCCACCACTTTGTCATATCCTTTGGATAGCATTTGCTGGTTTTCGCAATGATCCAGGAAATGGGACTGGTATATACGGTAACGCCTACTGACTTTCCAGAACTGCTCATCTGAACATCATTTGCCTGATAGCTAGCGAATACCGTATGTTTTCTCCCGGTATCCGGTTCATCTGCTCCCAGAAAGTGAGTTGCTGCCGCATTACACAAGGGAATCAGAATCATGCAAAGCACACCAACGCCAACCGCATATGACATCCAGTCATCCCGGGCATTTCCGCTGCCGTTATTTCTGAGCAGGTTCCTTACAAACAGGGAAATCACTACAATGAGAATGGAAGAAAGCATGGTTCCGGCCAGGGCTCTCATGGAAGAAGAAAATGCCAGCGCCAGAACTGCCAGAATCAGGATTTCATCTAATAGAATGATACGCTTTTTAAAGCTTACCTTCCGCTGCAGATTCATTCTCGGAAACGGCCTGCCTTCTTTTATAGCCATTGTATTCCCACAGTTCCATCGAAACAGCCGCGCATAGGTTACCGTCCAGGAAATGCAGATTCCAAGCAGCAGGGGATTTAGCATAAGCGCCACGGGATCCGCAAACATTTTTCCCGGATTCTGCAGATTGCTGTATAACGACCACAAACTTAATACTACCAGTACAGGATAGGAAATTTTCGCAGACCCGTTCCAGGAAAGAGCTTTTTGAATCAGGAACTGCCTCTCTTCCGTCATATCTCCGGTCAGCTTCACGCTTTCATCGGTGGTATAAAATATCTGCCAGTAAGTTCCGCTGCATTGAAAATCCCATCCTGCTTCCTGGCACTCCTTGCGAAACTGTTCTGCCTTCCAGCTGTCCGCGCCGGTAAGGGAAGAGCTTCCCGGAACCAGAAGCGCCGCGTATCTTCTTTTTTCCGGCTGTGCCCTGTAAAATTTCATGACAGAACCGCCGACGTTTTCCAGGAACCAGCCCTGCAGCGCCATTTCTTCCAGATATTGCTGAAATGCATCTGCTTCCCATAAATTGAACGTCCACCAGATCCGTTTTTTCTGCTTCATATGGTCATCTCCTTTCCGGGACAGCTATGCCGAAATGCTCCATGCAGGAATTTATCTATGTACTTCATCCGCATCAGAATGCGAACGGAAATTCCAGTTCTTCCCCAACGGTGAAAGCAGAGTTACCAGTCAATTCCGTAACATGAAAACTTGCCCCCTTCCACCCGTCAATATGAATGATTCCCCGTACATTTCCATCATCCGATGCGAAGGCCAGTTCTCCATTTCCATGATCCGTAAAGGTTCCTCTTGTTTCTCCTGTCAGGTATACCGAAATGACCGCTTCATTCTCTCCGTTCAATCCCTCCCTGGTTACCAATGCGCTACATACATTTCCTGTCCCCTGATTATCAACAAACAGGCCGTATTTGTTTGATCTGTCCGGCAGCATGAAATCTTCTCCTTTTATCCCAGCCAGCTTACTGGCAAGAACACAGGCTCTGTTTTTCGTAATTTCTTCCAGAAAAGAATTCTGAAGGAGAGGATAAATGCTGCCATTTTCTTCGCTGCTTCCGATACTCAGCAATGTTGCTTCTTCCTTCATGGCTACCCAGTTTCTCTGTTCTGCAAGAACGCTCTCCTTTGTCTTCTGGTCAGCCAAATTCATAAATCTGCTCCAGAGATTATTGAGCTCCGTATCCCAGATCACATAAAACCATCTGGAAGATGCATTCATTTCTCCCTGCGTTTCTGCTTTCTCTGCCAATGGAGTAAACTTCTGAATGATCGTATTGATCTGTTCCAGCTGTAGCTTTTCGCGCAAAATGCAAAATATTTTCGCGTCATTTGCAAAAACCTATTTTAAAAACAGAAAAAGGACGTTTTAAAGGGCTGTAAAATACCCTCTAAAACGTCCTTTTCCTACTGCTTTTTCTTCGGCTTTCGGT
>DXXQ01000144.1 GCA_019416265.1 Clostridiales bacterium | reverse complement strand
AGTATATGAACAGAGAGATGTGCTATGTTATTGTCCCTGAAGAAATAGATGGTTATAAGGTTACAGAAATTGCTGAAGGTGCGTTTAAAAATCGAAAGAATATCTTAGGTGTGCTATTACCAGATACAATAACAAGGATTGCTGAGAAGGCGTTCTTGGGTTGCAGTAATATGAAAAATATTCGTTTTGGGAGTGGTATCAGTTGGATAGGTACTGAGGCTTTTGCAGAATGTGGTGTTCTTGAAAATCTAAAGATTTCGGCAGTATTAGATTATGTAGGTGAATATGCTTTTGCGTTATGTGGAATAAATCGAATAGAGATTTCTGGAATAAGGGATTGGAGACCTAATAGTTTTGCATTATGTACAAGACTCAAAAGCTTTTCAATTAAGCATTGTGACATGATTCCAGAAGGTGCCTTTGAGCATGATATTCATTTGTCGGAAGTCATCATTGAGAATCATGTTGAAAAAATATGTGAAACAGCATTCTATGATTGCCGTTCTTTTGAACATGTTATTTATGATTATTGGAATTATTCTATTAATGATGATATAATATCAGAGGTGGAAGAGGCAGTGATGAAAGTGGATGATTTAGATGCCACATTTAAGAAAAAAAAGATGTACAAGAAGCTAGTACGTTTTGCTAAGATTATTGTAGGAAATTATTTGATTTTAGGGGATGATGAAGACATGGTTACAGCAGGGCAATTATATTCTAAAATTAAAGAGAAAGCATTTTCTTTGGAACATATAGCATCAATCCTTCCATCAGAAGCAAGCATTATGATCAAGGATGGAAAAATCCCAACTATTGATGTAAAAGATATGAATTTTGAGGTGGACGAAGATGAAACTCTTTATTATCTGGAGAATGCAATTTTGTATATTCCTAATGAGACGGAAAATGATCCATTTTCTAAATCATATGGTACAATATATATAACCGGAAAAAGAATAATTGTTCAGGTAGGGAATAAGCGTTACGAAATTACATTTGAGAGGCTATCTAAAGTTGTTTTGTATGACGCATTACCTGAAATATTAGAAATTGTAGGGAACAATTATTTATTGTTCGTTCAAACTGCCAATGCTCATCAAACTTATGAATTTTCAAAATTGTTGATGACAACATTTGAAAGCATTCCAGAGCAGCCAATAAATATGGAAAAGTTTACGATAGATTATTTTGTATGTGCTGATTTAGAATCGTATATCTTCAAACTGAAAACATTAAATGAGTATGCGATAGCTGATGATATGCGCAAGTCAATGTATGAGATGATTAACTATCTTGAGAAAATGGACGTAACTTTAAAAAAATATCCAAGTTACCAATTCCAGTCAGAAAGGTTCTTATCTTACTATATTCCTGAAATGATGGGATTAATGGTGTCTTTTTTGGAATATACAAAGGCTGGAGTAATAAATAAAAATGGAAATTCAGTATATGGTAAAATTATGGTAGCAATTAATAAGATTGCTGCAGCGGCTAAACAACAAGTTATTGACATTTATAATAAAGCAATTGTTGATACGACCGCACGTGCAGAAGCATTAGCGGAAATTTTAGGTCAAGATGGATTTGTAGATTCAGCTTATAAAATTAATGGATAAATGAAGGAGATTGGATTATTATGGAAGGAATGAGCAATACGCAAAAGAACATGGATCAAGGGATGAAAAAAGTGGAAGTTCCACCCCTCACATTGGATCCAGAAGAAAGAAAGGTAAATAGTATTTTTACTGAACCTGCAATGGAATCTATACATATGACAACCATGGAACCAAAAACTGGTGTTGCAGCTGGCTCTGTAGATGAATCTATGCTGAGTGAAGAAGAAAAATGTCAGGTAGAGAATTTTGTAAAACAAATTGATGTAACTAATGTCAAGATGGTTAATACATATGGAGCCAGTGTACAGAATAGTATTACTGCATTTTCTACTTCTATTACAGGAAATGTAAAAACAAAAGAATTTGGTGACGTAGGCCAGAGTCTTAGAGATTTAAGAATGGCAATAGATAGTACAGTAGTGCCTGAAAAGAAAGGGATTTTTGGCATTTTTCAGAAAGGAAAGCAGAAGGTTACTTATCTTATTTCAAATTATGAAAGTGCCGAAGTTAACATTAGGAAAATTGAAAAAGATTTGCAACATCATCGTCAAGTTTTGACAAAAGATATTTATGTCTTTGATCAGATGTATGATCAGAATTTAAAATTATACAAAGAGTTAACTATGTATATTATTGCTGGTAAAAAAGCACTCGATATTGCAAGAAATACAAAATTGGTTGAATTAAGAGAAAAAGCGGAACTTTCTCAGGACCAATTGGAGGTTCAAGTATATAGGGATTATGAAGATGCGTGCATGAGATTCGAAAAGAGAATTTTCGACTTAGAGGCAACAAGACTTGTATGTATTCAGACAGCTCCACAAATTAGACTTCTACAGAATGCAGATCAGGAAGTTGCTGATAAACTGCGTTCTAATATTATTAATACAATTCCGTTATGGAGAAATCAGATGGTTTTGGCATTAGGTATAGAGCATAGCAGACGTGCATTGGATGCACAGGCGGCAGTAACCGATATGACAAATGAAATGTTTAGAAGAAATGCTGAAATGTTAAAACAAGGTGCAATTGATGCAGCGACAGCTTCTGAAAAATCTATTGTGGATATTGAAACAATGAGAAAAGTAAATACCGATATTATTACTTCAATCAATGAAGTTGTAAAAATTCATGAAGATGGCTCGCGCCGAAGAATGGAAGCGCAGGAGGAATTAGCAAAACTCGAAAATGAATTGAAGCTGGCATTACTTGAAGCTGGCAGTAGATAATGACAAAAAGTGGAAGAAAAACATGGGAAAACAGTTTTTTCTGATTCAAGAGAAAAGGTAATAAACTTGAAACGAAAATATAAAATTACATTTAATTCACCTGTTTACTACACTTTGCTTTTTAGACTATCCGAAAATGAAGAGAAGAAAAAATCTATTGGATAATAAGATAAGTCAAAATCAGACAGGATTAGTATGAAGTGTTTTCTCATTTTGGATTTTGCGGCCGGCAATCCCAAAACTGTCTTTAAAGTGGTTGATAGAACATTCTACTGTGATTTTGATTTTATATGTAGTATCCTATTCTTCAGTTCTGCGTACAGTGCCGGAATATGGATTATCAAGACGAGAGTTTCTCACTTGTGATGCTGTTCCAAAATGTAATTCGGAATAATGCCAATGTAAAATACTCTAAGCATCTATCGGCTACAATTATAGGGAAGATCTGGGGATTATAAAATCATCAGGAATATTGGGCGCTTATGAAAAACCAATGAGTCCTGGAATAATCACTTACTTTTTTTACATTGTCGAAAAATGTCGACAAAAAATGTCAAAAAACCAAAGAAAATAGTTGCCATAGAGAACGTAATGTGCTAACATGAAATCACAGAGGAAAAGTACACCAGAACATAAAATACATCAGAAGAAGCCTTCAGATACAAAAGATTTCTACAAAAGAATCCTCTGTTTTAATAAGAAATCACTGTTTATACGAAAGAAGTCTTCACACAGAACCAAAGATATACGAGATACAAATGATCTTCAGGGAGAATCACAGGATTCTCCCTTTTTTAATTATAATAAGGAATAAAACGGATCCTTTGGATTTTTCAACTGAGACACATAAAACGATTGACAAACAGACAATAACGTGTTAATCTGTTAAAGTACATTACATAAGAGAAATGCAATGAAAAGGAACAGTATACAGGGAAAGGTCCCACAGAGAGCTGCTGGCTGGTGAGAAGCAGAGGAAGGTACTTGTAGAACTCGCCTTGGAGCATCTGCCTGAAATCTTTTAGAAAGTAGGCGCAGACGGAGTCCGCCGTTACCCGGAAGGGATATGAACCGTATCCCATAAGTGTGTGAATCGTAAATTCATGAAAAAGAGTGGTACCGCGCAGGGCATAATTGTCTTTCGTCTCTTGCATATAATTGCAGAGCGGAAGATTTTTTATTTACAGGAGTTTTTCCGAATTTACTATTTTTGAAAACAGGAGGAAATAAAACAATGATGAATGCAGCCAAATATCAGAAACAATACTATATGCCGCCCGTAAAGTGCATGAAATGGGCAGAAAAAGACTATGTAGACAAAGCGCCGTCATGGTGTTCCGTGGATCTTCGGGACGGCAATCAGGCTCTTGTCATCCCAATGAGCCTGGAACAGAAGGTAAAGTTTTTTAAACTCCTGGTAGAAATCGGATTTAAAGAAATCGAAGTCGGATTCCCTGCAGCTTCTGAGACAGAATATGTTTTCCTGCGCACACTGATCGAACAGAATCTTATTCCTGAGGATGTCACCATCCAGGTTCTGACCCAGGCAAGAGAGCACATTATCCGCAAAACCTTTGAAGCGGTGAAAGGAGCGCCCAAAGCCATTGTGCACGTATATAATTCCACCTCTGTTGCCCAGAGAGAACAGGTTTTCCGCAAGTCCAAAGAAGAAATCCTGAAAATCGCTGTGGAGGGAGCTGCTCTCTTAAAGAAGCTTGCCTCTGAAACAGAGGGAAATTTCCAGTTTGAATACAGTCCGGAGAGCTTTACCGGAACGGAGCCGGAATACGCATTAGAAGTCTGCAACGCCGTTCTTGACGTATGGCAGCCCACACCTGACAATAAATGTATCATCAACCTCCCTGTCACGGTTCAGCATTCCATGCCTCACGTATACGCAAGCCAGGTGGAATATATGTGCGAGAACATGAAATACCGTGAGAACGTTATTGTTTCCCTGCATCCCCACAATGACAGGGGATGCGGAGTGGCAGATTCCGAAATGGGACTTCTGGCCGGAGCAGACCGTATTGAGGGAACCTTATTCGGCAACGGTGAGCGTACCGGAAACGTAGATATCGTCACCCTTGGCATGAATATGTACTCCCAGGGTGTAGATCCGAAGCTGGACTTCACTGATATGCCTCATATCTGCGAGGTCTATGAGGAGTGTACCGGCATGAGGGTGGATGAGAGAAGCCCGTACAGCGGCGCCCTTGTCTTTGCAGCCTTCTCCGGTTCCCATCAGGATGCCATTGCAAAGGGTATGCACTGGAGAGACGAAAAAGATCCTGAACACTGGAATGTCCCCTATCTTCCCATCGATCCAACCGATGTGGGACGAAATTACGACGCAGATGTGATCCGTATCAACAGCCAGTCCGGAAAGGGCGGAGTTGGATATATTCTGGAAACCAATTTCGGTCTCAAC
The DNA here is from genome assembly GCA_019416265.1 of Clostridiales bacterium. Taxonomy (GTDB): domain Bacteria; phylum Bacillota; class Clostridia; order Lachnospirales; family Lachnospiraceae; genus Blautia_A. The sequence continues at coordinate 2,890 of DXXQ01000144.1, read as the reverse complement.
CTTCCGGCAAAAATGCGGGAGGCAATGGGCTATGCTGCCAAGGCAGTTTCCGACCACAGCCACAAGGAACTCCATCCGGACGAAATTTTCGAGCTTTTCAAGAAAACCTTCGAAAACAACGTACAGCCGTACAGCATCAGCGAAGTCCATTTCAAACAGACGGCGGAAGGAATTATCGCAAATGTTACCGCATCTTTCCTGGGAAGATCAACTGCCTCGGAAGCAATTGGAAACGGTCGTCTGGATGCGGTGAGCAATGCGCTTAAAAAGACCTACGGACTTAATTATGAGCTGGAAACTTACCAGGAGCATGCGCTGGAGAGAAGTTCAAGCTCCCGCGCCATCGCCTATGTAAGTATCCGCAAACCTGACGGAAGCCTGTCCTGGGGCGCAGGAATCCACCACGATATCATCACAGCTTCCATAGACGCTCTGGTAGCAGCCATCAACAACCGTTAGGAGTCCCCGCCGGAGACAGTGCTGTGTGAACAGTAACCGGCCAGCATTACTGCTCACTCCGTTCACAGCAACGAGCCAAAATGCATTCCAGATTGCCTGGGGCAATGGAATTTTGGCTTGCCGGACGGCACCTTCTGTCGAAATAGCGGGAAGAAATTTCCTTGACTGGCGTCTCTGCCGGAATTATAATCATACCTATAAAACACCATTCTCACTGACACCCTTTGGGATACGCAGATGAGAATCCGAAACAGGCACAAAAGATATTTTTCAGAGGAAAGATTAACGAAATATTAATTTTATTCCAAAGAAATGAACTATCTTGCGTGCCTGTTTTTTTGTCCAAAAATGGGAGCTGTACCCACTTTTCCCTTAATTTACTTAAAAAAACGAAAAAAATTCATAAAAATACCGTATTATTTCTGTGCAAAATGGAAGAACACCATATCCAACAATAAAAAAAGGCTTGACATTCAGCTCTATATTAAATATAATTTGCTTATAAATTACAAAATTGTTACATAAGTTGTGACAACCGAAAGAAATAGATAATAAAGTTGCAAGGAATGAAAAGTATGAAAGTAGAAAGAGAATTACAGGACTCCCGGGAAAAGAGAAGCATACGCCTGAAACAAGGGGACGCTGTCCGAAGCTTTATGCTGATTACCTTATGTGCATTTGCTGCAGTGATCATAGCCATTGGCTCCAAGGTACTGGACAACAGCGAAAGCGGAAAGGTTTATGCAGCCGAGGATCATGCAGTTATAAGTTCCGATTCCCTTCCCACAGGAATTGCCGGGGTCGTTACCGGTGTACGGGATACCGCTTCCACAGAGAAATCCATAAACAGAATCGGAACCTCCTGCGAAGAGGTGATGGTTGGCCAGAGAATCCAGAAAGTAGACGACAGTGTCACAGAATTTGACATCAGCTCTTCCATGGAAGACAGAGTCAACGATTTCGATGAAAAGAGCGTTACCCTTGCCACACCTACGATCATGTCCGATACAGACTATGATACACTGCTGCGCATTGTGGAGGCAGAAGCGGGGACAGAGGATATCAAAGGCAGAGTTCTCATCGCTAACGTAATCATGAACAGGATAAAAAGCGACGAGTTTCCGGATACCGTAACAGAAGTCGTTTGGGATTACTCCAATGGAGTTCCTCAGTTTTCACCTACCTATGACGGAACGATCGGAGAGGTAACTGTAAGCGACGAGACAAGAGAAGCTGTCAGGCTGGCACTGGAAGGAACAGATTATTCCCAGGGCGCCCTGTTCTTCATACAGAAGTCAGCGGCGGAAGAGCATAATATAAGCTGGTTTGAAAAGGATTTAAAAAAGCTGTTTAAACACGGCGTACATGAATTTTATACCTACCCGGATGAAATCAAAACCGATGCGGCAGATTCCGGTAAAAAAAAATCCGCTGGCAAAAAGGAGCAATCCGAAGCTGCCAAAGACCATGACGACACCGTCGTTCAAATGGTAAAAAATGACGCAGAATAAGAATACAGGGAGGCTGATGTGGCAAAATGACTGCACAGCCTCCTTTTTTTCATAATAATTTAACTACAATTTAGGATGGTATTTTGTTAAAGTATATGCTATAATACGTACAATTTACCAACAACGGCTGTTTCACAGTACAGGAATCCGCGAAAAGAGAATTCCCGCACAGCCGGACAAAACATAAAAACAGAAAGGCAGGAATTACAATGCAGGTATTATACAAAAGCACCAGAGGAAAAGAAGAAACTGTAACAGCCTCCATGGCTATTTTGAAAGGACTTTCCGAAGACGGCGGTTTATTTGTGCCCACCAGTATTCCGAAGCTGGATGTGCCTGTGGAAAAACTGGCAGAAATGAATTACCAGGAAACCGCTTACGAGGTTATGAAGCGATTCCTCACTGATTTTACGGAAGACGAGCTGAAAAGCTGCATAAACAATGCCTATGATGATAAATTTGACACAAAAGAAATCGCGCCCCTTCACCAGGCAGACGGCGCATATTTCCTGGAACTGTACCACGGGGCAACCATTGCCTTTAAGGACATGGCACTGTCGATCCTTCCCCATCTGATGACCACCGCTGCAAGAAAGAATCAGGTGAAAAATGAGATCGTAATCCTCACAGCCACCTCCGGCGACACAGGAAAAGCAGCTCTTGCAGGCTTTGCAGATGTTCCCGGAACAAAAATTATTGTATTTTATCCGAAACACGGGGTAAGTCCGATCCAGGAAAAGCAGATGGTGACCCAGAAGGGCAGCAATACCTATGTCGTGGGAATCACAGGTAACTTTGATGACGCCCAGACCGCAGTGAAAAAAATGTTTAATGACAAGGCTCTTGCACAGGAACTGGATGAGGCGGGCTTCCAGTTTTCCTCCGCCAATTCCATTAACATCGGCCGTCTGGTACCGCAG
>DXXQ01000143.1 GCA_019416265.1 Clostridiales bacterium | reverse complement strand
TATTATGCTCCACCCGAATTTTATCAGTATGATGAATACAGCAAATGAAGCGGGAGAAACTGTGAAATTTCTTGGACTGATCCCGGTTACATATGCATCGTATTCTTATTCGGTTATTCCGATCATTCTGGCGGTATGGTCGCTGCGCTATGTGGAGAAACTGGTAGATAAAATTACTCCTGTTGTAACAAAGAATTTTTTGAAACCAATGCTGGTTGTTTTAGTGGAAGCTCCGATTGCTCTGATTATTTTAGGACCTCTTGGAGCAATCTGCGGAAATGTACTTTCTGATGTTGTTTATGCAATTCATGACAAGCTTGGATTTATTGCAGTAGGAATGATTGCCGGAATCTATCCGTTTGTTGTTATGGCTGGAATGCATCATGCGTTCACCCCGATTAAACTGGGAATGATTGCTGCAACAGGATTTGAGAATTTTATATGTATTGGAGAACTTTGCTCTAATATGGCACAGGGAGCGGCTGCATTAGCTGTTTCCATAAAAAGTAAAAATAAAGATTTCAAACAGGTTGCAGGTTCCTCTGCTTTTTCCGCACTTGTTGCGGGGATTACAGAGCCGGCTCTTTATGGAGTCACCTTGCGGCTTAAAAAACCAATGCTTGGAGCCTGTATCGGAGCTGCAGCAGGTGGATTATTTGGCGGATTTTTCCAGCTCAAGTGTTTCGGTATTGCAACTCCGGCTATTGTAACAATTGTGCAGTATGCAGAGGAGGGAAGACCGTCCAGTATTCCGATTGCAGCGCTTACGATTCTCCTTACGGTTGTGGTAACATTCATCGCGACTATGATAATCGGGTTTGAAGATATTGTAGATGAGGAAGAAGAAGCAGAGAGCTTTGAGGCGGCAGAAGTCCGCGAGCAGAAGATAACAATGCAGGGGAATGAAAGCATTTCTCATGGAAAAAAAACAGTAATTGAAAGCCCTGTAGAAGGAACCTATATCCCTCTTTCTCAGGTAAAAGATGCAACCTTTGCCCAGGAGATTCTTGGAAAGGGAACAGCAGTGATTCCATCAAAGGGAGTGATTTACGCACCTTTTGACGGAACCGTTGATATTATGTTTGAAACCGGTCATGCAGTTGGGCTTAAGAGCACTGATGGAATAGAACTATTGATTCATGTTGGAATGGATACAGTAAATCTTCAGGGAAAATTCTTCCATCCTCATAAGGAAAACGGTGATACAGTCAAAAAAGGAGATGTATTGATGGAATTTGATATCGATGAAATCGCAGCGGAAGGATATGATATGGCTACGCCGATTATTGTTACAAATTCTGAGAATTATAGTGAGATTACAAATGTGAAAACAGGAAAAACAGGAATCGGGGAAGCGGTACTGGAAGTCAGATAAAGGAAAGGAGAATTGAAAACATGGAAGAAATGACAGTGAAGAGATTTCCAAAAACATTCCTTTGGGGCAGTGCATCTGCTGCTTATCAGATTGAAGGAGGATGGAAAGAAGGGGGAAAAGGAGAGACAAACTGGGATACGTTTGTCCGCATTCCCGGAAAAACATTTAAAGGAACGACTGGGGATATTGCAGTAGATCATTACCACAGATATAAAGAAGATATTGCGCTTATGGCGGAAATGGGGCTGAAAACTTACCGGTTTTCCATATCATGGGCACGTATTTTCCCAAAAGGAAAGGGAATTCCTAATCAGGAAGGGCTCGATTTCTATGATAGGATTATTGATGAATGTCTCAAGTACAAGATTGAGCCAATGGTGACGATTTATCATTGGGACATTCCTCAGGCTTTGGTAGATGCCTATGGAGGATGGGAAAGTCGTGAAGTGATTGAGGATTATGTGAATTATGCGAAAACACTTTTCAAATATTTTGATGGAAAAGTAAAATATTGGATCACATTAAATGAGCAGAATATTTTTACCTCTCTGGGCTGGCTGACAGCACAACATCCACCGGGGAAATTCGACGATCAGAAAATGTTTTATCAGGTTAATCATCATGCTTTCCTTGCTCATGCAAAAGCTGTACTTGCCTATCGTGAGCTGGGGGGAAAAGGAGATATTGGAGCAAGTTTTGCTTATACGCCTTCCTATGCTCTTGACTGCAGACCGGAAAATGCCATGTCTAAAATGGATTACGATGATTTAAAAAATTACTGGTGGATGGATGTTTATGCATACGGACGGTATCCCAAAGCGGCATTTACTTACCTGAAAAAGAAAGGATATGCGCCAAAATTTGCCGAGGGAGACGCAGAGATTCTGAAATCAGCAGCCAGTCAGATCACTTTTATGGGAGTTAATTATTATCAGAGCTGTGTATGTGAATATAATCCCATGGATGGTGCGACACCGTATGGAACAATGAATACCACAGGTGTGAAAGGGTCTGCCCAGATAACAGGAATACAGGGGATTTACAGGAATCCTGCAAACCCGTATCAGAAAACAACAGACTGGGATTGGACCATAGATCCTTACGGAATTCGTTTCTGCTGCAGGGAGATTACAAGCCGCTATGATCTTCCGATTATCATATCTGAAAATGGTTTGGGGGCTTTTGATAAAAAAACAGATGATAATCAGATTCATGATGCATATCGTATCTCTTATTTAAAAGAGCATTTAATGGAACTTGGAAAAGCTATAGAGGAGGGATGCAGGGTACTTGCATATTGTACCTGGTCGTTTACAGATCTCCTGAGCTGGCTGAATGGTTATCAGAAAAGATATGGTTTTGTTTATATTGACAGAGAGGAAGAAGAGGGAGGCAGTCTTTCCCGTTATAAAAAAGATAGTTTTTACTGGTATCAGAATGTTATTCGAAGTGATGGAGCCAGCGTATATGAAAAAGAGTGACAGACATCTCTGGAAGAGAAATTTTTCTATGTGCATATAAGCAATACCGCCATTTTACAAGGATACCCCATATAGATGTAAAAAAGCAGCAGATCTTATTCAGATTGGCTGCTTTTTTACATTACATCGGCTGGCAGCAGGCATTGTCCGGATTCCTTGTGCCTTCGCAGAACTTTTTATACTTGTATTTTCATTCTTTTTTGATAGAATGAAAGTAAATAAAGGATAGACGGGATTAAGAATAATTTGGAGGAAATCAGAAAATGTTTTTCAGGAAATATCAGCCGGAAGACTGCAGGGAGCTGGCAGAATTGTTTTATCATACGGTTCACACAGTAAATGCAAAAGATTATACGAAAGAGCAGTTAGACGTATGGGCTACGGGACAGGTCGATCTGGAGAAATGGAATCGTTCTTTTCAGGAGCATTTTACCATTGTTGCTGTGGAGAACGGAGAGATTGCCGGATTTGGGGATATAGATGAAACAGGGTATCTGGATCGTTTATATGTTCATAAGGATTACCAGGGACAAGGAATTGCTTCGGCTATTTGCGACTGCCTGGAATCTAAGATTTCGGGGAAAATTGTTACTCATGCTTCTATAACGGCAAGACCTTTTTTTGAAAAAAGAGGTTATAAAGTTGTGAAAGAGCAGCAGGTAGAACGGCAGAATATTTTTCTGACAAATTATGTGATGGAGAAAAGATAATGATAATTTTAATTACCGGAGCCTCACACACAGGAAAGACTTTATTGGCCCAGAGACTTATGGAAAAATATAAAGTGCCATATTTGTCCATCGATCATATAAAGATGGGGTTGATACGAAGTAAAAATACAGATTTAACGGCTGAAGACGACGAAGAACTGACAGGGTATTTATGGCCGATTGTTCGGGAGATGATAAAGACGGCAATTGAAAACGGGCAAAGTCTGATCATTGAGGGCTGCTATATCCCCGGTGACTGGGAGAGGGATTTTACCCAAGAATACCGGAAAGAAATCCGATTTTACTGTCTGGTCATGAGCCGCAATTATATTCAAAAGCATTTTTCAGATATCAAGAAATACGCCAATGAAATAGAAAAGCGTATTGACGATTCAGGATGTACGAAAGCATCTGTACTTGAGGACAATGAAAAGTACCTGAAAATGTGCAAGGCGAAAGGCTGCGATTATATATGGATCGATGAGGAATATCAGATAGAAATATAACGGAAGGCTATGATATTTCAGACATGAAATGCCCGGGTGGGAAGCAGATTCCCTGAACCGGGCATTTCGTGTGTCTTAGAATCCAGCCTTATATTTCGCCGTATATTACGGAAGAATATGCCCGCTGCTGAGATACAGGCGGTACCATTCTTCGCGTTCCAGACGTATTTCGCTTCCTTGTATGATCTCGCCCATTCTTTCGGTATTGGTGGTTCCGGCTATCATCTGGATATTGGCAGGATGGCGCAGAATCCAGGCTGTTGCGATGGCAGTGGGAGTAGTATCGTATTTCTGACTTATTTCCTCAAGAGTTTTGTTTAATTCCGGGTATTTCTCGTTGTTGCCCAAAAAAATTCCTTCGAAGAAACCGTACTGGAAAGGTGACCATGCCTGAATGGTAATGTCTTTCAGACGGCAGTAATCAAGGATTCCGCCATCCCGGTCGATTGCTCCGTCTGTCAGCATATTTGCTTCCATTCCGGCAGCTACCATGTTGGAAAACGGGATGCTGAACTGAAGCTGATTGGCGCACAGTTCCTGTTTTACATATTTGTTTAACAGCTCAATCTGGTAGGGACGGTGATTGGAAACTCCGAAATGGCGGACTTTTCCTTCCTTTTCCAGAAGTTCGAAGGCTTCTGCCACTTCCTCCGGTTCCATGAGGGCATCGGGACGATGGAGAAGAAGAACGTCCAGGTAATCGGTATCCAGACGTTTCAAAATGCCGTCTACAGATTCCAGAATATGTTTTTGGGTAAAGTCATACATAACGCCCGGTCGGATCGCACATTTTGACTGAAGGATCACATCCTCTCTCTTATAGCCTGTTTTCTTAAATGCTTCCGCAAATTTTGATTCACACAGTCCTTTTCCGTAAATATCTGCATGGTCGAAGAAATTGAGCCCATGTTCGATGCAAAAACAGAGATGTTCCGTCAGACGGTCTGTCTCCATTTCTGCAATTCGCATACAGCCTACGGCGATAACGGGGATTTCAAGACCGGTTTTTCCTAACATTGTTTTTTTCATAATGAACCTCCTTAAGAAACCTGTTTCATATCATAATTCAAAATAACACTTTCAGTATAATCGAATTCCATACAAATTAATAGAAAAAGTTTCTTATGCAGCTCAGTGAAAAGCATATATTACAGAAATAAATGAAAATTCCTGTATAATAAAGGAACAAATAAACCGTACAGGAGGACTTTTATGAAAAAAACTGCAAACAGAGTATTTATATCGGCGCTGACGGCAGCGACCATATTTACGACAGCTTGTATTCCTGTGCCGGCGGCAGAGGAAGCTCCGATTATGCTGGAGAACGGGAAAGACAGAAGTAAGGAAGAAAACATACAGGCAGAAATCCGTATGGAGAATGCTGCGAAGATTACAGACGAAATTGCGTCAGGAGCTGAATTTCCCAATGTAATGTTCAGCCCCACAAGCCTGAATTATGCCCTTGGTATGCTGGCAGAAGGTGCAGGAGGCAAGACGAAAGAAGCGCTGAACAGCTTTCTGGGAACAGACCAGTATGGAAAATATGCGAAAGAATATACGAAATCTGCAGAAGAACGTAATTCCTCAGAGGAAGAAGAGAAAAACGGATACAGACAGAAACTGAAAATTGCCAACGCACTTTGGGCAGATCATAACTGGAAACTCAACGAAGACTATATTGAGAGAGTGCAGACAGATTTCCATGCAGAACTTACCAACGAAGACTTCGGAAACCCTGGAAAGGTCAGCGAAATGATCAATGACTGGGCTGATGAACAGACAGAACACCTGATTCCGGAAATCGTAACTCCTGATATGATATCGGAAGAAGCGGGGCTTGTTTTGACTAATTCCCTGTATTTTGAGTCTCCCTGGAGCGGAGAAGCATGGGTTATGTCAGAGGAAAAGGAAGCCTTCAAGGGCTTTGACGGAACAGAAGAGACGAGCTATATGATGACTGAGGGAAATAAATATTTTGAGAATGAGCAGGCAACTGCGTTTTCCCGTTATTACCAGAATGGACTGCAGTTTGTGGGAATCCTTCCGAAGAAGGAAGGGGACTTTAAGCTGGCAGATCTGGACATTTACAGTTTACTGAATTCGGAGCCCGAGTACACGCAGGTAATCTGCAAAATGCCGGCTCTTGATTTCACAACCTCTACCTTATTGGAGGACATTTTATCAAAAATGGGGTTAGCTGATATTTTTTCGGACAGCGCAGATTTTTCCGGATTAAGTGAAACACCGGCGAAGGTAGGCTCCATTATCCAGAAAACAAATCTGCAGTTGGATGAAAACGGAACAAAAGCAGCGGCAGTTACAGCGCTGGTAATGGAAAAATGTGCACTGATGCCGGAGGAACCGGAGATCATCAAAGAGGTAACTCTTGACCGTCCTTTTGCCTTTCTGATTTATGATGAGGAACATCAGGAAGTTCTGTTTATGGGAAAGACTGCAACAACAGAAAAACAGGCATGATTTCTTTTCATAAAGCATCATAAGATCTACAGTAACTGTAAAGTCAAGAGGTGTTTTCAAAATAAATAAAAAGAACGGCTGTATGACATTTCCTGTCACACAGCCGTCTTTGCTGGAGATTCAGAACAGTCAGAGTATGTACGAAACACGTTCTGAAAACTGTTTTTTATTTTCTTGTGATAGTATAAGTTTCGCCTTCCTGAGTAGGGAAGGAAATTTTGTCATTTCCCAGTTTTTCAACAGAAATGTCATTTCCGCAGGAATCTTTTACTGCGTAGGTGGATAAATCCTGATATTCTGCTGTGAAAAGATTGCCGTTTCTGGAGGTTACTGCGAAGGAATCTGCTGTTCCCTCTGTCCATTTCATGTCAATGACGAAGTTTCCACGGGCAACGATTCCCTTTACATATCCTGTTTCCCACTGTTTCGGCAGAGCCGGAAGGAACTGGATATAACCAAGCTGACTCTGGAGAAGCATTTCATTGACGCCTGCTGTATAGCCGAAGTTTCCGTCAATCTGGAAAATAGGGTATCCCTTATAGTTTTCGCCGCCGCCGTGGGAGGAGAAAAGGTTCATAAGGAAACCGGAATTTCCGCCGCCTACTGCGGACTGAACAATCTGGAATGCTTCAGCGGCATGACCGGTACGCGCCCAGAGGTTCAGCTTGTGGGCTTTGGACCATCCGGTTGCATCCAGACCGCGCTCATTTAAGGAGACCATAGCTGCATCCATAAATTCGGGAGCATCCTTGCTGATGATGCTGCATGGATAAAGGGCCATCAGATGGGAGAGGTGGCGGTGCGGAGGCTGCTCGCCGTCTGTATCTGCACCAAGACTCTGTCTCCACTGTGGAATATCAATTTCCGGAAGTGTTCCGGCCTGTGCTTTGCCGATGTGGGTTTCCTCAAACCATTCTTTTACCTGACCGTCAGAGCCGACCATAACAGGGTTCAGCCTGGACTGTTTTTCTCTCCAGAGAGGGATGAGCTCCTGGTCAACCCCGAGGGTTTCAGCAGCAGCAATGGTATTTTCGAAGTGCTGCCAGATAAACTGCTGGTCGTAGGAAGCGCCGTTGGCAATCGGCCCGTTTTCCGGAGAGTAGGACGGTGCGGACACATAACGTTTCTGGTATTCGCTCCAGTAAAGGGCTTCGTTCCAGAAGTTTGCAACCTCTCGCAGTGACGGGTAAAGCTTTTTGAGGAATTCTTTATCTTCTGTGTAGAGATAGTATTCATAGGAGTTCAGAAGTCCCCAGGCAGAACCGATGGGGTTCCAGCCTGCAGCGTTATTTTTCTGTCCCATGGTGACAAACATATACGGGGTACTGAAGCATCCTACCAGCCAGCCGTTTTCTTCGCCGTCTTTGCTCTTGATGCCAAAAGCCGAGGCAGCGGCAGTACGTCCTGCTTCGCGCAGAACGTCCAGATAATCGTTATAAGGAAGGAGACATTCGCCCAGGTTACTTGCCATAGTCGGCCAGTAATTCATCTGTATATTGATGTTGAAGTGGTAGTCTCCGCCCCATTCGAAATTGTCTTCGCCCCAGACACCCTGAAGGTTTGTAGGGAGAGCGCCCTTTCTGGAGCCTGCAATGGTAAGGTAACGGCCGAACTGATAGCAGATAACCTCCATGGCTCTTTGTTCTTTGTCCGTAGGAAGCTGGCCTACGTTTTTCTCTACCAGGTTCCGGTATTTCTGGAGAAGCTCGCTTGTAGGAATCTGGGGAATCTCTTCATTGAAGCTCAGCTCCATGCGGGAGAAAAGCTCTGTATAGTCAGAAAGATGTGCGGCTTTCAGCTCTTCGTAGCCTTTTGCAGCGGCAGCGTTAAGACGGGCGGTAACTGCCTGATGGGGATCTTCGCCTCTGAAAGCAGGTAGCTCCATTTTATAATCTGTGCCGCAGGCAAGAAGCAGGACAACAGAATCAGCTTTTTCTACATGAACAGAGGCGCCGTTCAGGGCAAGAGTTCCCCCTGTTGGAAGAACCTTAAGCTGTGCTTCTGTTTTCAGACCATTGCTTTTCAGAGTGTTGGTCATGGTAATAGTGTCTCCGCCGGCTGCATTTACAGGAGCAGTTCCCCCTGTACAGTCCTCAAGACGGATGGAAATCGTGATCTTTTCTTTCTGGTCTGCACTGAGGCGGATGGCAAGCACGTTGTCCGGATAACTGTTAAAGTATTCGCGGGTATAATGGATGCCGTTATAATCGTAGCTTACTGTGGCAAGAGCTGTGCGAAGGTCTAAGTCACGGACATAATTTGTGACAGCAGCTTCGTCTTCCACATCGCTGGAAATATAGAGGTTTGCATAGTCCTGAGGAGCTTCATAGCCTGTGAGGTCACCCATAAGCTTGTTAAGCCAGTCCATAGCCTCGCCTTTGGTATCTGTTCCGCATGCCTGATAGGAATCTCCGTCAAAGCCGAATACATGCTCGGATTTGTCATCCAGCTTTTTGCGGAGCGCATCCAGGTCTTTTTTTATTTTTTCCAGATCCTGCTCCGTATCAGCAGGATTTGTATTTCCATATTTGTAATCTGTTCCTTCGGAAGGGCCTCCATTCCAAACAGTCTTCTCATTGAGGTGAATCTTGTCTGTTTTGGCACCGCCGAATACAAGGGCGCCCATGTAACCGTTTCCGATCGCCAGAGCTTCTGTCTGCCAGTCAAGAGCAGGCTTGTCGTACCAGATTCTGAGAAGATTATCATTTCCGGTTGTTTTCATTCCTTTTCCTCCGTTTGCATTTTGTGAGATGTTATCCAATTTATACAGAAAAATCCTTTAAAAATCGGACGTATCTGTAAAATATAATACATGGTAACTGTGGGGAAATCAATAGATTTGTGCATTTTGGATGATAATATCAGAGAAAAAGAGGGGGTGTCTTTGACAGGAATAAAAAAGACCGGCATCCAGAGACACCGGTCTGTAAAATTACCTGAAAACCTGTTTTTAGTGCTGGCCGCACTCGTCGGCATGCTCATGGTTGTGGCAGATAGAACCTGTGGAAACAAGCTCTCCGCGAAGATAAGCTTCCACAGCCACAGTTGCATCGCCGGTAGCGCCTACGATCACTTCTACGCCGCGCTCGTTGAAAATATCAACAGCTCCGCCGCCCATGCCGCCTGCGATGACAACTTCAGCGCCATTGTCAGCAAGGAAGTTCGGAAGGAAGCCCGGACGATGTCCCGGATTCGGTACGGAATTTACGGATGTGATTTTTCCGTCAGCGGTGTCAAAAAAGATAAAGTTTTCACAATGTCCAAAATGTCCGGCAACAGTGTTGCCCATAGCTGCTACTGCAATTTTCATAATCATTACTCCTTTTCTTTTCATTCAAGCAGTCTGCTTGTAGTTTCAAAAATTTCTTTTATTGCATCACGGGCAGGGCAGTCGATATCAGCAAGGCTGAGACCGGCATTGACTGCCTCGGAAGCTCGTTTGTCATAAGGGATCATCCCTGCGAAGGGAATGCCTTCTTTTTCGCAGAAGTCTTTGATCCGCTGTGTGTGTTCGGGACTTACATCCCATTTGTTTACGCATACGGCAAGCTTTGCCTGGAAAGTTGCCGCAGTCTTTACCAGCCGGGTGAGGTCGCTCAGACCGGAAAGGCTGGGTTCAGCAACGATCAGAACCAGATCCATGCCGCTGACAGAGGCCATGACAGGGCAGCCGATTCCGGGAGAACCGTCAATAATGGCAAGGTCGGTTTCCGGTGCATTTTTCAGCAGAGCCATTTTTACATCGGTGACCAGCTTGCCGGAATTTCCACGGCCCATTTTCAGGGTGGCGGTGGAAAAAACCTTCTCGCCGAGATATAGCTCTTTTCGTCCTGCCACATCTGTGACAAGCCGGACAGCATCCTGGGGGCAGACATGGGCGCAGACGCCGCAGCCCTCGCAGGCATATTCATTTACTCTGTATCTGCCCTTTTCTTCCATAAGGGCGTCAAACCGGCAGCGCTCCTGACAAAGACCGCAGCCAATGCATTTCTCCGGATCGATGACAGCCTTGTCTCCTCCCAGGAAGTCGGAGATGACAGGGGTTGTCCCGGGCACGGTGACAAGATGAAGGTTCGGAGCATCCACATCACAGTCTGCGATGGCCTTGGCCTGGGCGAAGCGGATGAACGCTGCTGCAGTGGTGGTTTTGCCTGTACCGCCTTTTCCGCTGAGGATCAGTAGTCGTTTCACAGGGCACCTCCGATCTGCGCAAGAAGACGCTGGAAAATTTCTTTTGCCTGTTGATCTTTTTCGGAGATAATTTCCCCTTTGGCTGCAAGAGCAGCAAATTCCGGATTGTAGGGAATCCGGGCAAGGACAGGAAGATTGTGTTTCCTGCAAAACTCCTCCAGTGGTTCAAAAGGCGTATCCTCTTTGTTGATCACAACGCCGCACTTTTTGTTCAGCAGAGTGACCAGCTCATGTACCATACAGAAATTATGGAAGCCAAATGCAGTGGGTTCCACCACAAGGACACAGTAGTCTGCATCCATAACGCTTTCCATAACGGAGCAGGCGCTGCCCGGAGGACAATCGATGATCGTCAGTCCGTCTCCGTGCTTCAGCGCTTCCCGGATCAGAGGAACGCCGGAAGCTTCTCCGGGATTCAGGATACCGGAGACTATCTGAATATTCTGATGGGTTCCGATTTCAAGGATTCCCACAGGTTTGGGCTCTTCCGTGATGGCGCCTTCCGGACATACCATCATGCAGCCGCCGCAGCTATGGCACACCTCCGGAAAGAGCATGGGTTTTTCTTTGAGAAACATCAGGGCGTGAAAACGGCAGAAATCTACACATTTCCTGCATCCGGTACACTTGTCGGCATTAAAAGCAGGGAGAAGGGAGCAGACAGTTGTTTCTTTTACCTTCTCTGGCTTCAGGAACAGTCTGCCGTTTGGCTCTTCCACATCGCAGTCAATGTAAGTGGCATTTTTGGCTGCCGCAGCAAGATTGACTGCTGTCAGTGTTTTACCTGCGCCGCCCTTGCCGCTTAAACAGGCAATCTTCACAGTACACCGTGGAAACCGCCGTGGAAGGTCGTCAGCTCACTAAGCCTGCCTTCCTCCAGTGCGGAAAGATCGTCTGCTGCGGCTTTATGTTCGGATTTATAAATTTTCATATTTGCGGCTTTGAAAACGTCGGCGGCGTTCTGTCCGCAGCGAAGGGTGATCAGTACGTCAACCTTGTTGTCCACAAGGAACTGAGCTGCCAGAATTCCTGCGCCGCTCTGTGCCTGGGCAGCAGGATTTTCTGCGATCGTATCCTTTCCGTCTTCGCGGAAAAGGAAATACGGGGCGCGTGAAAGAACAATACATACATCCTTCTGGTTTTCGTCCAATGGAATCGCGATTTTCATGATACCATCCTCCTTAACAGTGATTGGGGTGCAGCTGCGGTGATGCTTCCTGCATCCTGCGCAGCCGTGAAATTCTTCGTTGCCGTCGCACAGCTGATAATCGCCGCCCTCGATTCGAAGGGGAAGACCATCCACCAGCGCACTTGCCAGTTTCTTTCTGGCGGAATTATAAATCATCTGAACTGTGGTTCTTGCAACCTGCATATAGGTACTGCATTCTTCCTGGGAAAAACCGTGTTTGTCAATGAGGCGGATGGCCTCGTATTCGTCTACTGTCAGTATCACGGCAGTTTCACAGGATGAATCGCCTGCCGGAAAAAATTCCCTAGTCTGGGGAAGCTGACAGATTTTCCGGCATTTCCTTGGTCTTGGCACGGCTTTCACCTCCTGGTATAATGTAGAAAACAATTCATGCTGTCTCATGATAGGATTAGTATAACTCTGTTTTTGACATAAGTCAATAATGTATTTGACATATGCCGAAAAATAAATTATACTGCAGATAGTGAAGCAAGAACGTATTTTTAGAAAGAATGTATAAAGTAAAAGCGAGGAGGGAATCCTATGGATTTTCAAAGTGTTTTTCCTGTATGGAATAAACTGAACAAAAATCAGCAGAACAGAATGCTGGGAAGCCTGATCACAAAGAGTGTGAAGAAGGGTGAGATCATTCATAACGGCAATATGGACTGTACAGGGCTGTTTCTGATCAAAAGCGGCCAGCTCCGTGCTTATATTCTCTCAGATGAGGGAAGGGAGATTACCATATACCGTCTGTTTGACAGGGATATGTGCCTGTTTTCCGCGTCCTGTATGATGAGATCCATACAGTTTGAGGTTACTATTGCAGCAGAGAAGGATACACAGCTATGGGTGATTCCCGTGGAAATATATAAGAATATTATGGAAGAATCTGCACCTGTGGCTAACTATACCAACGAACTGATGGCATCCAGATTTTCAGATGTGATGTGGCTGATCGAACAGGTGATGTGGAAGAGCCTGGACAAGCGTGTTGCGGCTTTTCTTTTGGAGGAAGCTGCAATTGAGGAGACAAAGGAGCTGAAAATCACCCATGAGATCATTGCCAATCATCTTGGCTCCCACAGGGAGGTGATCACCCGGATGCTCCGCTATTTCCAGAGTGAGGGAATGGTGAAGCTGTCAAGGGGAACGATACAGATCCTGGACGAAGAGAAGCTGGAAGCTATCCAGGATGCGTGATAAAGAAAAACAGACCCTCCGTGGGGTGTCATCTCAGGATGCACCTGTAACCACGGAGGGATTTTTATTGCGGACTGCCATGGGCAGTTCCTGAGTTCAAAAATAGAGGAAACGCCGGATGATCCGTTTTTATTTGTCCATACCGCAGGCTGATGCGGTCTTGATCAGGCAGCGGTCATTCATTACTGCATCATAGAAGCGGAAACCTCCGGAGAAGTTGTAAGCTTCATATCCGTTTCCTTCCAGAATACGGGTGGCGATATAACTGCGCAATCCGCTCTGGCAGATAACATAGACGGGCTTTTCCTTTTCGATTTCGTCCAGATGTTCGCGAAGCTCATCCACAGGAATGTTTTTGAAGCCTTCTATATGTCCTCTGGAATATTCGCCGGGTGTGCGCACATCAAGAAGAGTGACGCTTCCGTCCCGGGGAAGACTGTCTGCATCCTTAAGATGCCACTGCCTGAGGCTTCCTTTGGCAATGTTATCGATCATGAAGCCTGCCATATTTACCGGATCCTTTGCCGATGAATACGGCGGCGCATAGGCAAGATCCAGATCTTTCAGCTGTGTTGCCTTCATGCCTGCATGAATGGCAGTTGCCAGTACGTCGATCCGTTTGTCCACACCTTCATATCCAACGATCTGTGCGCCGAGAAGACGGTAGGTTTCTTTTTCGAACACAACCTTCATGGTCATGACTCTGCCTCCCGGATAGTAACCGGCGTGGCTCATGGGGGAAAGAATTACCGTATCTGTAGCAAGCCCTGCTTTTTGGGCGTTTGTTTCGTTGATTCCCGTAGTTGCAGCCGTCATGTCAAAGACCTTGATCACGCTGCTGCCCTGACTGCCTTGATAACGGCTGTCTCCCCCGCAGATGTTGTCTGCGATGATACGGCCCTGCTTGTTGGCAGGACCTGCCAGAGAGATCAGTGCATTCTGTCCTGTGACATAGTGCTTTACCTGTACGGCATCCCCGGCAGCATAGATATCCGGAACAGAGGTTTCCATACGGTCATTGACAACGATGCTTCCCTTAATGCCCAGTTCAAGGCCGGCCTCTTTGGCAAGAGCGGTGTCAGGAGTTACGCCGATGGCAAGAACGACCATATCTGCGTGAAGAGGGGCTTCGTCCTTTAAGAGAACGTCAACGCCGCCATCCTTTTCTTCAAATCCTTCTACTGTATGACCAAGGGCAAGGCGGATACCGTGTCTGCGCATTTCACTGTGGATGAAAGAGGCCATATCAGGGTCAAAAGGATTCATAAGCTGTTTTGGTCTTTGTACAATGGTTACTTCCATGCCAAGCTCTCTTAAATTCTCGGCAAGCTCAAGTCCGATGAAGCCGCCTCCTGCAAGAACTGCAGATTTCGGATGGCTGGTATTGATATATTCCTTGATGCGGAAGGTGTCCTCCACAGTACGAAGGGTAAAGAGCTTTTCCAGTCCCACACCCGGAAGACGGGGCTGAGTGGGCTTTGCGCCGGGAGAGAGAATCAGCTTGTCGTAGGATTCTTCAAATTCTTCTCCTGTTTCCAGGTTCTTCACAGAGACTGTTTTTCTGTCAGGGTGAAGGGCAGTTACCTCGTGGCGTACCTTCATTGTTACCCGGAATCGGGTAAAAAAGCTTTCGGGAGTCTGTAAGGTCAGATCCTGAGGGTCGGTGATCACATCACCGATGTAATAGGGGAGGCCGCAGTTGGCGTAGGAGATATATCCTGACCGCTCAAAGACAAGGATTTCTGCATTTTCATCTAATCTGCGAATACGGGCGGCTGCAGTGGCGCCTCCCGCCACTCCGCCTACAATAACGATCTTCATCTTACTGTTCCACCTTTCCTGAATATGCGGCAATGCCGCCGATATTGTTTACATTTGTATAGCCCATGCTCTGCAGGATACCGGATGCCTGACGGCTTCGGGCGCCTGAGTGACAGTATACGAACAGTGGAGTATCTGTGGAGCTTACCACAGAGGATACCTGGTCGATAGTCTGCAGAGGAAGGTTTTTACTTCCCGGAATCCGGCCTTCCCTGTATTCCTGGGGGGTACGGACATCCAGAAGAACTGCTCCCGGGGAAGCAAGAAAGTCTTTTACACCCTGATTGATGTCTGCCTGTTTGAAAATATCGAAGAATCCCATAAATCTTCCTCCTTTACAGCATTTCGAGAATGGAGCTCTTGGAGCGGGCGCCCATTGCCTGGTTGACGATCTTGCCGTCCTTCATTACCACCAGGGTAGGAATGCTCATGATGCCGAACTGGCTTGCAAGCTCCGGCTGCTCGTCTACGTTGACCTTGCCTACTGTGATGTCGGAACGCTCCTCTGCGATTTCCTCAACAATGGGAACTACCATACGGCATGGTCCGCACCATGGAGCCCAGAAATCTAAAAGAACCGGGTTGCTGGAATTCATAACTTCGTTCTGGAAATTGTTTTTATTTATATTGATAGCTGACATATATTTGTCCTCCTTTAGGATTGTTTTTTTTAGTTTTTTTCTTTGTGGCTTAAATATACATCAGACTGGGGAGAAGTTCTGTGATAAAATCACATTTGCCCGGAAGAATTTCGTTTCAGGAAATTCTTCCGGGCAAATCAGAATTACATTATACTTTTTTTACATACCAGCGATTCTGACGGTACAGAGGTCTGCCGCCGACACCGCTCATAGAAGCGTCCAGATAGAAGTAGTCATTGGGTTTTTGGGTAATAACTGCCCAGTTAGGATCGCAGATTCTGCCGTTTACTTCTGCCCATCCATGTCCGCCGGAAGAAACGGACGCAACATTTGTATAACCGACAGCATTGGCAAGGTAGGCGAAAGCCGAACCGCCGCAATAGCAGTCCCCGCGTCCCTTAAACAACATTTCTTCTGCATAAAAAATATCCCAGTCTGGATCCCATTTCCGGAAATCACCGATATTGCAGTAGCGGTAGGTGAGGAGCTTGTCAAAACACTTTCGGAGTTTTTGAGATTTGCTCATATCATAATTGGTAACGCTTTCCATAACTTTATTTGCTTTTACCATGACCTTAAGCTTGCGCAGACCTGTACGGTTGTAGCTGGCTTTTCCGTTTCTGCCCAGCTTGATTCCATTTACAGTTCTGGAGGTTACCATACTGCCGCCTCTGCCGTTTTTGATCTGGAAAAAATAATAATTATTTTTGATTTTCTGCCAGCCTGTGCGCTGGAGTCCTTTGGAATCGAAATAGTAGGTTTTTCCGTTGACTTTTATAAGGCCTTTATCTTTCTGGCCTTTTTCATTGTAATGATAAATTTTGCCTTTGGTTTTTACAAATTTATTTTTATAGCCGGAAGCTGCGCTGACTGTGCCTGCAGTAATGAGAATCAGACAGAGAGCAAGAAAAAGCGGGAATAGGATATATTTCTTTTTGTTTTTCATAATAATCCTCCTTTTATAGAATGGTTGTTTTAAATAATGGAAAGTATAAAAAAATTATAACATTTCAAGGAATTTTTATCAATGAAAATTCTGCTGATCTGAAAAAAGGAAACAGGGGGGAGCCCTGCTTTTTTCGAACGTGCTTTCTTGCGCTTGAGACGTTTGTAGTGTATAATTGTCTCCATAGGTAAAATGACGAATGATAGGATAAACAAGGACATAAGGTGAACGATTTTGAAAAAGAAGATAGAACAACTGTTAAGCGGAAAATTTGAATACGAACAGCCGGAACTTCTGTTTTCCCAGGAAAAAATAGCAGTCACTCTGAAGGCGGGAGAGACTTATAGAGGGGATATCTATGTGGGAACAGAGGATAACCGCAGGATACGCGGCTATGTAACGTCCTCCAACAGACGTCTGGTGCCCGGAAGCGACGAATTTTCAGGGACAACCATCTGCCTGCCCTACGGTGTGGACGGCGTTGGCATGAATCCCGGGGAAAAGCATGAAGGATGGCTTTGTTTTACCACAAATATCGGAGAATATAAGCTTCCGTTTGTGATTGAAACAGAGACGGAACAGGTGCGAAGCTCTGCAGGGGAAGTGAAGGATCTTGACGGGGTCTGTGAAATTGCCAGAACCGATTTCAGGGAAGCCTACCGCCTTTTTACAGACAAGAGCTTTCCTATGATACTGAACGGAATGGATGAAAAGGTACACGCAATGTACAGGGGGCTTTCAAGACAGCCCGTTACCTACCAGCATCTTGAGGAATTCTTTATCGGAACAGGGAAGAAAGAGCCTGTGCGCATCTCCCTGAAATCCAGCGGCGAGGAATTTTATGATATTCAGGAATCTGTCAGAGAGTCCTTTTCCATAAAAAGAAGCGGCTGGGGACATCTGCGCCTGGACATTGAGACAAGAGGGGATTTTCTGGAGGTAAGCCGCAAGGTGGTGACAGAGGAGGACTTCATCGGTACGCACTATCAGGTGGACTATGTGATCCGGAAAGAAAAGCTCGGCAAGGGAAGACAGTACGCAGAGGTGGTGATCAGAAGCCCCTATCAGGAACTGTCCTACAGGATTATGGCTTCGAAAGACTCCAGAGTTGCAGTAAAGGTAAATTCCCAGGTGAAACAGCAGAGGCTTTCTCTGATGAAAGACTGTCTCACTCATTTCTGCGGAAAAATGGATTTCAAAACCTGGGTGGGAAGCAGCAGATTTATTCTGAACCAGCTTCAGGAAACAGGGTGTGAGTATCCGGAATATAAGCTTTACGAGGCATATCTTTATTATCTGGAGGATAATAAGGAAGCAGCGGGAGAAATCCTGAAAAAATTCAGCGACACCACATTTACCAGGGAGAATCTGGAGCTTGCAGGGGCATACCTTTATCTCTGCATGGCCACAGGGCTTTACAGAGACAGGGAACAGGGACTTCGTAAGCTGCAGAATTTCTATATGCAGAAGGAGGACAGCTTCCTTTTATTTAACCTTTTGCTGAAGGTGGACTCCACGATCACCTCCTCTCCGTCAAGGGCTGTGTTTATGATGGAAGAGCAGTTTGAAAGAGGCTGCAGGAGTCCTTTCCTCTATCTGGAGGCATGGAATTATATACGCAGGGATATGTCCCTTCTTCACAGATTGAACAGATTCTGGGCTCAGGTATTTCTTTTTGCAGGGAAGGAGGAAATGCTCACGGAAGAGCTGGTGATGCGTTTTGCCTACCTTTCCGGTTATGAAAAAACCTTTAACAGAAGCCTTTACAAGGCTCTTGCCATGGGATATGAGGCTTTTCCTACAGATGATACCCTGGAGGCTATCTGCAGGTACATTATGCTTGGAAACCCAAGGAATTCCGAATATTTCCGCTGGTTTTCCCTGGCAGTAGACCATGGTCTGCGTCTGACAAGACTGTATGAATATTATGTGGAGACGATGGATACTTCTTATCGGAGAGAGCTTCCCAAGCCTCTTCTGATGTATTTTACGTATAACAGCAATACCCTTGGAGATGCTAAGAAGGCATTTATATATGCCAGCATTGTCAGCAATAAAGAAGGGGAACCGGGAACTTATGAAGATTACCGTGAGGTAATGGAAGAATTTACCCGCCGCAAAATGGCGGAAGGAAGAATGAATGAGAACTATGCGGTTCTTTATCAGGAGTTTTTAAGTGATCCGAAAAGCGCATCCCAGGCGGAGGCGATTGCAAAAAAAATGTTTACCTTCCGTCTGTACTGCGATGACAAAAAGGTTCGTCATGTGATCGTCCGGCACAATCAGATGGAGAAGGAAGAAAGCTATCCCTGCGTACAGGGAGTGGCGTACCCGCGCATTTACACCGAGGATGCGGTGATTCTCTTTCAGGATGACAAACAGCGCAGATATGCGGCAACAGTAGATTATAATGTAAAGAAGCTGTTGGATGAGCGCGATATGGTGAAAAATGTCCTCAGGGCCGGAGTGACGGAGCCGGGGGTACTTCTCCATTACTGTGTAAATACCCAGCCGGACAGTGAAAATCTGGAAATTTTCCAGAAGCTTGTTTGTCTGGATGCTTTTTCAGGAGATTATAAGAAAGAAATCCGGAAAAAAATCCTGGATTACTATGCAGAACACGTTCATGGAGAGGATCTTGATGATTATCTCAAAAAAATGGATTTCCGGGAATACGCACTGGTAGACAGGACGAAGCTTCTCACGGTTCTGATCTCCAGAGGTCTTTTCGCCCAGGCAATGGGAATTATTGAAGAATTCGGCTATGAAGGACTTGAGATGGGATGCCTTCTCAAGCTGGTGAGCCGTATGCTGATCCGCTGTGATATGGCGGAGGACGAGGAACTTCTTGCCCTTGCGTCGGCTGTGTACAGAAGCGGCAAATATGACGAGGTCATTCTCCATTATCTGATGAAGTATCGTTTCGGTCCTGTGGATGAGCTGTTTTCTATCTGGAAGAGCGCCCAGGGCTTTGAAATGGATACCTATGAACTGGAAGAGAAGATATTAAGCCTTCTTATGCTCCTTGGAGATTACCGCAAGGAGGGAGAGAAGGTGCTGGAAAGTTATGTGAAACAGTCCGGCAAGGAACGGATCGTCGGCGCTTATCTGACCCTGGTTTCCTACGGTGTCTTTGTGAAGGAATTCCCGATGAGTCCTTTTGTAAAGGAAAGACTGGAATATGCATACGAGAATAAATGGCCGGTGAACCAGATCTGCCGCCTTGCATTATTTAAGGCCCTTTCCAGAGAAAAGAGGGTAAGCGGCAAATACCAGGATATGGAAAGAGAGATGCTGGAGGAATGCATCCGCAAGGAAATGGTATTTTCCTTCTTCCGGAGACTTCCTGCGAAGCTCTTAAGCCCGTATCAGCTTGATGATAAAACCTTTGTGGAATATCACGGAAATCCTGAGGCAAGAGTCACGCTGTACTATGCCCTGGATGCAGGACTGGGAGGGGAGCCGGAATATAAGACAGAACCTATGCGAAAAATGTACGAAGGGATTTTCGGCAAGACCTTTACCCTGTTTTACGGGGAAACTCTGAGATACTATTTTGTGGTCGAAGAGGGAAAAACAAGTACAAAGACACAGGAAAGGGTGATCACCATGGATAAGGTGGAGGGAATTCCTTCCAGCAAGTATCAGCTGATCAACCAGATGCTTTCTGCCCGCAGACTTGAGAAAGGGCAGGAGGTTCTTTCCCAGATGAAGAAATTCCTGCGCCAGGAACAGTATGTAAGAGAAATGTTTCAGATAGAAACGGAAGCTCCGGCAGCAGAAACAGGAGGCAGAGGATGAACGAAATTCGTGATTTGATAGTGGGGATCGATTTTGGAAAAGAAACGTCCCAGATCAGTTATTATGACCGTAAGGCCGGGGAACCGCGCTCCATTTCCATGAAAGTGGGGACAAGCCAGCTGGAGGCTCCCACCTGTCTTTGCAGGAGGGTGGAGCAGAAGGACTACTGCGTGGGACTGGAGGCGGAATATTTTGCCAGGGAAAAAGGCGGTATCATGATCGATGATCTCTATACCATCTGTCAGGGAGAGGAGCCTGTTCAGGTGGAAGGAGAAGAAATTCAGCCCTGGGAGCTTCTGGCACAGTTTCTGAAGGGAATGCTGAAATTCCTGGGAATTGTGGAAGTGGTAAAGAACACGAAATGCCTGGCTGTGACAGTACCCCGTCTCAGTGTGATCCAGGTGGCAAATTTCCAGAAGGCCTTTGAGGAGCTTGGATTCCACCAGGAGAAATATATGCTTCTTGACTACGGCGAAAGCTTCTATTATTATGCGCTGACCCAGAAAAGGGAGACATGGAACAGAAATATCGGCTGGTATGCTTTTACAGAACACGGGGCAGCTTTCCGGAAACTGTCCATGAACGGCGCATCCAAGCCGGTTCTCGTCCGTCTGGAGGAGCCGGTGGAAATAGATCTGCCTGCAGAGGGAGAAGAAAGAGACCGGGAATTTGCCCTGTTTATACAGAAGACACTGGGAACCGACCTTTATTCCAGTATCCAGATCACGGGAAACGGTTTTTCACAGGACTGGGCTCAGGAATCTGTGAAGCAGCTTTGCCATCAGAAGAGAAAAGTTTTTTACGGAAATAATCTCTTTGCCAAAGGCGCCTGCGCAGCGGGAAAAGAGAAGCTGGAGGATAAAGAGCTGAAAAATTACCGGTATCTCAGCGAATCCCTTGTTCTGGCTGATGTGGGAATGGAGATGCGCGTTATGGGCTCTCCGGCATATTACCCGCTTATCGAGGCCGGAAATAACTGGTATGACTGTAAGTCTTCCTGCGAGTTTCTTCTGGACGATACGGAGGAAATCGTATTTATCATCAGCACCTTTGACAGGCCGCAGAAGCGCAAAGTGGGCATGATGCTGCCCGGACTTCCCCACCGTCCCAATAAGACCACCCGAATTTATCTGGAACTGCAGTATCTTTCTCCAAAAGAATGCAGGGTATATGTAAGGGATCTGGGCTTTGGAGAAATGTTCCCTTCAAGCGGAAAGACCTGGGAAGAAATTGTAGAGTGGTAGAGGAGGAAAAAAGTGAGCGGATATATTTTATGTCAGATAAAAAAGGCGGAGCATCCTTATTTCATTGAGAATATCAGTACAAATATTTATTCTATTGAGGAGCTTTGCTATTACCTGTACCACAATCTTTACCTGATTGACAGCTCCATCCTGAACGAGGGATTATGTGTCTGGCTGGAGGAGGAACTGGGACTTGGAAAGCTTGCAGCCAAGCTGAGACCTCATCTGGGAAAATTCGTCAGCGCGGAAGATGTTCTCTATCCCATCTTTAAGGAGATCAATTATCTTACCTATGAAGAACTGCGTGTGCTCAACGGGAAGCTGGCTCTTCTTGACCAGGAGCCAGCGCCCCTTCGCAAAAAGCATAAAGGCGATCTTCTGGTGGAGAACCGGATGTATGTAAATGCCATTCGTGTATACCAGAAATTACTGGAAAGAGACGATCTTGATACGGTACGCCAGGGATTTCGGGGAGAGATCTGCCATAATCTCGGCTGTGCCTACAGCTATCTGTTTCAGATGGAGAAGGCGCTGGAATACTTCTGGAAGGCATATTTGGACAAAAAAACAGCAGGGGATTTAAGCTGCTACCTTCTTGCGTACAGAAGCATCCGAAGCAAAGAAGAATATCACAGAAAAATAAAAGAACTGGAGACGGATAAGCTGCAGACAGAAATCCTGGCAGAAGCCAAAAAGGAGATTCAGGAAGCCCTGTCCCGTTTCTCTGAGATTCCGGAGCAGGAAGTGGTTTCGAAGCAGGTGGACGGTATGCTGGAAGCCCTTACCAGAGAGTACCACAGAAGTACCGGGGCGTAAGGATCAGAGGGTAAAATAAGTGTTGACAGACTCCTTTGTGTATGTTAATATAAAATCACTTTCACACAGTAGAGTGGCTATGTGATAAAAGAATAAAACGGATAATAAAGGAGATTAGTCATGAAAAAAAGAACTTTGGCAGTAATGATGGCAGCAGTAATGTCTATGGGAATGATGGCAGGTGTCACTGTTCATGCAGATGCAGAGAGCAAGACCCTGGTGGTCGGCTTTGATGCTGAATATCCTCCTTTCGGATATATGGATGATAACGGAGAGTATGTGGGATTTGATTTGGATGTGGCTCAGAAGGTGTGCGATAACCTGGGATGGGAGCTTGTAAAGACTCCTATTAACTGGGACTCCAAGGATATGGAGCTTAATTCCGGAAATATCGACTGTATCTGGAACGGTTTCACCATCAATGGCCGTGAGGATGACTATACATGGTCAGACCCTTATCTGAATAACGAGCAGGTTATGGTAGTGGCAGCAGACGCAGGAATCGAGAAGCTGGAGGATCTGGCAGGAAAGAACGTTGTGGTTCAGGCGGCTTCCGCTGCACTGGATGCTCTGAACAGCGATGACAACAAGGACCTGACAGCAAGCTTTGCTTCTCTTACAGAGAATCCCGATTATAATACAGCTTTTATGAATCTTGATTCCGGAGCGGCAGATGCCATTGCCGTTGACATCGGTGTTGCGAAATACCAGCTTGCCCAGAGAGAAGAAGGCAAGTATGTGATCATGGAAGAGCCGATCCAGAGCGAGCAGTACGGCATTGGTTTTGCAAAGGGAAACGAAGAACTCAGAGATACGGTCTGGGCAGAAGTGATGAAGCTTTATGAGGCAGGAGATGTGACAGAGCTTGCTGAGAAATATGAAGTGGATGATATGCTCTGCCTTGGAGAGGATGCCGAAGCAGAGGCTGCTGAGGAAGAAACGCCTTCAGAGGAAACAGAGGAGGCTCCGGCAGAGGAAGCAGAATGATTCCAGGCGGCTGTTTTCATGCCGCAGTCATACAGGAATCTGGAAAGAATAAGCCGGATGACCGTGTCATATAAAGACGGAATGATATATGACAGAAATTTTACAGGATAGAAAATCACATATGACAGAGGGTATGTTATACCCTCTGTCATATGGTGTTACAGGAGGAAAATTTGTATGTCTATAGGTGTTATGATGCGCCAGCTTGCAGGCGGAATGGGAGTATCCGTGGAAATTTTTATGGTTACCCTGATCTTTTCCCTGCCGCTGGGGCTTTTGATCTGCTTCGGAAGGATGTCCAGAAATTCGGTCATCCGCGCTCTTGTGGCAGGCTACATATCCATAATGAGAGGAACTCCTCTGATGCTGCAGCTCATGGTCGTCTATTTCGGACCGTATTTTATTTTCGGCATCCGAATTTCCAGGGGATACAGCCTGATTGCCACATTTATCGCGTTTTCCATTAATTATGCGGCTTATTTTGCGGAAATCTACAGAGGAGGAATTGAATCCATGTCTGTGGGGCAGTATGAAGCAGCGAAGATTCTGGGCTACAATAAGGCGCAGACCTTCTTTATCATTATTCTGCCCCAGGTGATCAAACGGATTCTTCCTTCTGTGACCAATGAGGTGATCACCCTTGTCAAGGACACCTCCCTTGCCTTTGTTGTAGCGGTCATGGAAATGTTTACCATTGCCAAACAGATTGCCAGCGCACAGACGACTATGGTGCCTTTTGCCATCGCGGCGATCTTTTACTATATCTTTAATCTGGTGGTTGCAGTGGTTATGGAAAAAATCGAGCAGAAGCTGAATTATTACCGCTGACAGAAGAGAGGACAGTTGTTATGAAATTGTTTGAGATGAAAAATATCAAAAAAAGCTTTGGGGAGCTGGAGGTTTTAAAAGACATTTCCCTGAGCGTGGAGGAGGGAGAGGTGCTGAGCATCATCGGTCCCTCCGGTTCCGGCAAATCCACCCTTCTGCGATGCGCGACAGGGCTTGAGCAGGCAGACAGCGGCGAAATCGTGAAAGAGGGAGAGGTAGGACTGGTATTTCAGAATTTTAATCTGTTTCCGCACTTTTCCGTGATGAAAAATATTACCGATGCACCCATCCGTGTGCAGAAGAGAAAGAAAGAAGAGGTTTACGCCCAGGCAAGAGCTCTGCTGAAAAAGATGGGGCTTGCAGACAGGGAAAAGGCCTATCCGTTCCAGCTTTCCGGCGGACAGCAGCAGAGAGTTTCCATTGCAAGGGCTCTGTGCATGAATCCCAAAATCCTGTTTTTTGATGAACCGACTTCTGCGCTTGATCCGGAGCTTACAGGGGAAATCCTCAAGGTTATCAAAGATCTTGCTGCGGAGCACATTACCATGGTGATCGTCACCCATGAGATGACCTTTGCAAGAGATATTTCGGACCACATTATTTTTATGGACAAAGGCGTGATCGCAGTGGAAGGCACTCCCCAGGAGGTCTTTGCATCCGGAAATGCCAGGATGAAGGAATTCCTGGGCAAATTCCATCAGGGATAAGAACGGCAGACAATAAGTTACTGTTTACACGGCACTGTCCCGCGAGGTGTTTGGGCATATATATGCCAAAATCCCGAGGCATACAAGCCAAAATTTTGTGTGATGGATACAAGAAGATTCATGTTGATTTTAGACAGGTGATGTTATATAATTTGGGCGGATAATTGTTTCCTATACTTATAATTATTAGAATGTGAATCAGGAGAGTGAAGAATGAGTACAGACAGATATGTAAGTCCATTATCAGAGCGTTACGCAAGCAAAGAAATGCAGTACATTTTTTCCCCGGATATGAAATTCCGTACATGGAGAAGACTGTGGATCGCCCTTGCGGAAACAGAGAAAGAGCTTGGTCTTAACATTACGCAGGAGCAGATCGATGAACTGAAGGCACATGCAGACGACATCAACTATGAGGTGGCGAAAGAGCGTGAGCGTCAGGTACGCCATGACGTTATGTCCCATGTATATGCCTACGGCGTACAGTGCCCGAAGGCAAAAGGAATCATTCATCTGGGAGCAACTTCCTGCTATGTAGGTGATAATACAGATATCATTGTCATGACAGAGGCCCTGAAGCTTGTTCGTAAGAAGCTGGTAAACGTAATTGCAGAACTTTCTAAATTTGCAGATAAATATAAAGATCAGCCTACACTGGCGTTTACACATTTCCAGCCGGCACAGCCTACAACCGTAGGAAAACGTGCGACTCTGTGGACCCAGGAATTCCTTCTTGATCTGGAAGACCTTGAATTTGTGCTCAGCACAATGAAGCTTCTGGGCTCCAAGGGAACAACAGGCACCCAGGCAAGCTTCCTGGAGCTTTTCGACGGAAATCAGGAGACGATTGACAAGATCGACCCGATGATCGCTCAGAAGATGGGATTTAAAGAGTGTTATCCGGTATCCGGTCAGACCTACTCCCGTAAAGTGGATACCCGTGTACTGAATGTTCTTGCGGGAATTGCGGCAAGCGCCCATAAAATGTCCAACGATATCCGTCTTCTCCAGCATCTCAAGGAAGTGGAGGAGCCGTTTGAGAAATCCCAGATCGGTTCTTCTGCCATGGCATACAAGAGAAATCCTATGAGAAGCGAGCGTATTGCTTCCCTTTCCAGATTCGTAATGGTAGATGCCTTAAATCCGGCTATCACATCCGCGACACAGTGGTTTGAAAGAACGCTGGATGACTCCGCAAATAAGCGCCTCAGCGTTCCCGAGGGCTTCCTTGCCATCGACGGAATCCTGGATCTGTGCTTAAATGTTGTAGACGGACTGGTTGTATATCCAAAGGTTATTGAGAAACGTCTCATGTCCGAGCTGCCGTTTATGGCAACAGAGAACATTATGATGGATGCGGTAAAAGCAGGCGGTGACCGTCAGGAGCTTCATGAGCGCATCCGTGAGCTTTCCATGGAAGCAGGCAGAAATGTAAAGGTGGAAGGCAAGGAGAACAACCTTCTGGAACTGATCGCCGCAGACCCTGCCTTTAACCTGACTCTGGAAGAACTTCAGAAGACCATGGACCCATCCAAATATGTGGGACGCGCCAAAGAGCAGACAGCCGCATTTATTGCGAAAGTGGTTCAGCCTGTTCTGGAAGAACGGAAAGAGCTTCTGGGAATGACAGCAGAAATCAATGTCTGATCTTTGCAGAATAATTTCGGTTCAGCCATAAAGGCGTTATAACAGATAACAGATGCTTTTCACAAGAGTGTGCCGCAGGCACAAGGAGGAAAATTATTATGATTAAAGCAGTAGTTGGTGCAAACTGGGGAGACGAAGGCAAAGGCAAAATTACCGACATGCTTGCTCAAAAAGCAGACATTATCGTAAGATTCCAGGGTGGTGCAAATGCAGGCCATACCATTGTCAATGACTATGGCAAATTTGCTCTTCACACAATGCCGTCAGGAGTGTTCTACGGTCATACAACAAGTGTGATCGGAAACGGCGTTGCGCTGAATATTCCTGTATTTTTTAAAGAATATAACGAAATTGTAGACAGAGGCGTTCCGGCTCCGAAGATTCTCATTTCAGACAGAGCGCAGATGGTGATGCCCTATCATATCCTTTTCGACCAGTATGAGGAGGAACGTCTGGGAGGGAAATCCTTTGGCTCTACCAAATCAGGAATTGCTCCGTTTTACTCAGACAAATATGCAAAGATCGGTTTCCAGGTAAGCGAGCTTTTTGATGAAGAGCATTTAAGAGAAAAGCTGAACAGAGTCTGCGAGACAAAGAACGTCCTGTTAGAGCATCTGTATCACAAACCCCTTCTCGATGCAGAAGCCCTGTTTACAGAGCTGATGGAATATAAGAAAATGGTAGAACCCTATGTATGTGACGTTTCTCTGTATCTGTGGAATGCACTGAAAGAGGGAAAAGAGATCCTTCTGGAGGGACAGCTTGGTTCTCTGAAGGATCCGGATCACGGAATCTATCCTATGGTAACCTCTTCCTCCACCTTGGCTGCTTACGGTGCCATTGGAGCAGGACTTCCTCCATATGAGATCAGGCAGATCATCACAGTGTGTAAGGCATATTCCAGCGCAGTAGGAGCTGGAGCCTTTGTTTCCGAAATCTTCGGCGAGGAGGCAGATGAGCTTCGCAGACGGGGAGGAGACGGCGGAGAATACGGAGCTACTACAGGCCGTCCAAGACGTATGGGATGGTTCGACTGTGTAGCATCCAAATACGGATGCCGTATGCAGGGAACGACAGACGTTGCCTTTACGGTTCTCGATGTGCTGGGATATCTGGACGAGATTCCCGTATGTACGGGATATGAGATTGACGGCGAGGTGACGACAGACTTCCCGACTACTGTGAAGCTTGAAAAGGCGAAACCTGTTTTTGAAACGCTTCCGGGATGGAAATGCGACATCAGAGGAATCAAAAAATACGAAGACCTTCCGGAGAACTGCCGGAATTATATTGAATTCGTAGAGAAACAGATCGGATTCCCGATCACCATGATTTCCAATGGTCCGGGAAGAAATGATATAATCTTCAGAAATAAATAAACATACAGTTACGCCGGGGCTTTTTCGCTCCGGCGTGAAGTGTGTTACGGAGAAGAAAGGAAACGTGTTAAAGGAGAGATATGAAAAATTTTAAACGATTTGGGGCGATTCTGGGAATCCTTGTGATACTGGCTGTTTTCTGCATTCCCATGGTATTTGCCTTCGGAAGCGGGGAAAATTCTCAGAACGCATTTAAAGCGGCGCTGATGACTGCCATCGTTTTTCCCATTCTTTTATACGCCTTTGGTATGGCTTATAAAATCTGGGGAAAAAAGAAGCCGCAGGAAGAGAAAGAGATTGAGAATATTGTTTTTGACGTAGGAAACGTACTGGTGAAATTCGGATGGGAGGATTATCTGAAAAGCTTTGGTTTCCCGAAAGAAAAATATGAAAAAATTGCAGATGCGGTTTTCAGAAGCCAGACATGGAATGAGCGGGACAGGTCCGATCTTCCGGAAAGGGAGTATGTAAACAAAATGGCGGCGTCAGCGCCGGAATACGAAGAGGAGATCCGGGAGGTCATGAGACGTTCCTCTGAATGTATTCAGGAGATGGATTATGCCCAGACCTGGACGAAATATTTGAAGGAAAAGGGATACCACCTTTATATCCTGTCCAATTACAGTACCTATATGCTGGAGCAGACAAAGAAAAACATGAGTTTTCTGAAAAATATGGACGGAGAAGTGTTTTCCTGTGATGTGAAGGTGATCAAGCCGGAACAGGAAATCTTTCAGCTTCTGATAGACAGGTATCATCTGGATCCGAAAAAATCCGTATTCCTGGACGACAGGGCTGATAACTGTGAAGCAGCGGTCAGGGCCGGAATGAAAGCCATTGTATTTAAGGATCTTAAACAGGCGGCATCAGAGCTTGAAAAACTGGGTGTCAGATAAAAAAAGGAAAGCGCAGAAAATCTGGAGATACAGGTTTTCCGCGCCTTTTTAAGGGGAGGATATAAGGAGTGTACTTTAGAAATACACTTTTATTTCTTCTTTTGTGAAGGTTCATTGAAGTGAAGGGGGATTCAATGAACAGTTATAGTATGGGAAGTCCAGACGTTATTTATACCCCGAAAGATAATTTTTTTCAGAAAGGTTTCAAAAGATGAAAGACCATATATTTGCGGACAAAATTTTTTGCGGGAAGCTGTTTCGGCTGACCGTGCCCATTGCCCTGCAGAGTCTGATGCTGGCTCTTGTTGCGGCTGCGGACGCCATTATGCTGGGAAGCTTCGATCAGGATGCCATGGCTGCGGTATCTCTGGCCACCCAGATTCAGTTTGTACAGAACATGATCCTCACAGCCTTTGTCTCAGGCTTTGGAATCCTTGGAGCACAGTACTGGGGAAAGGGGGATAAGCAGACAGTCAACGATCTTTTCTGTATGACTCTGCGCTGCTGCGTTGTTGTTTCCCTCCTGTTCTTTATAGGCTGTGTCGGTTTTCCGAAATATCTGATGCGGCTTTTTACCAACGAGGAGGCCCTGATTGCCATTGGAGTGAAATATCTTCAGATTGCAGGCTGGTCTTATCTTCTCACCGGCGTCTCCCAGTGTTATCTGGCAGTGATGAAGGTCAGCGAACATGCGTCGCAGACAGCCCTTGTCAGCTCCTGCGCGGTGGTCATTAATATCATACTCAACGCAGTCTTTATTTTCGGCCTGTTCGGGCTCCCTTCCATGGAGGTAAAAGGCGCGGCTCTGGCAACATTGATTTCCAGAGTGATAGAGCTTGTCTGGTGTATCTGGGACTCCGGAAGAGAAGGGTATATCAGTCCCAACTGGCACCGTTTTACAAAGAGGATTCCGGTTCTTGCGGCAGATTTTCGCAGATGTGCCCTTCCCCTTCTCGGGGGAAGCCTGTTCTGGGGGATCGGGTTTACCTCCTATACAGCATTTATGGGACATATGGGGACAGATGCGGCTGCAGCAAACTCCGTGGCTGCAGTAGTCCGGGATCTGATCTGCTGCTTCTGCAACGGTATTGCAAGCGGCGGCGGTATCATGGTGGGAAATGAGCTGGGCTCCGGCAACATGAAACGCGGAAAGCTGTACGGCGACAGACTGGTGAAGCTGGCGTTTCTCTGCGGCTTTCTGTCCACCGGAATTATGCTTGCCGCAACGCCTCTTGTGCTGAAGTTTGTGAAGCTTTCTGAAACAGCCGGCGATTATCTGATCGGAATGATGGTGATTATGGCGGTATATATGATTGGAAGGGCAGTCAATACCATTGTCATAAACGGTATCTTTGCAGCAGGAGGAGATACCATGTTTGATGTTTACAGTCTGGCAGTATGTATGTGGGGAATCGCGGTTCCTCTGGCGGCTGCAGGCACCTTCTTTTTCCACTGGCCGGTGCTGGTGGTCTATGCCTGTACCTGTCTTGACGAGGTGGGAAAAATCCCCTGGGTTATGTACCACTACAGGAAATACGGATGGGTTAAGGATCTGACAAGAACAATGTATGAAACAGAGTAGGGGTATCTGCTGCCTGGGAAAAAACAAGGAGGATAAGATGGATAAAGTAAAGAAAAACTTCGGCTTCGGCTGTATGCGTCTGCCGATGATCGGGGAAGAGATTGACAAAGAACAGTTTAAAAAAATGATCGATGAATTCATGGATGCAGGCTTCAACTATTTTGACACAGCCCACGGCTACATCAACGAAAAGAGCGAGCCTGCGATCCGGGAGTGTCTTGCAGGGCGTTATCCCAGAGAAAGCTATGTTCTGACAGATAAGCTTTCCGGAAATTATTTCGAGAAAGAGGAGGATATCCGCCCCTTGTTCCAGTCACAGTTAAAAGCCTGCGGCGTGGAATATTTTGATTTTTATCTGATGCATGCGCAAAATGCACAGTGGTTTGAAAAATTTAAAAGATGCAGAGCCTATGAAACCGCCTTTGCCCTGAAGGAGGAGGGAAAGATCAGACATGTGGGAATTTCCTTCCACGATAAGGCAGCGGTGCTGGAGCAGATTCTAACGGAATATCCCCAGATCGAGGTTGTGCAGATTCAGTTTAACTACGCAGACTATGAATCACCTTCTGTGGAGAGCAGGAAATGCTATGAGGTCTGCCGCAGAATGGGCAAGCCTGTCATTGTTATGGAGCCGGTAAAGGGCGGAAGCCTGGTTAATCTCACCGATGATGCGGCGGCTGTTCTGGAAGAGCTTCAGGGAGGAAGTCCGGCAAGCTATGCCATCCGTTTTGCAGCGGGCTTTGAAGGGATGATGATGGTTCTTTCCGGTATGAGCAATCTGGAACAGCTTCGGGATAATGTAAGCTATATGAAAGAATTTAAACCTCTGGACGAAAGAGAACAGGCGGCTGTAAGGCGGGTACAGGAAATTTTTGCATCCAAAAATCTGATCCCATGTACAGCATGCCGCTACTGTGTAGACGGCTGTCCCGCGCACATTGGGATTCCGGATCTTTTTGCCGGGATGAACAAAAAGAAGGTTTATAAGGGCTGGGATGCACAGAAATATTATGAAAATGTAACGAAGGAAAGAGGAAAAGCCTCTGACTGTGTGAAGTGCGGCCAGTGTGAAGAAATCTGTCCCCAGAAGCTTCCCATCCGGGAGCTGCTTGAAACAGCGGTAAGGGAAATGGAATGAAAATAACAGGAAAATATGCGTTTCGGCAGTCCCTTCCTGTTATGGCAGGCTACCTTGTCCTGGGGATGGGATTCGGAGTCCTTCTTGAGACAAAGGGATATGGAGTTTTCTGGGCTCTTGCAATGAGTCTGTTCATTTATGCAGGGTCCATGCAGTATGTTGCCATTGACCTTCTCACAGGAGGCGCATCCCTTATCTCCGCAGCGATTATGACCCTGATGGTCAATGCAAGGCATCTTTTCTATGGAATATCCATGATCGAGAGATACAGGGATACGGGAGCTGCGAAGCCCTATCTGATCTTTTCCCTGACAGACGAAACCTATTCTCTGGTCTGCAGCGGAAACGTTCCACGGGGAGTGGATCAGACGAAATATTATTTACTGGTATCATTTTTTAACCAGTGCTACTGGGTGGCCGGAAGCGTGGCCGGATCCCTTGTGGGAAGCCTTTTTACCTTCAATACGGAAGGAATCGAGTTTGCCATGACTGCGCTCTTTCTTGTTGTATTTACGGAACAGTGGAAGAGCACGAAGAACCACATAAGCGCTGTGACGGGAGTTGCTGCCTCTGTGGTATGCCTTGTAATCTTCGGGCCGGACAGATTTGTGATTCCGGCAATGGCTGCGATCACGGTTCTTCTCACCCTTATGAGGGACTGCTTCGAAAAAAAGGAAAAAGCGGGGCAAAAAAATGACTGAATTTCAAGGAATCCTGATGGTAGCTGTAATCGCAGGAGTGACAGCTTTTCTTCGTTTTATCCCCTTTTTGGTGTTTGGGGGAAAGAAAAAAACACCGCCGTATATTACTTACCTGTCCGGGGTTCTGCCCTATGCGATCATGGGAATGCTGGTGGTTTACTGCCTGAAAAATGTAAATCTCCTTGCCCCGCCTCACGGGATCTGCGAGCTTCTGGGGGGAGGGACTGTGGTGCTTTTGCACCTGTGGAGGCGAAATACCCTTCTCAGTATTGCCGGGGGAACGGTAATCTATATGTTTCTGGTGCAGGTAGTTTTTTAGAGGTGATTCATGAATAAGGAACATTGTTTAAAGGAATTTATCCGATATGTAACGTTAAATGTGCTGGGAATGATCGGGATTTCCTGCTACATTCTGGCAGACACATTTTTTATTGCACAGGGGCTGGGAAGCGACGGACTGACGGCCCTGAATCTTATTATTCCTGTATACAATCTGATGCATGGCTGCGGGCTTATGCTCGGTATGGGCGGAGCCAGCAGATATTCCATGCTGAAGGGGCAGGGGAAAAATGAAAAAGGCAGCGTTGTCTTCACGCACACGGTTTTAACAGCCCTTGTTTTTGCTGCGTTTTACATGGCGGCAGGAGGTTTTTTTGCAGAAAAAATATCCCTTCTTCTGGGAGCGGACGAAGCTGTTCTTGGGATGTGTACCACCTATCTCAGAACCATGCTCCTGTTTGCACCGATGTTTCTCCTCAACGATGTCTTTGTTTGTTTTGTGAGAAATGACGGGGAACCGCAGCTTTCCATGACGGCAATGCTGGTGAGCAGTCTCTCCAACATTGTACTGGATTATGTGTTTATTTTTATTTTCGGGTGGGGAATGTTCGGCGCAGTATTTGCCACAGGATCGTCGCCGGTGATCGGGCTCTGTATCCTGTCGTCCCACTATTTTAAGAAGAAAAATAATTTCCATTTTGTGAAAACGCAGCCGGAAGGAAGGGTGCTGGGATATATCTTCGGAGGCGGAATGTCCTCCCTGATCGGAGAGATGTCCTCGGGTATTGTAATCCTGGTCTTCAATGTGATCATGCTGAAGCTTCAGGGAAATACAGGAGTGGCAGCATATGGCGTGATCGCCAATCTTTCCCTTGTGATGATCGCGATCTATACGGGAATCGGACAGGGGATCCAGCCTCTGATCAGCCGGTATTACGGTATGAGGCAGCAGGATAAAATCAAAAAAATATTCCGGTACGCTCTGCTCACAGTGGGGCTCCTGTCAGTTCTGATCTACGGGGGAGTCTTTTTCGGAGCGGAAGGAATCGTGGGTATTTTTAACAGCGAAGCCGATGAACTGCTGCAGAAAATTGCGGAAGAGGGGCTGAAGCTGTATTTTACAGGGGGAATTTTTGCAGGCTTTAACATCGTCCTTGCCATTTATTTTATGGCTTCTGACAGGGTGAGACCTGCCAACCTCCTCTCATCTCTGCGAGGATTTATTCTTATGATTCCCCTGGCCTTTGTGATGTCTGAAATCTGGAAAATGACAGGTCTTTGGATGACCTTTCCTGTGACAGAGCTTTTGACAGCGGCAGTTGGAGGAATCCTGTTTCTGAAAAATAAAAGCCGGAATTCGTAAAAGAATTCCGGCTTTTGCTGACTGATAAAACAAATCAGGTACGTTTTCTGGAAGCAGTATCCTGGAAACAAAAATAGTCAGGGCGGTGGCGGGACTGGGTGTATTCAAACATAATTCCCTCTGCATTAAAGGTCTGGCTGGTCACCACAGCCAGACAGTCATAATCCTTTAATTCCAGATATTGCTCGTCGATCTGGGAGGCATGCTCCACAGTGATCGTCCGCTTACTGGTCACGATCTGCATATGAAGCTGATCTTCAATATAATCGTAAACGGATTTCTGGCAGATTTCCGGAGTCAGTCCCGGAACCTTTTCTTTGAGGAACATATTTACATCCAGGATCAGGGCTTTTCCGTCCAGATAACGGACTTCCGGCAATCATCACCGGAGGTCTGATTCTTGGCTTTAGAAACTGTATCGACAGTATGTATCTTTTTGAAAACGGAACAAAAACTCTTTGCGATATCAGTCCCTTCTGGAGAGGTGCGGACAGCTTCTCAACGCCTACTCTGTTGCGACTACGGCGGCAGCAGACATTCCGGTCTGGGATTTCGGATTTGTAAAGGTAAATATGATCGGTTACCAGGCACAGGTGCTTCCGGCGATCATGGCGGCGTTCTGTCTGGTCTATCTGGAAAAGTTTTTCCGGCGCATAACACCTCAGGTAATATCTATGGTTGTGGTTCCTTTCTGCAGTCTTGTTCTGGCAGTAATGGCTGCTCACTTTGTACTGGGCCCCATCGGCTGGAAAATCGGTTCTGCCATTTCTGGCGTAGTATATGCAGGAATCACAGGCTCCTTTAAAGTGGTATTCGGGGCAGTCTTCGGTCTTGTATACGCACCGCTTGTCATTACAGGGCTTCATCATATGTCCAATGCCATTGATCTGCAGCTGATCGCAGATTACGGCGGAACCATGCTGTGGCCGATGATCGCATTATCCAATATTGCACAGGGATCTGCAGTTCTTGGAATGATTTATCTTCAGAGAAAGAATGCCCGCGCCCAGGAAGTAAATGTTCCTTCCTGTATCTCCTGTTATCTGGGAGTTACAGAGCCCGCAATTTTCGGCGTTAACTTAAAAGCAGGATTTCCCTTTGTATGCGGTATGATCGGCTCCGCTGTTTCCGCAGTGATCTGTGTGTCTACAGGGACAACGGCAAATGCCATCGGCGTAGGAGGAATACCTGGAATCTTATCGATTCAGCCTCAGTATATGCTTTCATTTGCCGCAAGTATGGCAGCAGCCATTGCAGTGCCCTTCCTTCTGACTGTCTTTACAGGAAAAAGAAAGATGACTCCATCAGAGAGAAATCCCCAAGCAGAGGAATCGGAAAAAACAGAAGAAACAGGAACAAATAAAGGATTAAAAGCTTTTTTGACCGGAGAGGTCATTTCATTAAAAGAGGTGGGAGACGGCGTTTTCTCAGAAGGAATTATGGGAGAAGGGCTTGCCATCCGACCGGAAACTAACATGGTTTACGCTCCTGCAGACGGCAGAGTCATCACAGTGATGGAGGAATCCGGACATGCCTGCGGTCTGGCGCTTGACCAGGGGATCGAGCTTCTGCTCCATGTAGGGCTTGATACAGTCAGCATGAAGGGAGACGGATTTTCCTGTTTCGTCAAAGAAGGCGACAGGGTGAAGGCTGGAGATCCCCTGATTCAGTTTGACAGGGAAAAAATTAAAAAAGCCGGGCTTTCAGATGTGACGATCTGTGTTGTCACAGATCCGGGAGAAGGAAAGATCATCGCATTTCACACCGGAATCCACGGGGAAGCCGGCAGTACGGAAATCATCAGTGTTGAGTAGGAGGAGAATATGAGCAGTTTTAAAGATAAGGTTGTTTATCAGATCTACCCGAAGTCCTTTCGGGATGCTGACGGAGACGGGATCGGGGATTTAAGAGGAATCATTGAGAAGCTGGATTATCTCTCATGGCTCGGAATCGATTATCTTTGGATGACTCCTTTTTTCGTATCTCCTCAGAGAGACAACGGATATGACATTGCCGATTACTGCAGCATAGACCCCCGCTTCGGCAGAATGGAGGATCTGGAGGAACTGATTTTCCAGGGAGAAAAAAGGGGAATCGGAATCATGCTGGATATGGTGTTCAACCATACCTCCACAGAACACAAATGGTTCCAAAAAGCCCTTGCAGGGGAGCAAAAATATCAGGATTATTATATTTTCAGGGACGGAACCCCGGACACGCCGCCTTGCAACTGGGTGTCCAAATTCGGCGGAAGCGCATGGGAATATGTTCCTTCCCTGGGAAAATGGTATCTCCATCTTTTTGATAAAACACAGGCAGATCTCAACTGGAGAAACCCTGAGGTCAGGGAAGAACTGAAGAAGGTGATCGGCTTCTGGAAAGAAAAAGGGGTAAAGGGTTTTCGGTTTGATGTGGTAAACCTGATTTCAAAGCCTGAGGAATTTAAAGACGATCATCAGGGAGATGGAAGGCGGTTTTATACAGACGGAAGCCATGTTCACGAGTACCTCAAGGAGCTTGTCCGGGACACAGGGATCGGAGACATGGTGACAGTGGGAGAAATGTCGTCCACCACCCTTGAGAACGGAATCCGCTATACAGATCCGGAGGAAAAAGAACTGTCCATGTGCTTTAGTTTTCATCATCTCAAAGCGGACTATAAGAATGGGGAAAAGTGGGAGATCCAGCCTACAGACTACGAAAAACTTACGGAAATCTTAAAGACCTGGCAGCTTGGAATGGAGAAAAACAGAGGATGGAATGCGGTTTTCTGGTGCAACCATGATCAGCCGAGGATTGTTTCCCGTCTGGGAGATGAGACGACCTACTGGAAAGAATCTGCAAAAATGCTTGCGGCAATGGTTCACATGATGCGCGGAACCCCTTATATTTACCAGGGGGAAGAGCTGGGAATGACAAATGCCCACTTTACGGATATCAGCCAGTACAGAGATGTGGAAAGTATCAACTATTACGGGATCATGACCGGGCATGGGAAAACAAAGGAAGAGGCGCTGCACATTCTCAATGAGCGTTCCCGGGACAACGGACGGACACCAATGCAGTGGAACGGTGAAAAAAACGCAGGCTTTTCCCAGGGACAGCCATGGATTTCCCTTCCGGCGCATAGGGAAAACATCAATGTGGAAGCAGAGATAAGAGATGAGACTTCTGTTTTATGGTACTATCGGAAGCTCATAGAAATCCGAAAAAAGGAAAAAGCGGTATCTCTTGGAAAAATTGAATTCCTGGATGAAAAGGATGCTCTTATTTTTGCTTACAGGCGAGTATGGGAAGAGGACGAAATCGTAGTGTACAGCAATTTGTCCGGAGAGAAAAAGAAATTATGGGATGGAAGAGAAGAGGACAAAAGAAAGGTTGAGGATTATGAGAAGCTTTTAGGAAATTATGAGGATATGGATGCCTTTGCAGAAGGATATTTAAGACCATATGAGTCCCTGATCTTAAAAAGAAAATAAAAAATATGAGGAACAGTTCCGCGGGCAGTTGATCTGCAAGACACGGAACTGTTTTTTAATTGAAAAATCGTCTTTGTTATAGTAGTATAGTAAATGACAGAATACCAGTGGAAAAAGAGACTGGTTTGGAAAGGGATAATGATATGACGTTGCAGCAGATTCTGGAAGAGGTAAAAAACGGTTCCATAACTGTGGAAGATGCAGAAAAAATATTAAAAGAAGAAAGCTATGGAGAGATGGGCTATGCCAAGCTGGATACCAGCCGCAGGGAGAGAACCGGTTTTGCAGAGGTGATTTACTGCAGCGGAAAGGCAGACGAGCATCTTCTTCGGATTTTTGAACGGCTTTACCAGGAAGACGGGGAGGTATTCGGAACCCGCGCGTCCCAGGGACAGTATGAGATGATCCGAAACCATTTTCCCCAGGTGGAATACGATCCGGTTTCCCGTATTATCAAGATTGAAAAGAAAGAGAAAATCCGTGTGGGAAAGATTGTTATATGTACGGCCGGCACTGCGGATATTCCGGTGGCAGAGGAAGCTGCCCAGACAGCGGAATATTTCGGGTCTGCAGTGGAGCGGATTTACGATGTGGGAGTCAGCGGGATGCACAGGCTTTTTTCCAGACTGGAGGAGATCCAGAGGGCTAACTGCGTAGTGGCTGTTGCAGGAATGGAGGGGGCTCTGGCAAGTGTTCTGGGCGGTCTGGTAAAGAATCCGGTCATTGCTGTTCCTACCTCTGTAGGCTATGGGGCAAGTCTGAACGGGCTGTCTGCTCTTTTGACCATGATCAATTCCTGTGCAAACGGAATTGCGGTTGTGAATATTGATAACGGCTACGGCGCCGGCTATATGGCGACGCAGATCAACCGTCTTGCAGCCGGTACCGGGGAAGGGAAAAGCAATGAACAATGATTTTGTTATAAAAATAAAGATATTAAGCGGGAGAAAAGTTGACTGATGAAGAAATTGTTATATTTAGAGTGCTATTCCGGAATCAGCGGAGATATGACAGTGGCGGCTCTGCTGGATTTGGGAGCAGACAGGACAGTTCTGGAAAAGGTGCTTTCCAGTCTGCAGCTGCCGGGATTTAAGATAAAGACAGGACGGGTTTTAAAATCCGGAATCGATGCCTGTGACTTTGATGTGGTGCTGGAGGAGGATAACCATGACCACGATATGGCTTATCTCCATGGACATGAGGGGCAGAAGCATCTCCACCGTGAAGCCGGAGGCAGTGAATACGGACGTTCCCATCAGGAACAGGAGCATTCTGCACAGGAAACACATTCCCACAGTCATGACAGACACAGGCATATTCACAGGGGAATAAAGGAAATCCGCGAAATCATTCACAGGGGAGAGATGACGCCCCGCGCAAGGGAGCTTGCCCTGAGAATCTTTGAAGTGCTTGCACAGGCGGAGGCGAAGGCCCACAGAGTTCCGGTGGAGGATGTACACTTCCATGAGGTGGGAGCTGTGGATTCTATTGTGGATATTGTTTCTGTAGCAGTCTGTCTGGATGATCTTGGGATAGATGAGGTGATTGTTCCCGTATTATGTGAGGGAAGAGGCACAGTCCGCTGTCAGCACGGGATCCTTCCTGTTCCGGTACCTGCAGTTGCGAATATTGTAAGTGCAAACCAT
This sequence comes from Clostridiales bacterium, assembly GCA_019416265.1. Classification (GTDB taxonomy): domain Bacteria; phylum Bacillota; class Clostridia; order Lachnospirales; family Lachnospiraceae; genus Blautia_A. Next base: position 1,818 of record DXXQ01000143.1, on the reverse strand, counting down.
CTGAATCTGCAGCTTACAGAGGTACAGGGAGAGCTTGTGACACCTACCGGGGCAGCGATTGCGGCTGCAGTAAAGACCTCTGACAAGCTTCCGAGGGATTTTGCCATCAGTAAAATCGGGATCGGCGCAGGGAAACGTAAGTATGATTGTCCGGGAATTCTCCGTGCCATGCTCATAGAAGAGAAAGCAGGAGAAGAGCAGTCCGGAGAAAAAGATACGATCATAAAAATGGAGACAAATATCGATGACTGCAGCGGAGAAGTGCTGGGGTTCGTTTTGGAAAAGCTGATGAAGGCAGGAGCAAGGGACGTTCACTATATCCCGGCTTATATGAAGAAAAACCGCCCTGCATGGGTTTTAAACGTTATCTGCAGGGAAGAGGATATGGAGGCTTTACAGGAGATTATTTTTCGGGAAACCACGACCATCGGCATTCGCTATACAAGAATGGAAAGGACTGTTCTGAAAAGGGAACAGCGCACAGTGGAGACACCTCTGGGGACAGCGCAGATTAAAGTCTGCACCTTCCACGGAGAACAGTACTGCTATCCGGAGTATGAAAGCGCAGCCCGCCTGAGCAAGGAGCAGGGGATTTCCTACAGAGAGGCTTATGAAATCGTGCTGGAAAGCGTTACGAAGAAAAAAGACACATATTGAAAATGCACGCTGAGAAAAAACAGCCGGACCCAGATATGATCTGCGTCCGGCACTTTTTTGCCTGAAAAATAGATTTATTTTTCCTGGAAATATTCTTTTGTCAGTTTTACCACAGTTCCTGAGAGGAGGAAAAGGGCGATAAGGTTTGGGATGGACATCAGTCCGTTAAAGGTTTCCGCAATGCTCCAGAGGAGTCCAAGCTCTACAGTTGCGCCGAGGATGGCAACCAGAGAGTATACAACCATGAAAGGCTTCACTGCTTTGGAGGAGAACAGGAATTCAATACAGCGGGCGCCGTAAAGTCCCCATCCAAGAATCGTTGAGAAGGCGAAGCAGCACATGGCAACGGCTGTGAAGATAGATACCCAGCTTCCGTAAGTGGAGGTAAAGCCGGAGATCGTAAGCTCTGCGCCGGCAGCAGCTCCGTAGGTGATCGGGACATTGCTGACCAGGATGACAAGAGCTGTCAGCGTACAGATCACGATGGTGTCTGCAAATACTTCAAAGATTCCGAACAAGCCCTGTTTGACAGGCTTTTGAGTGTCTGCACAGGCATGGGCGATAGAGCCGGTACCAAGACCTGCTTCGTTAGAGAAGATACCGCGGGAAACGCCTTTCTGCATACTGAGGAAAAAGCTTCCCACAATACCGCCTGTAACTGCGGAGGGGTTGAATGCACCGTAGAAAATCTGGTAAAATACATTCGGAACGCGTTTGATATTCAGAAGTACAACCCCCAGTGCAAGGATGATATAGAAAACTGCCATAAACGGAACCAGTTTTTCTGTAACCCTGCCAATACGTTTGATGCCGCCTAAAAGAATCAGACCAACCAGTACGGTGATCACGATACCGATGATCAGGTTCAGTGTTCCCACAGAGGATTCGGAGATCAGGTTGAAGTTTAAAAGAGCGGTATCGATGGAGGCGGTGATGGTGTTTACCTGGGTGGCGTTTCCGGTTCCGAATACTGTGAGTACGCCGAAAGCGGAAAAGAGAACGGCAAGCCACTGCCAGTTTTTGCTAAGACCATTTTTTATGTAGTACATAGGGCCGCCTACAAGCTCGCCGTCCTTGTTTCTCTCGCGGAAATGAACGGCAAGGGTAACCTCTGCGAATTTGGTACACATACCGAAAAGTGCGGAAGCCCACATCCAGAAC
>DXXQ01000142.1 GCA_019416265.1 Clostridiales bacterium | reverse complement strand
GTTTATCACCTCTCTTCTTCATTGTGGGAAGGATACATAGGATCAAAAGGGAGCAAAGCAGTTCTGCTGTAAACAAAAGGAAGGCGGAAGTATCTCCTGTCTGGACAATCTCCGGCTTTTTTGGGGAGCTATCCGATGGATGAGAGGGAATTTCCTCATCAGGTCTTTGGGAAACGGAAGCCTTTGGCTCTAGTTCCAGCTGATAGAGAAGGCTGCGATTCTCGTCATGGCAAGGGAAATAGACAAGGAAAGGAGAAATTGTTCCATACTTTTGGGAACCGGACTGGCGTACAAGATAGACGCCATCCTCCAGAGAGGAAAAAGAAAGAGTTCCTTCTGTATCTGTAATGGCACAGCCGTAAGGCTGCCCTGTGAGAAGGGCGGAAATCTTTTGGGCAGCCTCGTCAGATTCCCAGGCCTTTTGGGGATACTTCTCCACAGAGAAGTCCCTGTCGATTACAGGCTGTCCTTTGGTGATCCTTCCAACCTGGAAGATTTCAAACACAACGCCTGTCCGGTCTGTTCCCAGATCCTTCAGCCGGATTGTCAGAATGCTTTCTTCCTGTGCATGAACGGTCAGGGGAAGGAAAAAAAGCATAAGCAGAACCAGATAAGGATATCGTTTCAAGTCCTCACCTGTCTTTCTTCTTAGAACGGAGCAGAAAGATGGTGATTACCAGAAGGCCGGAAGCAGAAATCAGAACAGTGATGGCAATACCGGAGCCGCCGGTTGCAGGAAGGGAAAAGCCTTTATGATTTTCGATGGCGATGGTAGCAATTCCTTTCGCTGTGGAAAGTCTTGTAATATGAGAGCCTTCCGTTTCGCTGACAGGTTTTCCGTCAACAGTTAAAGTAAAATTGCCGTTTGTTATCTTTCCGGCGCTGTCTTTCGAGGGGATGATCTGGATTTTTACAGGGTTGGACAGGAGGCTGTACCCGGATGGAGATTTGACTTCCTTGAGATAATAGGTTCCTGCATCCAGCCGGGGGAAAGTCAGGGAACCGGAGGAATCTGTGACCTGTATCTCCTCTCCGTCAGTTCCTGAAACAGCCTGTGTCATAGCTTTATCCTTAAAAAGCTTGAATTCTGCACCCTGCAGCGGCGCCTTTGCTTCTTCTGAAAATTTTTCTACTTCGATTCCGTAGGTGTATACATAGGTATCCGGAATTACCGAGGGATCGTCCTTTTCCGGGCTTGCTGTAATGGTATGCCCCGGTTTGTTCTCATAACTTAGAACAACATTATTTGTATTTCCCTCCGTACCCATAACTGCCTGTTCGTTGATCTTCGCATAATAGCTTACTGTGACCTCTTTGCCCCTGTAGGCTTCATTTTGAAGAAATGCATCTGTAAATTTGATAGAAAGGTCTGGCTCTTCGCCGTCCTTGGGCGCTGCGGTAAAAGTGTAGTTGATGATATCTCCTTCCTTTTCAGGGATCACCCTCTCTCCTGTCCTCACTGTCACAGGATGCTCCACGGAATTTTGAATTGTAAGCCCGGAGCTCATGGTATCTAGGAGCTCAAAGACAGGGCTTGCATTTTTATGAAAATAGGAGGGGCCATATGCAGGAACTGCAGCTGTAATGGAATATTGTATATAGTCATTTAAGGCAGCAGTTTCGTTTTTTCCGGAAAAGAAAGTTCCGGAAGCTGTAAAAGCGCTGTCGTGCTCAGCCTGCCCGTTGGAAATGGTTTTGTCCACGGTGATGGGGGAGGCTTTGGGAGCTGCAAAAATATCGTAGATCCATTCGGAGCCCTCTGTCTGAGGCGCTCCGGGAACAGTCAGATTGTTGGTAGAGGGAATTGCTGCCAGAAAGGGGGCTGTGGCGATGGAGCCCTCCGGGGCGTTTGTTTCCACGATCAGGTACCATCCAAGGGGAAGCTCCAGGCTTGTTTCCCCCGTCTCTGAAGCTGTTGCCGGAAATACGGTGCCGCTGTCATTGGCTGTTAGGACTTCAAGCTCTGTGATCAGAGCTTCCAGGTGTGAGGCAGAATAATTTCCCAGAGCATCCGCAGTGATCCCTTTCTCATGAAACAGCTCCCTGTAGGGTTCCATAACAGAGTAAGAGGCGAATTCTCCCGTTTCAGAGCCGGGAGTCAGAGACAGGATCCGATAGGCTGTGTAAACAGCTCCTCCAACTGCTTTAGGCGGACTGGAGGTATCTGTTTTATGAATGGTAAGAGTTCCCTTTCCGGGCGTGTTGGTAATGATCGGACTGCCGGCTGCTGCCGTTGGGGTAAAGACAGCAGAAAACAGTCCGGAGGATGTAGCTGCCGCCAGCAGAAACAGAGCTGCAGTGCGGCTGAATTGTTCTTTTTTCATGAAAAAAACTCCCTTCTTTTTGAAAATAACAGGAAAAACAGAAGAAACAAAAGCAGAGCTGTTACCGGAAGATACCAGTTTAATGCCCACCAGCTTTTGGAAACTGCAGACTTTTGCGGGGGAGGAGGGACATAGGGAACCCTTCTTCCCGTAATAAAAAGGCGGTGGGTATTGATCCCGTAAGGGGTACAGGTGATCAGGGTGATCAGATCTTCTTTACTCTTTACAGATAAATAGGAGACATCTTCCGGCAGGACTGTACGGATATCAAAAATTTCATAGGCAAGCTTTCTGTCAAGGACATGGAGATAAATCAGATCTCCTTTTTCCAGCAGATCGACATTTGTAAACATCCTCTTATTGGGCAGCCCGCGGTGGGCGGACAGACAGGTGTGCGTTCCCCTTCCGCCAATGGGGAGGGAGCTTCCTTCCAGATGCCCGATTCCTTTCTGAAGGACATCTTCGGAGGTTCCGTGGTAGATGGGAAGATCGAGACTGATTTTGGGTATATGCAGGCTTCCCATGGTCTGATCCGGATTAACGCTCAGAAGCATCTGGTATTCCCTGTCCGAGGTTCTGTTATCTGCGAAAGCGTCTTTGATACTGCTGACTCCTGCCTGTAGGGAACGGTTGTATTGTTCGGCAGCTTTTCGGGCTTTTGTGATATCTGTGTTTCTGATCGATTCTTCGTAGGCTGTAATGCATCTTCCCTGGATGCAGGAATTATAAAGCCGCGCCGCATAGGGATAATCCAGCAGGCCTACGAAAAATAAGTAACCCAGTATGAGTAACCATGTTCTTTTTTGGGCACCGGGGTGCAGAACGAATCACCTCCTAAAGGAAAAATATGGTATATGTCCCCCGACATATACGGCTGCATTGTTAAAATGTGGGAAGTTTCCGGCGAAAACCGGATAGAAAATAGAATTTTTATGAGGATAGCGTAGCATATATTTTTCTATTTGTCACGAAAACATATCGACAAATTCCGACAAACAACTCGTCGAAAACATATTTTTTTCAATTTTTTTAAAAAAGTTTCCAAAAACATCAAATATTTGGGGTCTCTATTCCGAATAACAAGTAGGAGGAGATTTAAAATGAACATGGACGAGTTGTTAAAAAGATGTAACTTTGCTGAAAATTACAAAGGATATGGGACTTTGCGGGAATGTATCCGCATTGCCTGTCAGGATGAGAATAAGCTTTCTGCATACAGGAAGCTATACCTCGAAGCTGCTTTGACAGTTCCTTCCACACCTGCCTGTATGGAGAGAAATATGAGAACTTTGATTCGTCACGCCTGGAACTGCGGAGCACAGGAAAAGCTGTGTGCCATTGCCGGCTGTTCTGTTATGGACAGACGTCCGACAGTCAGTGAGACGATTGAAATGTTTGTATATTTTATTAATGACCATCCGGGACTGGTAACCTTAAATGAGACTTTGTAAAAATCAGCAAAAAAAGGCAGACAGGATAAATATGTATCCCGTCTGCCTTTTCTTGCTGTAAATTCGGATTATTCATCCCAGTTATGCCATACGTCTGTAACGTCGTCGTCCTCATCAAGGAGATCAAGAGTCTTCTGAAGATCTTTGATGGCTTTTTCGTCTGTGAGTTCCACATAGGTCTGAGGAATCATGGCTACCTGAGCTTCAAGAAGCGGTACGCCTGCTGCTTCCAGAGCCTCGCATACAGCGCTGAAATCATCCGGATCTGTAATGACCTCGAAGCTGTCTTCCTCTTCGCTGAAATCCTCTGCTCCTGCATCCAGTGCAACCATCATCAGCTCGTCAGCGTCCATTTCGCACTCTTCCTTGTCGATGATGATCTGGCCTTTCTGGTCGAACATGAAGGAAACGCAGCCCTGTGTTCCGATGCTTCCGTTACCCTTTGTAAAGGCATTACGAACATTTCCGGCTGTACGGTTTTTGTTGTCTGTCAGAGTTTCCACGATGATAGCTACTCCGTTGGGGCCATAGCCTTCATAAACGGCTTTTTCGTAATCGTCAGCGGAATCAGCGCCGGCGGCTTTTTTGATACCACGGTCAATGGTGTCGTTCGGCATATTGTTTGCCTTTGCCTTTGCGATAACGTCGCGAAGCTTGCTGTTATTATTCGGATCCGGGCCGCCTGCTTTAACAGCCATAACGATCTCACGGCCGATCACAGTAAAAATTTTACCCTTTTTTGCGTCGTTCTTTTCTTTCTTATGTTTAATGTTTGCAAATTTTGAATGTCCTGACATCTTTTTTCTCCTTTTGTGATTACTTTATATTTTATTATTTTGCTTTACTTACACGAACCTTGCCGATGGTTTTATTTCCAAGGGAAAGGATTTCGAAGCGGTATCCGTTTGTGACGATTTCCGTATCCATATCCTTTTTTGTAGGAATGTGTCCGAGAAGATTGGTGAGATAGCCGTTCAGCGTTTCAAATTCGGAATCGCCGAAGTCAATGGCAAGCTCATCCGCCACATCCTCAAGATAGGCAAGCCCGTCAATGATCAGGGAATTGTCCTTCTGTGTACGGATAGTAATTTCATCTTCATCGTATTCATCCAGAATATCGCCAACGATCTCCTCCAGGATATCTTCCATTGTCACAATACCGGAGGTCTGGCCGTATTCGTCCACAACAATAGCCATGTGGAGCTTTTTTGCCTGCATGGTGTGGAACAGATCGCCGATTCCTCTTGTCTCGGGAATAAAGGCGGCCTGGCGTATCAGACCGGGAATTTCCTTTAAAGGCTTAAATTTCGCCCAGGAATTTTTCGTCATAAACTTCAATGCATCTTTATAATGGACGATACCCTTGATGTTATCCATATTTCCTGCGTAAACAGGATATCTGGAGTTCGCTTCCACAAGAATGGTATCGATCAGTTCCTGAAGAAGGATTTCTTCATCAAAGGCGATCACGTTCTTCCGGTGGGTCATAATATCTTTCGCCTCTGTCTCATTAAAGGAGATGATATTCTGGATCATTTCCGCCTCGTTCTCTTCGATCACGCCCTGCTCATGGGCCTCATCTACTATGGAAATGATCTCCTCCTCTGTCACTGCCTCCTCCGTACGGTTGTATTCCACGCCGAAAGGAATCGAAGCAAGACGAGCGATCCAGGTGACAAACATTGTCAGAGGATACAGAAGCTTCACAAAAAAATTAACGACCTTTAAATAACGGTAGGCATATTTCTCAGGATGGTAAGTACCGATCCGGCGGAAGGTAAGGATTCCCAGTCCTGCCAGCAGGATCACGCACAGTGCCGTTATCAGCAGCAAAGCCGGGATATGCTCTATGTACGGATGAGATGCATGAACTGCCCATGGCACAAGAAAAGTGCCGAAGCAGATGCCGGAAGTCATAACGATCAGAGGGATCGCATTCACGAACTGTCCCGGATTGTCGATCAGGGACTTCAGGAGAATCGCATTCTTATCGCCCTCAAGAGCCCGCTTTTCTGTTTCGCTTTCACTCAGGTTTCTGACTGCCGCTGCAAAACCGTAAAAAATCCCATTCAGCCACAACAGCATAAATAATACAATTACGCCCCAGAGGGGCAGACTACTGCCATCTTCCATTCTTTAAAAATAACTCCTTTGTAATCAAGATTTCATATGTTTAACCGCATAGTTACTGGTAAAATATATCACTTTCCACAGAGTTCGTCAAGGTTTAAGCCCTTTTTCGGAATCTGCCCTTAAAACGTAAGCTCCAGGCTGATCTCAAGGGCATGGTTTACTTTTCCCAGCATCCCCTCGTCCAGGTGGCATACCTTATCCTTCAGTCTGCGTTTATCTATTGTACGAAGCTGTTCCAGCAGGATCACCGAATCCTTTTCTATCCCGTAGGAACTTGCGTCAATTTCAATATGTGTAGGCAGCTTTGCCTTGTTCATCTTGGAAGTGATCGCTGCGCAGATCACAGTGGGACTGTGTTTGTTTCCCACATTATTCTGAATGATCAGCACAGGCCTTATCCCGCCCTGTTCACTTCCCACAACAGGACGCAGATCAGCATAAAAAATATCCCCTCTTTTAATTACCACACAATTCACACTCCGATTCTGTCCGGCTTACGGCGTCTGACGCCCGCCTTATTTACAAGAAAGTAGTTTGCAACTGTTCAGTTACAGTATTGCCCTTTTTTTCTTGTGTATACATGCGTGGTGTGTAAATCAATTCCTTTATTCTGTTATTTTTTCGTCTTTTATATAAACCCGCGGAACGCGTTTGCTGATACAGCAGATAAATTCATAGGAAAAACGGCCGGATAAATCTCCCAGCTCCTCTGCTGTAATTACCTCATTTCCATCTCTTCCAACCAGTGTGACCTCATCTCCCGATCTGGTATCAGGAATATGTGTCACATCCACCATAAACTGATCCATACAGACTCTGCCCAGAATAGGGGCCTTCTTTCCGTGGATAAGGACCCAGCCCTTGCCGGAAAGCTGTCTTGGATAACCGTCTGCATATCCTACGGGAATGGTTGCAACCTTCATGGGATGGTCGGCTACAAAGGTACCTCCATAGCTGATGGCTGTTCCCGGAGCGACATCCTTCAAATAAGAAATATGACTTTTGATCTCCATTGCTGTCTCAAGTCGGATCCGGTCTCTCTCCACCTCGCTGGAAGGATAAATGCCGTAAATTGTGATACCGGCGCGGACCATGCTCAAGTTTGCTTCGGGAATACGGATGATTCCTGCGCTGTTTGAGCAGTGAAGAAGAGGAATCGTTACTCCGGCATCCTCAAGAAGTTTCAGAAAATCCAGATATCGCTTCAGCTGAACCATGGCCGGACTCCGGTCGTATTCGTCTGCTCTTGCGAAATGGGTGAACATTCCTTCTATTTCAAGATTTGGGAGCTTCTGGATTTCTTTGATCGTCTCTGCACTTTCTGGCTCGTCTGCGAAACCGATCCGTCCCATTCCCGTGTCAAGAGCCAGATGGATATGTACGGTCTTTCCCTGACGGAGCGCTTCCTGTGAAAGCTTTTTCGCACTTTCCCATTCACAGACTGCAGGGCGGATATCATAGCGGATAAGCTCAGGATAGTATTCTTCAAAAACAATTCCGAGGACAAGGATCGGCTTTGAGATCCCTGCCCTGCGAAGCTCAATGGCCTCCTCCTCCGTTGCTGTGGCAAATCCCCAGATATAGTCGTATTCCCCGACCAGGCGGGCAATCTGTACAGCGCCGTGTCCGTATGCATCCGCCTTTACAACAGCGATCATCTTCGTATCTTCTGCTATATTTTTCCGCATTTCACGGAAATTATGGGCAACTGCATCAAGAGATACAACTGCCTTTATTCGGCTGAATTTTTTCATAATAGAATATCCTCTTATTTTTTCAGTATTTCCGGCAGAAACCGGATAATATCTCTGGCGGTCATCCCTCTCCTGCCCAGGGTTTCTGCGGCAAGATCACCGGCAAGACCGTGTATATAAACGCCGAGGGCGGCGTTTCTGCCTCTGTTTTCCTCCGGCTCCCGGGAACGACACATACATTTCATTCCTGCAAGTACGCCGCAAAGTACATCGCCGCTTCCTGCGGTGGCCATTCCTGCGTTTCCGGAAAGATTCAGATAGGTGCTTCCATCCGGAGCGGCAACTGTTGTGCAGGCATCCTTCAGGACACAGATACAGCCGGTATTTTTGCTGTAATCCAAAGCGGTTTCCACCAGAGAATCCTGGATTTCTCCGATGCTTTTGCCGTAGAGCCGGCTCATCTCCCCGATATGAGGGGTTACGATCGTGTCTTTACCAAGGTATCTCTGCCAGTCCGGATGAACGGACAAAAGATTCAGGCCATCTGCATCCAGGATCACAGGAAGTCCCTTTTGGGCGCCGTGGGAAAGGAACCACTGGGCGCGCTCCCTGCTGGAGCCGGAAAGACCAAGGCCGGGACCGATCACAAGGACATCGCACCAGTCCAGAGCTTTCTGATTCTCTTCTTCTGTGAACGAGCAGGTGATCATTGCCTCCGGAAGGAGGGTCTGAAGAGGGATCCTGTTCTCTTCCACCGTCTGGATCTTCACCATGCCGGCTCCGCACTTAAAGGCGGCAGAAGCGGCAAGGAACGCAGCTCCGCACATACCCGGGCTGCCTGCCACAAAGAGAACCTTGCCAAAGGTTCCTTTATTTCCGTAGGGAACCATATCCGGCAGCAGGGAGAGGTCTTCCTTTTCCAGATAGTGCATCAGGGAGCGGGAGCTGTGATCCCGGTAAATCCCTATATCAGCGGTCACAGTTTCTCCTGCATACATTCTTCCCGGATAAAAGCACAGCCCTCTTTTTCGGAAGGCAAAAGTCACCGTAAGGTCTGCCCGGAATGCAGTTCCCATTTCGAAGCCGTTATCACCGTTAATTCCCGAGGGAATGTCCACAGCCACTTTAAATGCTGCGGCAGCATTAAGCTCCCCTATGATCCTGGCATAGTTTCCCTCAACGGGGCGCTTCAGTCCGACGCCAAAGATGGCATCTACTATAGTAGTATATTCACACAAATCCAGGTTATTCTTTTCCCGTACCTGATACTTTCGGGCAATTTTCAGCTGAAGCGCTGTCTCCGGGGTCATTTTTTCTTCTTTTCCAAGAAGGAAAAGCGATACGTTCCAGCCGTCCAGATGGAGGAGCCTTGCAATGGCAATTCCGTCTCCCCCGTTGTTACCGCTTCCGCAGACAACAAGGATTTTTTCCTTCTCCTTCTCTGTCTTTCTGCGCTTTTTTATTTCTTCAGCTGTGCAAAGAGCCGCCCGCTCCATAAGAACACAGGAGGGAACCCCCATTTTTTCAATGGTATACATATCCAGATCCTTCATCTGGCTACAGGTTACAATTTCTTTCATTTTCACCACCTGATTTATAAGAAAGGCTGCCCCTGTGTTCCCTGCGGAATCCAGGCAGCAGCCTCATATCGTCAATTTTCGTTATGCTCCTGTTTATACTGATTCAGATTATAGGAAAGGGTCATAAGACTTTCGGAGAGGTGGACGTTTTCCACGATCACATCCTCCGGAGCGTCCAGATCGATATGGGCAAAGTTCCAGATTGCCCGGATTCCGTTTTCAATCAGGATATTCGCCATTTCCTTTGCCTTGTTTTTGGGCAGGGTCAGGATTGCGATATCCACTTGATTCTCTTTCAGAAACAGCGGAAGCTCGTTGAGCATCTGTATTTCAATCCCCCGCACAGCAATTCCCTCTAATACAGGGTTAATGTCAAAAATACCCACAAGACGAAAGCCTCTTTTTTCAAAATCCACATAATTGGCAAGAGCCTGTCCCAGATTACCTGCACCCAGGATGATCATGGGATGAGTGGTATCCAGGCCTAAAATCTTACCGATCTCTGTATATAAATATCTTACATTATAGCCATAGCCCTGCTGCCCGAAACCGCCGAAATTGTTCAGGTCCTGACGAATCTGGGACGCAGTGACATGCATTTTTTTACTCAGGTCATTGGAAGATATCCGCTCTACATTCTCTTCCATCAATTCACCTAAATAACGATAATAACGTGGCAGACGTTTGATTACCGCTTTAGATATTTCTTTAACCTCCACAAATAGT
>DXXQ01000141.1 GCA_019416265.1 Clostridiales bacterium | reverse complement strand
CTTACCACAGAGGTGGTGGAAGCGCTCATTGAAAAGGAACAGCCGGACAGCCTGCTTCCCACGCTGGGAGGTCAGGCGGCTCTGAATCTTGCCATGGAGCTGGAGGAAAGAGGATATCTGAAAGAGCATGGAGTCCGTCTGATCGGTACTACGGCCCGGACCATCAAAAAGGCGGAAGACCGCCTGGAATTTAAGGAAACCATGGAAAAGATCGGGGAACCCTGCGCTGCCTCCCTTGTGGTGGAAAACGTGGAGGACGGTATATGCTTTGCCGAAAAAATAGGCTATCCCGTTGTTCTTCGTCCCGCCTACACCCTTGGGGGAAGCGGCGGAGGAATTGCAGATAACAGACAGCAGCTTACGGAAATCCTGGAAAACGGTCTCCGTCTTTCCAGAGTGGGGCAGGTTCTTGTGGAACGGTGTATTGCAGGATGGAAGGAAATCGAATATGAGGTGATGCGGGATCAGGCAGGTAACTGTATCACGGTCTGCAACATGGAGAACATCGACCCTGTAGGAGTACACACAGGAGACAGCATTGTTACAGCCCCCTCCCAGACGCTGGGAGATAAAGAATATCAGATGCTCAGAAGCTCCGCCCTGAAGATTATCGGGGAACTTGCCATTACAGGAGGATGTAATGTCCAGTATGCGCTGAATCCGGATACCTTTGAATACTGTGTTATTGAAGTAAATCCCCGTGTCAGCCGTTCTTCGGCGCTGGCATCCAAGGCAACCGGTTATCCCATTGCAAGAGTCGCTGCTAAGATTGCCCTGGGCTATACCCTTGACGAAATAAAAAACGCGGTGACGGGAAAGACCTGTGCCTGCTTCGAACCCATGCTTGACTATTGTGTGGTAAAAATACCAAGACTTCCTTTTGACAAATTTCTGAGTGCAAAGCATACGCTGACAACACAGATGAAGGCTACGGGAGAGGTCATGAGCATCTGCAGCAATTTTGAGGGTGCGCTGATGAAGGCGCTCCGCTCCCTGGAACAGCATGTGGACAGCCTGAAATCCTACGATTATTCGACTCTGTCCGACGAGGAGCTCAGAAAGGAACTGAAAAAAGTGGATGACCGCAGGATTTTCAGGATTGCAGAGGCGGTAAGAAGAAAAATTCCCTTTGAAGAAATCCATGCAGTTACGAAAATCGACCTGTGGTTTATTGATAAAATTGCGAATATTACAAATATGGAGGCTCGTCTTGAAAAGGGCAGCCTGGATCAGGAAACCCTCAGAGAAGCCAAACGAATGGAATTTCCGGATACTCTGATTGCGAAGCTTTCCAAAACAGAGGAAAGCAGGATCAAGGAGCTGAGAAAAGCTTACCAGATTGAGGCTGCCTATAAGATGGTTGATACCTGTGCTGCAGAATTTGCCTCTGAGACACCGTATTATTATTCTGTTTATGACGGAGAGAATGAAGCAAAGGTGACAGCAGGCCGGAAAAAAGTCCTGGTTCTTGGTTCCGGCCCCATCCGGATCGGCCAGGGAATTGAATTTGACTTCTGTTCCGTTCACTGTACCTGGGCGTTTAAAGAAGAAGGCTATGAGACGATCATCGTCAATAACAATCCGGAAACTGTCAGCACAGACTTTGACATTGCAGATAAGCTTTATTTTGAACCTCTTACTCCTGAGGATGTGGAAAATATCGTAAACTTCGAAAAGCCCGACGGAGCTGTGGTACAGTTCGGAGGACAGACAGCGATCAAGCTCACAGAGAGCCTGGAAAAAATGGGGGTGCCGATCCTCGGAACTGCTCCTGAGGATGTGGACGCTGCAGAGGACAGAGAGCTTTTCGACAGGATACTGGAGGAGTGCGGGATTCCCCGGCCCAAGGGTGAAACAGTATTTACTGCAGAGGAAGCAAAAAAAGTGGCAAACCGCCTGGGCTATCCTGTTCTTGTACGGCCTTCCTACGTACTGGGCGGTCAGGGAATGCAGATTGCCATCAATGATAAGGATGTGGATGAGTTTATGGGGATCATCAACCGGATTGCCCAGGATCATCCGATTCTTGTAGATAAATATTTAAACGGCAGGGAGATTGAGGTGGACGCAGTCTGTGACGGAGAGGAAATTCTGATCCCCGGAATCATGGAGCATATTGAGCGGGCGGGAATCCACTCAGGGGACAGCGTATCCATCTATCCAAGCCGGAATATTTCAGAGAAAACAAAGAAAACCATCGAGACTTATACCGGACGTCTGGCGAAAGCCCTTCACGTTGTGGGACTGATCAATATTCAGTTCATTGTCTGCGGGGAAGAGGTCTTTGTTATCGAGGTCAACCCCCGTTCCAGCAGAACGGTTCCGTATATCAGCAAGGTAACAGGAATTCCCATTGTTCCCCTTGCCGCAAAGGTGATTACAGGGGCCAAAATCCGTGACCTGGGATATGAGCCGGGACTGCAGCCGGAGGCAGATTACTTTGCTGTCAAAATGCCCGTATTTTCCTTTGAAAAAATCCGCGGCGCAGATATCAGCCTGGGACCGGAAATGAAATCAACAGGAGAATGTCTTGGAATTTCCAGATCTTTTGACGAGGCTCTTTACAAAGCCTTTCTCGGCGCCGGGGTGCGGCTTCCGAAGTATCACAACATGATTCTGTCCGTCCGGGATGAGGATAAGGAGGAGGCTGTGGAAATCGGAAGGAAATTTGCGGATATGGGATATACCATCTACGCCACAAGAGGAACGTCCAGAGCTCTGGCAAAAGCGGGAGTTCCGGTGCGTATGGCAAGAAAGCTTGAGGAAGAATCTCCGAATCTTCTCGATCTGATCCTCGGCCACAGAATCGATCTGGTCATCGATACGCCTGGTCAGGGCGTGGAGCATTCCCGGGACGGTTTTGTGATCCGCAGAAATGCCATTGAGACCGGTGTGAATGTTCTGACTGCCATCGATACGGCCAAAGCGCTTGCAGCCAGTTTAGAGCATGCCGGGGAAAGAAAGCTTACCCTTGTTGACATAGCGGGGGAGGAATTTGAAAGGAGGGGAAAGGCATGGGAGTAAAGTATGTATTTGTCACCGGCGGCGTAGTTTCCGGACTGGGGAAGGGCATTACTGCCGCATCTCTGGGAAGACTTCTGAAAGCGAGGGGCTATCAGGTGACCATGCAGAAATTTGACCCCTATATCAATGTGGATCCGGGCACAATGAACCCCATCCAGCACGGGGAGGTCTTTGTGACAGACGACGGCACAGAGACAGATCTTGACCTTGGACATTACGAAAGATTTATTGACGAATGTCTGGACAGAAATTCCAACGTGACCACAGGAAAAATTTACTGGTCGGTCCTTCAAAAGGAACGCAGGGGCGATTACGGCGGCGGAACTGTCCAGGTGATCCCCCATATCACCAACGAGATCAAAAGCCGCTTTTACCATACGGAGGATGACGGAAAAACAAGGATTGCCATTATCGAGATAGGAGGAACAGCAGGAGACATTGAAAGCCAGCCCTTCCTGGAAGCGATCCGTCAGTTTCAGCATGAGGCTGGCCATGAGAATGCGATTCTTCTTCACGTGACCCTGATTCCCTATCTAAAGGCATCCGGGGAGCTGAAGAGCAAGCCGACCCAGCAAAGTGTAAAGGAGCTGCAGTCCATGGGTCTGCAGCCGGACATTCTGGTGTGCCGCAGCGAGCGGGAAATTCCGGAGGAATTAAAAAGTAAGATTGCATTGTTCTGTAACGTGCCCCAGAGTCATGTGCTCCAGAACCTGGATGTGGAATATCTTTACGAGGCGCCTCTTGCAATGGAAAAGGAACGTCTTGCCCAGGTAGTGTGCGAATCTCTTCACATAGACTGTCCTATGCCGGAGCTTACGGACTGGGAAGATATGGTATACAGTCTCAGGCATCCCCAAAAAGAAGTAAAAATAGCAATTGTGGGAAAATATATCCAGCTTCACGACGCTTATCTCAGTGTTGCAGAAGCGCTCAAACATGGCGGA
This sequence comes from Clostridiales bacterium, assembly GCA_019416265.1. Classification (GTDB taxonomy): domain Bacteria; phylum Bacillota; class Clostridia; order Lachnospirales; family Lachnospiraceae; genus Blautia_A. The sequence goes on along the minus strand of DXXQ01000141.1, from coordinate 7,511 downwards.
ATCGCAGAACATGCAAGCGTAAAGCTCATCTGGGTGGACTCTGAAGAAATCGAGGAAAAGGGCGCGGAAGTCCTTCTGAAAGATGCAGATGGGATTCTGGTTCCCGGAGGTTTCGGAAACAGAGGAACAGAAGGGAAGATCCAGGCAATCCGGTACGCACGGGAGCAGGATATCCCGTTTTTGGGAATCTGCCTTGGAATGCAGATGGCCATTGTTGAGTTCGCCCGTCATGTTCTTGGGCTCAGAGACGCAAACAGCGCAGAGCTTGCTCCCCATACCTGTCATCCGGTCATCGATCTGATGCCCGAGCAGAATAAGATAAAAAATATCGGGGGAACCTTAAGGCTGGGAGCCTATCCCTGTATTCTGAAAGAGGGAAGTCTTGCGATGAGTCTTTACGGAACAAAAGAAATCAGCGAACGTCACAGACACAGATATGAGGTCAGCAATGCCTACCGCAATGCGCTGGAGGAAAAGGGAATGGTTCTTTCCGGACTTTCCCCTGACGGAAATATCGTTGAGATGGCAGAGCTTCCGGGAAAACACTTTTTTATCGGAACACAGGGTCATCCGGAACTGAAATCAAGGCCGAACCGTGCCCATCCTTTATTCCGGGGACTGATAGCGGCAGCCATAGCCTGTAAAGAACGGGAGGATTCATAGATGAGAGAATACCAGGGATTATACAGAAAAGAGTTTGAACATGAGAACTGCGGAATCGGGGCTGTTGTCAATTCCAGAGGCATAAAAAGCCGCCAGACTGTGGAAAATGCTCTGAAGATCGTAGAGAATCTGGAGCACAGAGCAGGAAAGGACGCAACCGGAGAAACAGGAGACGGTGTGGGGATTCTTCTTCAGATTTCCCACAGATTTTTCTCCCGGGTATGTCAGGAAGCCGGAATTGACCTTGGAGAGGAAAGAAGCTACGGAATTGCGCAGATGTTTTTTCCCCAGGACGATCTTCTGAGAAAACAGGCGAAAAAGATGTTTGAGCTGATCGTCAAAAAAGAGGGAATGGAGATCCTGGGCTGCCGCAGAGTTCCTGTATGCCCGGAAATCCTGGGGGCAAAAGCCAGGGACTGTATGCCCTGTATCGAGCAGATTTTTATCAGGAAGCCGGAGAAAACCCCAAAAGGCCTTGCTTTTGACAGAAAGCTTTATATTGCCCGCAGAGAATTTGAACAGAGCAATGACAATACCTATGTGGTATCCATGTCAAGCCGCACCATTGTATATAAGGGAATGTTCCTTGTGGGACAGTTGAGAAAGTTTTTTACAGATCTGCAGGATGAGGACTATGATTCTGCCATTGCCCTTGTACATTCCAGATTCAGCACAAATACAAATCCAAGCTGGGAAAGAGCTCATCCCAACAGACTGATGGTACATAACGGAGAGATCAATACCATCCGAGGGAATGCAGACAAAATGCTTGCCAGGGAAGAAAGCATGGAATCAGCCCTTTTAAAGGGAAAAATGGACAAGGTGCTTCCGGTGGTGGACACCAACGGCTCCGATTCGGCAATGCTTGACAATACTTTGGAATTTCTTATGATGAGCGGGATGGAGCTGCCTCTGGCGGTGATGATCACCATCCCCGAACCTTGGAGCAACAACAAAACCCTTTCCCAGGACGAAAGGGATTTCTACCAGTATTATGCGACGATGATGGAGCCCTGGGACGGCCCGGCATCCATTGTGTTCTCCGACGGTGATCTCATGGGGGCGGTCCTTGACAGAAACGGACTGCGCCCTTCCAGATACTATGTAATGAAGAACGGTGATTTGATCCTTGCTTCAGAGGTTGGGGTTCTCGATGTTCCGGAGAAGGAAATCGTGGAAAAGGAATGTCTTCATCCCGGAAAGCTCCTCCTTGTGGACACAGTTGAGGGGAAAATCCTGACCGACAAAGAGGTGAAGGAAAAATATATTCATAACCAGCCTTACGGAGAGTGGATCGACGGGAATATGGTGGAGCTCCACGATATAAAGATCCCGAATCTCCGCGTAGAAGAATATGACCCGGCAAAAAGAAGAAAGCTTCAGAAGGCTTTCGGTTACACCTATGAGGAGTATAAGGATTCCATCAGAAATATGGCGCTTAATGCAGGCGAGGGAATTGCAGCAATGGGAGCCGACGTTCCCCTTGCCGTTCTCTCGGAAAAACCAAGGCCTCTGTTCGATTACTTCAAGCAGCTTTTTGCCCAGGTAACAAATCCGCCCATTGATGCGATCCGGGAAGAAATCGTCACCTGTTCCACTGTATATGCCGGAAAAAACGGCAATCTTCTGGAGGAAGCAGCAGAAAACTGCAGAATCCTGAAAATCAATAATCCGATTCTCACCAATATTGATATGCTGAAGATCAGAGAGCTGAAAAAGGACGGCCTGAAAGTGGCGACAGTTTCCGTTACCTATTATAAGAGCACCAAGCTGAACCGGGCAATTGAACGGCTTTATGTGGAAGTGGATAAAGCGTATAAAAACGGAGCGAATATTCTGGTGCTTTCCGACAGGGGCGTGGATGAAAATCATCTGGCGATTCCGTCCCTTCTGGCTGTGTCCGCTGTCCATCAGTACCTTGTAAGGACGAAGAAACAGACCTCCCTGACACTGATCCTGGAATCTGCGGAGCCAAGGGAGGTTCATCATTTTGCTGCCCTTCTGGGATACGGAGCCTGCGCAGTCAATCCCTACCTTGCGCTGGACTCCATTCATGAGCTGATTGAGGAAGGAAGTCTGGAAAAGGATTATTATGCGGCATCTGAGGACTACTGCCGCGGTATTTTGAACGGCATCGTAAAAATCGCATCAAAAATGGGAATTTCCACAATCCAGTCATATCAGGGTTCCAGACTCTTTGAGGCAGTGGGAATTTCAAAAGAAGTGATGGAACAATATTTTGGCGGAACCGTGAGCAGGGTGGGAGGCATTACTCTGGAAGACATCCAGCGTCAGGTAGACGCCCTTCATTCCGAGGCCTTTGATCCTCTGGGAATTGAAAAGGAAATCACCCTGGAACGTCTTGGGAAACATAAGAGAAAAAAAGGCGGGGAAGAGCATCGTTATGATCCGAAGACCATTCATCTTCTTCAACAGTCTGCATGGACCGGGAATTATGAGATGTTTAAAGAATATTCCGCTATGGCTGACCAGGAACAGCATGGCTATCTCCGAAGCCTGATGGAATTTCGATATCCGGAAGAGGGAATTCCCATGGAAGAGGTGGAAAGTGAAGAGGACATCCTCAGACGGTTTAAGACCGGCGCCATGTCCTACGGTTCTCTTTCGGCAGAAGCCCATGAGACACTGGCTCTTGCCATGAACCGTCTCCACGGCAAATCCAACTGCGGCGAGGGAGGAGAAAGTGAGGAGCGTCTTGATTCAGAAGGAACAGACAGAGACTGCTGCTCTGCAGTGAAACAGGTTGCTTCCGGAAGATTTGGCGTGACCAGCCGTTATCTTGTCAGCGCAAAGGAAATCCAGATTAAAATGGCTCAGGGAGCAAAGCCCGGAGAGGGAGGCCATCTTCCGGCGGGAAAGGTGACTCCGTGGATCGCAAAGACAAGACATTCCACTCCAAATGTCAGCCTGATCTCACCGCCGCCTCATCACGATATCTATTCCATCGAGGATCTGGCTGAACTGATCTATGATCTGAAAAATGCAAATAAATATGCAGATATTTCTGTGAAACTGGTTGCGGAAACGGGAGTGGGTACAGTTGCCGCCGGTGTTGCCAAGGCGGGGGCGCAGACGATTTTGATCTCCGGCTGTGACGGAGGTACGGGAGCTGCGCCGGAAAGCTCTATCCACAATGCAGGACTTCCCTGGGAGCTGGGACTTGCAGAAACCCACCAGACTCTGCTGAAAAATAATCTGAGAAGCCGTGTCCGTCTGGAAACAGACGGAAAACTGATGACAGGCCGTGACGTAGCCGTTGCCGCACTTCTGGGAGCAGAGGAATTCGGCTTTGGAACAGCGCCCCTTGTAGTTCTGGGCTGTGTAATGGCAAGGGTATGTAATCTTGACACCTGTCCGGTGGGAATCGCAACACAGAATCCGGAGCTTCGCAAACGTTTTAAGGGCAAACCGGAATATGTGGAAAATTTTATGCGCTTTATTGCCAGAGAGCTTCGGGAATATATGGCTCGGCTTGGCCTGAGGACAGTTGAGGAAATGGTAGGAAGAAGCGATCTCTTAAAGGTAAAAGAAACTGCAGAGCTTCCTATGGCGAAAAAAATCGATTTAAGAGAGATTCTCGACAATCCATTTGCAGAAAAAGCGGATAAAGTTACCTGCCAGCCGTCTGATGCATATGATTTCCAGCTGGAAAAAACCATCGACGAAGGTGTGCTCCTCAAAGAACTGGGGGAAGCGGTACAAAAGGGAGAAAAGGCAGAGCTGTCTGTCAAAGTAAAGAATACAGACAGGGCCTTTGCTGCAATTCTCGGCTCAGAAATCACACGCTGCCATAAAAACGGACTTCAGGAGGATACCATCCGGATCTGCTGTACGGGAACAGGAGGTCAGAGCTTCGGTGCATTTATACCGAAAGGACTTACAATCTCACTGTGCGGAGACTGCAACGATTATCTGGGCAAAGGTCTTTCAGGAGGAAAGCTCATCGTATATCCTCCAAAGAAACGCGGTTACATTGCAGCGGGAAATCTGATCGCCGGAAATGTGGTTCTCTACGGAGCCACAGGAGGAAAGGTCTATCTCAACGGCAGAGCAGGAGAGCGTTTTGCAGTGAGAAACTCCGGCGCCTGTGCAGTGGTGGAAGGCGTTGGCGAACATGGCTGTGAATATATGACAGGAGGAAGAGTCGTCATTCTGGGAAATACAGGAAAAAATTTTGCAGCAGGGATGAGCGGCGGCATCGCATATGTGCTGGATGAGGAAAATCATCTTTACCGGAATCTGAATAAAGACATGGTTTCCATGGAAAAAGTGGAGCTTACATCCGATATTCTGGAGCTTAAAACTCTCATAGAGGAGCATGAAAGATATACAAAATCGGAAAGAGCCGCGCAGATTCTTGACAGCTTCCAGGAATATCTTCCGAAATTTAAAAAAGTAATTCCCCATGAGTACAGAAAAGCCATGCAGTTAACTGCAGAGCAGAATTTATTGACAATCTAGTTCAAGGCTGATATAATGCGGATTATAAAAGACAAGGGCGTCTTTATCCGGAGCTTCCGGGTAGAGACTGCCCTTTTTCGTTTATTAGTACCGGAAACGGGAGCCGGGAGGAACCGTCCTTGCTGCTCCCGCAAAAATGTGTGTAAAAGGAGAAGTCTGCATGGAAAAATATAGTAAAGCCGCAATACTGGAAACTGTGGAGGAGGAAGGTGTGGAATTCATCCGCCTGCAGTTTACGGATATGTATGGAATTTTGAAAAATATTGCAGTCCCCTCCAGTCAGCTTGTAAAAGCTATGGAGAATCGCTGTACAATAGACCTTGCATCCCTGGATGGATTTGCCAGAGGGGAGGAAGAGGATCTGTACCTGAAACCGGATCTTGATACCTTCGCAATCCTTCCCTGGAGACCTCAGAATGGAAAGGTTGCCCGTTTCCTTTGCGATATCTGCAGGGAAGACGGAACGGAATATGACGTAAGTCCCCGCCGGATTTTGAAAAACACAGTGGAAAAAGCCGCTGCAAAGGGTTATACCTTTCAGGTGAACCCGGAATGTGAATTCTTTTTGTTCCACACAGATGACAACGGAATGCCTACCACCTTATCTCACGAAAAAGGCGGTTATCTGGATACGTCCCCCATTGATCTGGGAGAAAATACAAGAAGAGATATTATCCTGACTCTTGAAGAGATGGGATATGAAATTGCCTCCTCTCATCATGAAATCGCCTCCGCACAGCACGAGATTGACTTTACCTTTGAGGATGCGCTGGCAACTGCTGACAAGGTAATGACGCTGAAGGTGGCTGTCCGAACGATCGCAAAGAGATACGGGCTTCACGCAACCTTTATGCCTAAGCCGAAAAAGGAACAGAACGGTTCCGGAATGCATCTGAAAATGATACTCCAAAAAGACGGAAGAAATATTTTCGCCGATGAAAACGGCTGTCTGAGCCGGGAAGGGGAAGCGTTCATTGCAGGAATTTTTGCCCATATCGAAGGAATGACTGCCATTTTTAACCCACTGGTAAACTCCTACAAGCGTCTCGTACCGGGATTCGAGGCTCCGTCGGATATTACCTGGTCCCACAGACAGAGAAATTCCCTGATTCGTGTGTGTAAAAAACGGGGAGAGGATGTGAGTCTGGAGCTTCGAAGCCCGGATGCCTCTGCCAATCCCTATCTTGTTTTTGCCCTCTGTCTGGAGGCCGGACTGGAAGGAATCGAGAAAGGAATGGAAGCTCCGGAAGAACTGAAAAACGATATCCGCAAGCTGTCCTGTGAGGAGAAAAGGGAGCTTGGTCTGAAGAGCCTTCCGGAAAACCTGGGAGAAGCTCTTGCAGCCATGAAGGATGACAAACTGATAACAGAGGTACTGGGAGAATCCTATTCCTCTGTCTACGGAAAATCAAAAAGAAGAGAATGGAAAAAATATCTGGAACAGATTACGCAGTGGGAAATAGATCAGTATCTGTATCTGATCTGACAGTCTACGGAGGCCGCAGATGAGTGGAATAGTTGTAGTATTGCCTAATATTGATAATGCAAAAAAAATAAAACGAATACTACAGGAACACGGGTTTCAGAATGTGTTTGCCTGCAATGTAGCTTCGCTGGCTCTTCAGACAGCCGGTGAAAATGACTGTGGGGTAGTGATCAGCGGCTATCATCTCAAGGATATGTATTATCTGGAGCTTGCCCAGAACCTGCCCTCCGGATTTGAACTTCTGCTGATCGGTTCTGCCGCGGTGGTGGCTGACGCTGGTTCGGGGATTTTGTCCCTGACCATGCCCCTGAAGGTATATGATCTGGTAAATACAGTGGGAATGATTCTGAACCAGACAGAACGCCGCTATAAAAAGAACAGAAAGCCAAAGGTGAGAAGTGAGAAAGAGCAGAATTATATTCGTAATGCCAAGCTTCTTCTTATGGAAAGAAATCATCTTACGGAGGAAGAGGCTCATCGCTATGTGCAGAAATGCAGCATGGACAATGGCACAAATATGGTGGAGACAGCTCAGATGATCCTGATGCTTCTGTTTGATGAAGGATAAGAGAGGGAAGAATTATGCCGAAATTAAATGAAAACTATCTGAACTTAAAAGAAAGCTATCTTTTTTCCGAGATTGCGCACAGAACAGCTACCTATATAAAAGAAAATCCGGAGAAACCTTTGATTCGTCTTGGAATCGGTGATGTGACCCGGCCTCTGTGTGAGTGTGTGGTAAAGGCCCTGCATGAAGGGGCGGAAGAAATGGGAAGAACGGAGACATTCCGGGGATATGGTCCGGAGCAGGGATATGTACAGACCCGTCAGGCAATATCAGACTATTATAAAAGACATGGAGCAGCAGTGGATATAGAAT
>DXXQ01000140.1 GCA_019416265.1 Clostridiales bacterium | reverse complement strand
ATCCTGCGCAGCCATGCTGTAATTGCCTCAATGGCAATGGGCGAGAAGGTCATAAGAAGGAACACCCAGATGATCATTCCGAATTCCAGAGAACCGAGATTCAGAAGCTTCTGAAGCACAACTGCAGCTCCGAAGAAAATAAACTGCATTCCGTAAATAATGATCTTGCGATAGCGGCTCAACGGAGAATATACGGTTTTCAGAGCTGCCATATAGTTCCAGCCTGTTACAAGGACACAGGCAGTGTTGAGCATGGCATTTGAGTGATACGCCTCCTGACAGACCAGCATTACTGTAAATACACAGCCTGTAATGGTCACTGCTGCCGGAAAGGCGTTCATGAATACATGGCGCAAAAAGGTACGGTCAATTTTTTCATAATTATTTTCCTGAGCAAGAAGGAACGTAGGAATTCCCACTGCACAGGCGCTGATCAGGGACATCTGGATCGGCTCAAAGGGATATGCCTCCCCAAAGAAAATCGTGATCAGGGACAGAAGCACGGAAAAAATCGTCTTGATCAGGAACATGGACGCAGCCATACGAATGTTGTTCACAACTCTTCGTCCCTGATTTACAATGTGAGGCATAGATGCAAAATTGGAGTCCAGAAGTACTACATTTGCAATATTTTTGGCTGCATCGCTTCCTTCTGCCATGGCAATACTGCAGTCTGCCTCCTTCAGAGCCAATACGTCGTTAACACCGTCTCCGGTCATTGCCACCGTATGCTTTTGCTTCTGTAAAGCCTGCACCATCTGCTTCTTCTGCTGGGGAGTTACCCTGCCGAATACGCTGCATGTGGCAACTGCCCTGTCCATCTCTTCCTGTGTATGAATAGTTGTGGCGTCAATATATCTGTCTGCGTTTTTCAGCCCAGCTTTTTTTGCAATAGAAGCGACAGTCACCGGATCGTCTCCTGAGATTACTTTCAGATCTACCCCCTGGCTGTCAAAAAATTTCAGAGTTTCCGGCGCTTCTGCACGGATCACATCTGTGAGAAGAAGAATTGCCGCCGGCTTTAAATCTTCCGGAATCCCATTTCCTTCCACTGTATTGGGGCTGTGGGCCAGAACCAGGATACGGTATCCCTGTTCTGCATAAAGCTTACATACTTCTTCCAGCTTCTCATTTCCTCCGGGGAACAGAAACTGTACCGCTCCCATGAGATAGGTTCCTTTGCCGCCAAAGGACGCGCCGCTGTACTTCCTGTCAGAGGAAAACGGAATCGCCTTTTCAAGAGTCATATCATGACAGACAGAGAAAAATTTCCGAAAGGCATCTGCTGTGGCATTTTTGTCATTGAGAACTGCCATAAGGTTTCCCATAACCCGACTGATTTCTTGAACAGAAGTTTTTGTTACCGGAGAAATCTCCTCGGTGTAGGGCTCTGCACTTTCCACGCACATCGTACCTTCCGTAATCGTTCCTGTCTTGTCAAGACACAGGGTATCCACCCTGGCAAGGGTTTCAATACAGTATAATTCCTGTACCAGAGTTTTTTTGCGCGCCAGGGTCAGGGCGCCCAGAGTCAGGGCAACACTGGTGAGAAGCACAAGTCCCTCCGGAATCATTCCAAGGACTGCTGCCACTGTGCTGACCACAGCATCTCTCAAGCTGTCTCCCACCATATAAAACTGTTTATAAAAAAGCATGGCTCCCAGAGGAACGATGATGATACTGATCACCTTCAGGATCGCATTCAGCGCATTTCGCAGTTCGGAATTGTGGCGTTTAAATTCCTTTGCCTCACTGGTGATCTGCGCTGCATAATTATCTTTTCCCACATGGATGACCTGGCAGCATGCCTCACCTGAGGTCACGAAGCTTCCGGAAAAAAGCTCGTCTCCCGGATTTTTCGCAAGATTGTCCGCCTCACCGGTAAGGAGAGACTCGTTTACTTCCATACATCCTTCCAGAACTCTGGCGTCTGCCGGAATCTGATCTCCTGTTTTCAGAAAGATAATATCATCAAGAACCAGTTTTTCCGTGGATATGGTCCATTTCTTTCCTTCCCGAAGTACCACCGTCTTGCTCTCTGTCAAAATCGCAAGCTGGTCGATGGTTTTCTTGGCACGGATTTCCTGTATGATTCCGATCACTGTGTTGATTACAATAATTCCCATGAAAGCAGAATTCTTGTAAGAGCCTACAAGAAGCACCATTACCAGAAGCGCGACATTCAAAAAGTTGAAGAATGTCAGGGAATTTTCCATGATAATCTGCTTATACGTTCTGGTATTTGGATTTTCGTTGGCGTTTACCTGCCCTTCGGCAATCCGCGCCTGTACCTGTTCATTCGTAAGTCCTGTCATCTTTTCCTCCCGCAAATACACGACAAGGCAGATGCATTTACATACATCCGCCCGCTTTATTTCTGCTCATTTATTTCACGGAGCAGTCGATCACGCCGCCGCCTGCCACATAATCTCCCTGATAAAAAACTACCGCCTGTCCGGGAGTGATTGCTCTCTGAGGCTCTTTAAATTTAACAAGAAGCTTATCCTCGCCTTGTTTTTCCAAAACTGCAGGTGCGCCTTTATGGTTGTAGCGGATTTTGGCAACTACTTCCATTCCATCCTCGAACTGCGGCACAGACACTGCGTTCAGCTGACTGCAGAGGAGAGCCGGTGCAAACACATCCTCATTATCTCCGATGACAACCTCATTGGTTTCCGGCCGGATCTGAGTGACAAAGACCGGACGTCCCATGGAAAGGTTCAGCCCTTTCCGCTGTCCTACTGTATAATGGATGATTCCCTGGTGCTGTCCGAGTATTTCTCCATTTATACTAACATAGTTTCCTTTCGGGACTGTAACCCCTGTATTCTCTGCGATAAAATTCGCATAGTCTCCATCCGGAATAAAACAGATTTCCATACTGTCCGGTTTTTTCGCAACCGGAAGTCCGATTTTTTCTGCCAGTTCACGGATTTCCTCTTTTTTATATGTTCCGACAGGCATCCTTGTTCTGGATAACTGTTCCTGTGTCAGTCCATATAAAGCGTAGGTCTGGTCTTTCGCTGCAGTAATGGAGCTTTTGAGTGTGTATCTGCCGTTGGCGAGCTTTGCGATCTGGGCATAATGTCCGGTGGCCATAAGATGCGCGCCAAGCTTCTCACCCTCTTCCATAATTGCCTTCCACTTTATATAACGATTGCAGACCACACATGGATTCGGAGTTCTGCCGGAAATATATTCTTTTGTAAAATAATCGATTACATTTTCCTGAAACTGTGAACAGACATCCACCACATAATGGGGGATTTCCAGGAAATCGGCTACTTTTTTCGCATCCTCCACAATTTTCTCTGTGGCGCTTTTCTCCCCCGGAAGGAGATTTTTTTCTTTAAAATGCGACATTGTCACTCCAATGACGTCGTATCCCTGTTCCTTCAGCAGATAAGCTGCCACTGAGGAGTCTACGCCGCCTGACAGCCCTACGATTATTTTCTCTTTATTCATCAGTATTCTTCCTCGTCTTCCTCTTCACCTTCATGGATATCGGATTTCGGTTTCTCAAGACCTTCGATGACAATACCGTGTTTCTGGGCATAATCCCAAAGGGCCGCATGGACTGCTTCCTCTGCAAGAAGGGAACAATGTACCTTCACAGGAGGAAGTCCGTCAAGAGCTTCCATAACTGCCTTATTTGTCAGCTTCATAGCCTCCTCGATGGTTTTGCCCTTTACCAGCTCTGTCGCCATACTGCTTGTCGCAACGGCAGCTCCGCAGCCGAAGGTTTTAAATTTACAGTCTTTGATAATCTTTGTTTCCTCATCAATATCCAGAAAGATTCTCATGATATCGCCGCATTTGGCGTTTCCTACTGTACCCACACCGCTTGCGTTCTCTATTTCTCCCACATTTCGTGGATTCTGGAAATGGTCCATTACTTTCTCACTATACATTATTTTTTCCTCCTGACAAGTAGTTTTATAATACTTTAATGATTATTTCTGTT
>DXXQ01000014.1 GCA_019416265.1 Clostridiales bacterium | reverse complement strand
CCACTATATCAGGGAATTTATGAAATATTCTGACGAGAGCTGGACAGGACGGGAAGAAAAAGCCATTGAATACGCCCTTGACAAGGTCAGAAGAGATTTTGACCAGGGCTGGCAGGGAATCGAGTATAAGCTGAATACAGTAGGCTCTTCCCGTGGAGATTATCCTTTCGTGACTGTGACTCTCGGTCTCGGACAGAAGCAGTTTGAGAAAATGTGCAGCATTTCTCTTCTTGAGGTTCACAAAGGCGGACAGGGGAAAAAAGGCCGTAAGAAACCGGTGCTTTTCCCGAAAATCGTGTTCCTCTATGATGAAAATATCCACGGCAAGGGCAAATGCTGTGAAGACGTTTTTGAGGCAGGCGTGGACTGTTCTGCCCAGACCATGTATCCGGACTGGCTTTCCATGTCAGGCAAGGGTTATATTTCCAGTATGTATAAGCGCTACGGCAAGGTGATCAGTCCCATGGGATGCCGTGCATTTTTAAGCCCCTGGTATGAACGCGGAGGTATGTATCCGGCAGACGAGAACGATACTCCGGTATTTGTAGGACGTTTTAACGTAGGCGCAGTCAGCCTTCATCTTCCCATGATCCTTGCAAAGGCCCGGGCTGAGAGCAGAGATTTCTACGAGGTTCTTGACTTCTACCTTGAGATGATCCGAAGCCTTCATATCCGTACCTATGAGTATCTTGGACAGATGCGCGCCTCCACCAACCCTCTTGCATACTGTGAGGGAGGTTTCTATGGCGGACATCTGAAACCCAACGAAAAAATCGGTAAGATTCTCAAGCCGATGACAGCTTCCTTTGGAATTACAGCTCTCAATGAGCTTCAGGAGCTTTATAACGGTAAGTCCATTACAGAGGACGGACAGTTTGCCCTTGAGGTACTGAAATATATCAATAATAAAGTAAACCAGTTTAAAGAAGAGGACGGCAACCTTTACGCAATCTACGGAACTCCTGCAGAGAGCCTCTGCGGCTTACAGGTGGAACAGTTCCGCAAGATGTACGGCATTGTGGAGGGTGTTTCCGACAGACCCTATGTAAGCAACAGCTTCCACTGTCATGTAACAGAGGATGTGACACCGATTGAGAAACAGGATCTGGAAGGACGTTTCTGGGAACTCTGTAACGGAGGCAAGATCCAGTATGTGCGTTATCCGATCGGCTATAACCGTGAGGCGATCCGTACTCTGATCCGCAGAGCCATGGCTCTCGGTTATTACGAAGGAGTAAACCTTTCTCTTGCATACTGTGACGACTGTGGTCATGAGGAACTGGAGATGGATGTATGCCCTGTATGCGGTTCCAGAAATCTGACAAAGATCGACAGAATGAACGGTTACCTCTCATACAGCCGTGTACACGGAGATACACGACTCAATGAGGCCAAAATGGCAGAAATTGCAGAACGCAAATCCATGTAAAAATAATATTTGGAAAAAGCCAGACTGCAACGTAAAAATATACAAAAAAACGAAAAAATGAAACTCACTATTGACATATTGCACAATCCTTGCTAATATAACTATATTGGTTGTTAAAAAAATAGAGAGACTGTTCACATGGCACAAATCCGCTGGAATGTGAACGGCATGACTGGCAAGAAATTTTCGGATTGTTACTGGTGAGGCAGGCAAAACCAAATTCTATACCTGACTAATACAATAAGAGCAGGGGTGGAGTTTGGTTTTTTTATTCCCTGTAATCTGCAGGGGCAGATCTGCTGTCACAGACTGCGAAAGAAGTGAAGGTCTTATTTTTGACTGAGAGATACATTGGGGGATGTTATGGAGATTCAGAAGGTAATCAATAACAATGTGATTTCTGCTTTTGACGAAAACGGGCAGGAAGTGGTTGTTATGGGGACGGGAATCGGATTCAAGGCTCATCCCGGAGATCCGGTGAACGAGGAAAAAATACAGAAGATTTTTCGCATAGAGAACCGTAAGATCGCGGACCAGTTTAAAGAGCTCCTGGAGAATATACCTCTGGAGCGGATGCAGATATCTACAGATATCATCTCCTATGCAAAGAAGAACATGAATTTGAAACTCAGTCAGAGTATTTATGTAACCCTGACAGACCATATCAACTTCGCCATCGAGAGGATGAAGCAGGGAATTAAACTGCAGAATGCCATTCTCTGGGAGATCAAACGGTTTTACCCTCAGGAGTATCTCCTGGGAAAATACGCGGTGGATCTGGTGAACAAACGTCTTGGAATGAATTTTACTGCTGATGAGGCGGGATTTATTGCCCTTCATATCGTAAATGCAGAGTATGATACCAGCATAAACGATACGTTTGCTATGACGAAGATGATCCAGGGAATACTGGATATTGTGAAAGAGGATTTTGGAATACAGTTTGATGAGGAATCCCTCCATTATGAGAGATTCATTACACACCTGAAATTTCTGGCCCAGAGGATATACCGCCATGAGCTCCTCAGTGACCAGGAAAGCGAGCTTCTGGCAATGATCCAGAAGAAGTACCCGAAAGAACTGGAGTGCAGCTGTAAGGCGGCAGAGTACATCAGGGAGAACTTCGGAGAGTCCATTTCAGGAGAGGAAATGATGTTTTTGGCGATTCATATCAAGCGGGTATGTATGCTGCCGTATATGGAAGAATAAAACAATGTTCACAGGAACCAAAAAAGGAAAGAAAGAGGGAAAGCAAATGTTTGGTATTTTTAAGAAAAAAGCAAATGGTATCATGATCGGATCCCCTGTAAAGGGAAAAGCAGTGGAGCTGTCTCAGGTAAGCGATCCGACCTTCGGTGAGGGAATTCTGGGCAAAGGCGCTGCAGTGATCCCGGCAGACGGCAACATCTATGCTCCGGCAGACGGAGAAGTTACCCTGCTTTTTGACACCCTTCACGCAGTCAGCATTACAACAGACGACGGTGTGGAGCTTCTTGTTCACATTGGATTAGACACAGTTGCCCTTAAAGGAGAGCACTTTACAGCTCACACAGAAACAGGCGCGAAGGTAAAGAAAGGAGATCTTCTTGTCACTGCTGACATTGAGGCGATTAAGGCGGCAGGATACGATGTGATCACTCCTGTTATTGTATGCAACACACCTGATTTTAAGGATGTGGAAGCAATGGTCGGAAAGGATGTAAATCCCGGAGACGACATCCTGACAATTAAGAAATAATACTACGCTATTTTAGCCGGTTATTTCAGCCGGTTTAAAATATAATCACGCGGTTTCGTTCACCCAGGGTCCTTACGGGCGGATGAACTGTAGATAAAAGGGATTTAGGGAAAAGGATAAGGAGGAAAAGTAAGTATGAAATTTTTACAGAAATTAGGAAAAGCCTTAATGCTTCCTGTAGCATGTCTTCCGATCTGTGGTATTCTCATGGGTATCGGATACCTGCTCTGCCCGGCTACTATGCAGGGTGGTGACATTGCCGGCTTTACTCAGAAGCTCGGTCTGTTCCTCGTAAAAGCAGGCGGCGCACTTGTTGATAACATGGCGCTTCTGTTTGTTATCGGTGTTGGCGTAGGTATGGCAGACGATAACGATGGTACAGCAGGTCTTGCAGCATTAGCTTCCTGGCTGATGATCACAACACTGCTCAACACTGGTTTTGTTTCTACAATCAGACCATCTATCGTTGACAATGCAAAATACACACTGGCATTTGATAAAGTTGCAAACCCATTCATCGGTATCCTGGCAGGTGTTATCGGTTCTATGTGCTACAATAAATTCAAGAACACGAAACTTCCGGACTGGCTGTCATTCTTCAGCGGCAAAAGATGTGTTGCCATTGTTGCAGGCGTAGTTTCCATCGTAGTATCCGCTGTTCTTCTGTTTGTATGGCCGATCATCTTCTCCGTACTGATTTCTATCGGCGAAGGTATTGCTAACATGGGCGCTGTTGGTGCAGGTATCTATGCATTCCTGAACCGTCTGTTAATCCCGACAGGTCTTCACCATGCGCTGAACAACGTATTCTGGTTTGACACCATCGGTCTTGGTGACCTGACTCACTTCTGGGCAGGCGAGACAAGCGCAGACGTAACATGGAGCCTTGGTATGTACATGTCAGGTTTCTTCCCATGTATGATGTTCGGTATTCCAGGTGCAGCTCTGGCTATGATCCAGTGTGCAAAAGATAACAAGAAAAAAGTTGCAATCGGTCTTGTAGCTTCCGCAGCTGTTTGTGCATTTGTCTGCGGTGTTACTGAGCCATTCGAATTTGGTTTCATGTTCTTAGCACCTGTACTTTATGTTATTTATGCAGCTCTGTATGGTATCTTTACAGTAATTACGGTAGCTCTTGGCTTCCGTGCAGGCTTCTCCTTCTCAGCAGGAGCAACTGACCTTCTTTTCTCAGCATCCCTTCCGGCTGCTCAGAAAACATGGCTGATCATTCCTCTTGGAATTGCTGCATTCCTTGTATTCTATCTTGTATTCCGTTTCGCAATCGTGAAATTCGACCTTAAGACTCCTGGTCGTGAAGATGACGAAGAGGATGAGGTAAACGTTAAACTTGCAAACAACGACTATACACAGGTTGCAAAAATCGTTCTTGAAGGCGTTGGCGGTAAAGAAAACGTAAAATCTATCGATAACTGTATCACAAGACTTCGTCTTGAAATCAAAGACTATACAAAGGTTAATGAGAAAGTTATCAAATCTGCAGGCGTTGCAGGTGTTATCAGACCAAGCAAAACTGCAGTTCAGGTTATTATCGGAACAAAAGTTCAGTTTGTAGCTGACGAATTCAAGAAACTTTGTAAATAATTCCAACTAAACCATAAATAAAAAATTATAAAAATCCCTTTTAAGGAAGAACCCCGACAGGCTGCAGAGCCGTGCCGGGGTTTTTCTGATGAGGGATTTAATTTTTTTCTCTGTCTGCCTGGGCAGCAGAAAGGGGGCCGGTGGAATTGCGGACAATAAGCTTCGCATGGAGAAGCATGGTTCCGATGAAAACCTCGTTCAGAATACTGGACAGGGCATAATATCCGCATTTGCCCAACTCTATCCGATCCTGACGGATGGTGGTGAGAGGCGGGGCAGTGTAGGCGCAGAAAGGAGAGTCGTCGTGTCCGATGATGCTGATATCTCCGGGAACGTGAAGCCCGAGCTGCTGGCAATGAAGCATGGCAGCATTGGCGATCTGGTCATGGCTGCAGATAATGGCGGTCATTCCCATGTCAAGAAGACGGGGAAGGTGCTTTTCGATACACTGGACAATATGGTAGGTGGCGCCGGAACAGGAAGGATCTGCTTTCAGCCCGTGCTGCCGCATGGCATGGAAGAAAGCCTTGTATCTCTGCTGCATGACATAGGAGCCCAGGGCGCTGCTCAGATAACCGATCCTGCGGTGGCCCAGATCCTTTAAATGCTTTACCGCAAGCTCCATACCCTCATTATCGTCTATACCGATGGACGCAGTGCAGGAATTGGCAGTGACATAGTTGTCGTAGAGAACAGTAGGCCTCTGGGTGGTTTTGAAATCCCGCATCCAGGGATCGCTGAGGGAAAAGCCCACCACAAAGGAGCCCAGATAGTCATTCTGCAGCATAAAGACTTCGTAGGGGGTATGCTTCTGGAACTGCTCTGTCACAGGAACGATATCTACCTGAAAGCCTTCCGGCTCCGCCAGCTGGCGGAATCCGAGAAGAATATCGTGGGCAAAGTGATGCTTTTCCTGATATTCCATATTTTCGATGATGATACAAAGCTTCCTGGCTTCTGTTTTCTGGCGGCGAAGCTTTGTATAGCCCATTTCCACAGCCGTGTCCAAAACGGTTTTTCGTAATGTTTCGCTGATGTCCGGCGCATTATTGATCGCCTTGGAGACCGTTCCCTTGGTAATTCCCAGTTTATCTGCAAT
>DXXQ01000139.1 GCA_019416265.1 Clostridiales bacterium | reverse complement strand
GCAAGAACGGCATTCTTGTTCCTGCCTGGGATTTCTTTGGAAGCTATACTGCAAAGAGTACAGAGGAAGAGAAGGCTCAGGGAACAGAAGATTATACAGAGAGCTCGAAGAGTAAGAGCTATCTTACTATAAACGCCATTGACGGAAGCGTGATCAACCGTTCACTGGGCTATTGAGACAGATTTGGGAAAGGAGAAAAAAGGTGGAGATTCGAAGACTTTTCAGAGCTAAAAATTTCTTTTTGGGTATTGTGATCGCGTCATGCGGATTGTTTTTCGGAGCTTCCTATCCTGATGGAGAGGCGCTGAAAAAGCTGCTGGAAGCAGGGCATTTCCTTGAAATGGAAGCAAAAGCCTTTTCCTCCCGTCCCTTTCTCCTTCTTCTTCCCATTGCTGCGGTTCTGCCCTGGAGCGACTCCTTCCTGTTGGAAAAACAGGGAGGATTTTTAAAGTCAGCGCTGCCAAGGACAGGGCGGCGATACTATGTGGAAAGTAAGGTGTTTACCACCTCGCTGGGCGGTTTTCTGGCAGTTCTGTTTGCAGGAATATTTGTATGCTTTACATTTTTTACGGTATTTTTTCCCAGAGAGGTTCAGGGGAAAATTGCTGCAGACAGTTTCGTATCTTTACTGTTTCTCATCCTTCGAAGTTCTCTTCTGGGAGGGATTCTGGCATCCTTTGGAGGAATCTGCGGGACGCTTGGAAATTCGGTTTATCTGGCTCTTGGACTTCCCTTTGTCAGTTATTATTTTTGTGTGATTCTTCGGGACCGGTATTTCAAAAAAGCTTTGTGGCTCTATCCGCCCCAGTGGGTGGAGGGCAGCGCGAAATGGGGAGAAAACGGGCTTGGTTTGTGGCTGTTTCTGCTTCTGTTTCTTGGATTTTTAATGGTAGTACATGGAGGAATTTTATATGAAAAGCTGGAAGACCTGTAAGATAAGAGAACAGGATGCGGTTATTGAGGTTTCAAAGGTGACAAAATGCTTTGGAGAAGACCTTGTTCTAAAGGAGGCGAATCTGACTCTTTATTCGGGCGAGGTCTGCGGAATCGTGGGAAATAACGGTTCCGGAAAAACGGTTCTTATGAAGTGTATCTGTGGTTTTTACCCTGTTACAACAGGGCGGATTCGTGTTCTGGGGCAGGAGATTGGAAAGGATACAGACTTCCCTTCCAGTCTGGGAGTCATTATTGAATCTCCGGGATTTCTTACAAATATGTCAGGATTTCGAAATCTGGAAATTCTGGCAGGGATGAAGAAACTCATATCTGCGGCAGATATCCGTCTTGTTATGAAAAAAGTGGGGCTTGATCCGGATATGAAAAAAGCAGTGGCAAAGTATTCTTTGGGTATGCGCCAGCGTCTGGGCATAGCGCAGGCGATTATGGAGGACCCAAAGCTTCTCATTCTGGACGAGCCGTTTAATGGTCTTGATAAACATGGAGTAGAAGAAATCAGGCAGATTCTTCTTGACTTAAAGGACAGGGGAAAGACGATTCTTCTGGCAAGTCACAATGCAGAGGATATCCGGATTCTGTGCGACAGGGTTTTTGAGATGGACGGCGGAGTGTTGAGCGAAAGAACACAAGGAGGGGAAGAATTATGAGGAAGGGTAAGAGATGGAGCGTGACAGCAGGAGCGGCTGTAATGGCGCTTTTGCTTGGAACCGGAATGCTGGAAGTAAACGTCTATGGTTCGGATTTTGTGTCAAATGCTGTTCTGGAGGAGGTACCGGATGCGGAAACAGAAATACCGGGGGAGGATATTTTTACAGATGGAAGCGGACTGCAGGATCATACAGATGGAAATGGCAGCGATGGTAACGGCGCAGACAACAATACAGGTGACGGGGCGGATATGGGCTCTGTGGGCGGCGGCTATATGGGCGGCTACAGCAGCGGAAGTTCCTCCGGTACATCTGAAAAAATCATCCGTCAGCCAAAGCTTATGTTGGAAAGCTGCAATCTGTCAGGGGCAGAGGTGAAGGCTGGAAGCGAGACTGCTCTGGAAGCTGTGCTGGTTAACAAAGGTGCGCAGGATCGAATTTATAATCTGAAAGTAACCCTGTCTCTGGAAGTGAAGGACGTTTTTCTTTCTGAAAAATCCTTTTATTTTGGCAGAGTGGGTGCAAAAGAGAAAATTTATCTGAACAGTATGGTAAAGGTGATGCCCGGTGCAGAAGAGGGTTTTGTGCCGGTGACGGCTTCTTTTGAATATGAGGATAAAAAAGGAACTGCGTGTACAGGAACAGAGAGACTGGAATTTCATGTGGTACAGCCCTCAAAGGTGCATCTGGAATGTGGGGATATTCCGGCAGAAGCAGCCTCAACAGATACGCTGATGCTTTCCGTGAAGGTACAGAATCTGAGCCGCACTCCGGTGAATAATGTGCGTGTTTCTCTGAAAGGAAAAGGACTTTTTCCAAAGGAGAAGGTTTTCGTAGGAAATATGGAGGCAGGGACTCAGGGAGAAGGTGTGATGCGGGTGTATGTGGGCACCAGAACGATGGAGAAGCCGGGTGTGGATTCCGGAACGTCTGAAAGTGAAATGTTTGGGAATGTGAAGGGAAAGCTTGTGCTTGCCTATGAGGATTCGCGGGGAAATACCCATAAAGAAGAAAAGAAGTTTAAGCTGGAAATCACCAAACCGAAGATTCAGACTCTCAAGGTGGAGAAGCCGAAAAAGGCTAATTCATGGTGGTTTTCCGTGATTGCAGCAGGAGGCGCAGGGATGCTGGCTGTGATTGTGCTTCTTCTGGGACGGCTTCGCAGGCAGAAGGTGCGGATAGAAGAAATGAAAAAAATGTATGGAGGCAGTATATGAGTAAAAAGCCAAAGAGACATTTTTTCCCGTTTTGGCTCCTGTTTTTTGGGATGGCGGTGTGTGTGCTGTATCTGGGAGGACGGCTGATATACGGAGAAATACAGAGCAGGAAGGTACATCAGGAAATTGTAGAGTTAGGGGAGCTATCCTATGACGAAGCCTTTCTGGACGAAATCTCCAAGGCAGAAGGATTTCTGTCCGTCAGTCCTGTTTATGAAATTCCGGTGAAGCTACGATGGGAGGATTATACAATGGACGCAATCTTTACAGCAGTGGATATGAAAGAATTTCAGATGACAGGAAATGCGCCCGAAGAAATTTCTCTTGGAAATACACCGGTACTTTTTATCGGAAAAGATGCTCTGAACGGACTCACGGACAGCTATGGTCACACAATTTCACAGAATGGATTGAAGAAACTCAAAGCATCTTCCGAAGAACTGGAATACTGCCTGCAGGAAGAAAGCGCAGCAGGAGTCGGAGCAGGAGCACAGGCATCTACAGCGCAGGGAAGCAGAGGGAACGATTCAGAAATATTGCTTTGGCGGCCATGCATTGCTGTGGGGGATCTTACCAGTCCTTCAGATGGGATTTATATCCCCATCACTCAGACGTCAGCCCTTACAGAAGGGCTTCCCCCGGTGAAAAAGGTTCTGCTTACAACTCAGGGCACAAAGCCGGAAATATTGTAATAATTACCGTATTCACTATTCACGATCCAGTTCACGGCAAATATTATGATTCTAATGAACCTCCCATACATTAATTCCCTCCATTTTCACATTCTTATAATATAACATATTGTTGCTTTTCCAGGAGTCCCCTATTACGACCTTCAAGTCCACATCTGGCAAATCCAGTACGGAAGGAGATACGGAACCTTTGAGCAAAATCACAACATCTCTGTATTTTTTTGTATTAAAGTCAGGTGAAAGCTCAAGCAGCAGATCAACATCACTGTTAAAACCCTGTTCTTTTCTGGCACAGCTACCATATAAATATAGACCGCTGACATAAGGGGCGATACCGGATTCCCTGATTTTACGGATAGCGTGATTCAATGAGACTTCACTCCTTCTGATACATTCAGCATTAGCCCCTTTACTCTTTCCAACTCGCATATCTGAATCCCCCTTATCTTCGAAATCAAATTATATGTTGTTATCTTCATTTTACTAGTTTACTGGTTATTTTTCAAGGTGCAGAATTGAGTGTGAACAGTAACAACAATACAAAGTTAAAATTTTTATAAAAGAGGGAAATAGCATTGATTTAAGAGAAAAGAATGAGTATAATAAATACGATTTACTACAGTTTTACAGATATTTATCAGTACAGATTCAATAACGCCCGAAATTCCGGAAATCTTTACCGGAGGCGTTTAGCGCAGAGAGGAAAGGAACAGGCTGTAACATACGATGAAGATAAATGAAACTCTTAGAAAGCCGATGTTGGAAGCGAAGTATTTGAATGTAGAAAATACGGACAGATACCGCCCCATCATCAGGCTTTTTTATTTAAAGTCCGAGAAACTGAAATACTGGATTTACCAGGAAGAAGTATACGAGGAATTGAAAGAAGACCCTTATTTTGGGGATTACACACCGGAGCAGTGCCAGCAGGATCTGAATGCTCTGGTATCCTGGGGAAATCTGATTACCATGCAGGACACCCGCAGAGTATCCACAATAGAAGAATTTAAAAACAAAAAATTTCGTTATCAGCTCTCAGAAGCCACGGTGGAAATTGAACGAATGGTGATCCGGGTGGAAAATCTTTTTATAGAGAGCTCCTCCCTGGAACCCACGCTTTTGGAGCGCATACGGATCAATCTTGGAAAAATTCCGGAAATGCAGAAGAAAGACAGAGAAAAAATATATACCTGGTGGAATGACCTGAATAACGATTTTATCCGTCTGAACCAGAATTATCAGGACTATATGAGGGAACTGAGCAGCGTAAAGGCAGAAGAAATGATGAAGTCCAGGGAATTTCTGGTGTTTAAGGACAGACTGATTGAATATCTGCGTAATTTTGTAAAAGGTCTGCAGGCGAATGTGTCAGCCATTGAACAGGCTCTCAGAGAGACAGAGGAGAAGCAGATTGGATTCATATACAATGAGGTGACGGAGTATGAGCTGTCCATTCCGAGAATGGATGTGGAAATCAACAGACAGGCAATTGAGGATAAGATAAAGGGACGCTGGAAGAGCCTGAAGGAATGGTTTGTGGCAGAAGAGGGAAAGGAATCGGAAGCAGTCAAGGTTTTTGACAATACAAATGAGATTATCCGAAAAATCACCCGGTATGCGGCAAGAATCAGTGAGCTGAGCAACAGCGGCTCGAACAGAAGAGAAGAATACCATAAGCTTGCGGTGATGTTTTCTAAATGCAGGGATATGAATGAAGCTCACAGGCTGGCAGCAACTGTATTTGGAATCGAGAAGCCGCTCCATCTAAAGGGGCTTTCGGAAAGAAGCACAGAAAGTATTAACAGCGGTGTATTTGAGGAAACTCCCCATATGGTGACGGTGATTCCCAGAATCCGTACCTATAAAGAGAGGGCTGCCCGCAGCGGGATTACAGACAGGACTAAGGAAAAAGAGGAAACCCGTCTTGCAACCATCCGAAAACTGGAAGAGGAGCGGAGGCTTTTAAAAAGCTATATCAAAAACAACCGCCTGGAATTTGCAGCCCTTCCGGAAATTGAGCCCCATGTAAGGGACGTATTCCTTGGCTGGCTGTCAAAGGCTCTGGAAAATAAGAATTTCAGGGGAAAAACAGAAGATGGTCAGATTTACTGGCTGGAACAGCCGGAGCAGGGGAAAACCTGCATGGTAAGGTCATCGGACGGCATTTTGGAGATGCCTGCATATACCATAAGATTTGAGGAGGGATTATGAGAACACTGGAAATTCTGCTGGGCAGAAGATGGATTTTAAAGAGCCGTGACAGGGAACTTTATTACCAGGTCAAGGACGAGCTGGGAAGTGTAAAAAAATTCCTCATGGAAAAACTGGGTTACCAGGTTATTGTCAATCCCTATCTGATAAAAGTAGAAAAAATGCCTGCAAGACCGGAAAACTGGATGGGGATTCTGGAATTTACACAAAAAATAGAATATATATTCCTGTGTCTTGTACTGATGTTTCTGGAAGAAAAGGAGATACAGGAGCAGTTTGTTTTGTCACAGCTTACAGAATATATACAGAGTCAGTACAGGGAAGAACAGATCGACTGGACCGTTTATCAGTATCGCAGACATCTGATCAAGGTGCTGAAATACTGCGTAAATACAGGGATTCTGGATATTAATGACGGAAGTGAAGAGAGCTTTGCAAAGGAAGGAAGCGAGGTTCTGTACGAAAATACGGGAGCTTCCCGTTATTTTATGAAAAATTTTACTCAAGATATCATGGGGTATACGACTCCTTCTGATTTCGAGAAGGAGGAGTGGATCGATGTAAATGAAGACAGGGGAATCGTGCGCAGACAAAGGGTTTACAGACAGCTTCTGATGACTATGGGAATGGAGAGGAATTCTGATACAGAAGAGGACTT
>DXXQ01000138.1 GCA_019416265.1 Clostridiales bacterium | reverse complement strand
AAGCATATTCATCCACAAAAACAGATTTCCCTCGCTCTTGCTCTGTTCGTAGGTATCGCCAATGGCATCCACCACACCTACAGGCCCGCTTAAATCCTTCATTCCAAGCCCGCCTGTAAACAGTTCTTTCAAACTCAAAAGAGTGGTGCGGATCATATATTTCACTTCAAGGGCTGCATACTTGAATACTGCGAAGCCCTCTGCCTTTTCGCTGTAAAGATTGTATGCAAAGCCTGATTTCGGAGTACGATATTCTTTCGGGATAATATCCGCCTCATATTCCAGACCTTTTCGCATATATGTGATATGGATTTTTTCTCCATTTAACGGATGCTCATTAATATAATTCTGATACGCCTCTCCGTCCGGAACCTGAACTCCGTTCACAGAGGTGATCACATCTCCCGGCTCCACTCCTGCATCCTCAAGAGGCATTCCCGGAATGAGGGATTCCACCTCCATGGAATTTACATCTGTTCTGTTAAATCCCAGAAGATATCTTACTTCAACATCCGGTTTATAAACAATTTCTTTTTTCTCCCCGTCACGCTTTACAGTCAGGCGGATCGTATCGTCTGCCTTCAGTTCATTCAGAAAAGAATACACATAGATATCTTTTCCCAGGTCAATGGAATAGTCCTGATACTTTGTGATCAGATCTCCTTCCCGAAGTCCTGCTGCCTCTGCCGCAGACCCCTTTTCCACGGAAAGTACAGTCGCCGGTTCATATCCCAGCGCGCCTACAATAATCACAGACAGCACAAAGGCAAGGATAAAGTTGAAAATCGGTCCTGCCGCAACTACAGAAATCCTTCCCCACACAGAAGCCGCCTGAAAAGTTCCCGGGGCGTCTCCTGCCTCCATATCCTCTCCCAGCATGGCACAGGAACCGCCGATGGGAAAAAGCTTCAGGGAATATCTGGTTCCGTTTTTTTCCGTACTCAGAAGTCTCGGCCCCATTCCAAGGGAGAACTCTGTTACAACGATTTTATTCTTTTTCGCAAGGAGAAAATGCCCCAGCTCGTGAAAGAGAATAATTGCGCTGAATATGATAATTGCAATAATAATCTTCAATCTACCACCTGCTTTCGATCCACTGATAAGTCTCTTTTTCTACTGCCAGAATCTCTTCCAGATCCGGATGAGGGATAACCTTATGTCTTGACATAGACTGCCCGATAATCTCATAAATATCCAGAAAACCAATCTTTTCATGTAAAAATTTATGGACTGCCAGCTCATTTGCCGCATTAAATACAGTAGGCATACTTCCTCCCTGCCGCGAAGCCTCCATGGCCATCGGAAGCCCTTTAAAGGTCTCCATATCCGGCTCCTCAAAGGTGATCTGGGTCAGAGTCCCGAAATCCAGTCTCTCCCCATCCAGATATCTGCGCTCCGGATAATAAAGGGCATACTGGATCGGCAGTCTCATATCCGGCGTTCCTAGCTGTGCCATCACAGCGCCGTCTTTAAACTCCACCATGGAATGAATAATGCTTTTCGGCTGGACTACCACCTCAATATGGTCTAAATCCATGTCAAACAGCCATTTCGCCTCCATTACCTCCAGACCTTTATTTACCAGAGTAGCAGAGTCCACAGTAATCTTCTGTCCCATCACCCAGTTCGGATGCTTCAGGGTATCTGCAAGCGTTACATGGGCAAGCTCCTCTGTCTTCTTTCCGCGGAAAGGGCCGCCGGAAGCTGTAATCAGAAGTTTTTCTATTTCTTTTGGATTTTCACCGTGAAGCGCCTGGAAAATGGCGCTGTGTTCACTGTCCACAGGAAGAATTTTTACTCCGTACTCCTTTGCCATAGGCATAATCAGATGCCCCGCTGTCACAAGGGTCTCTTTGTTGGCAAGGGCAATGTCCTTTCCTGCCCGGATTGCCTCCATAGTCGGACGGATTCCGATCATTCCCACAATGGCTGTCACCAGAATTTCCGTTTCAGGCATACGGGCAAGCTCCAGAAGTCCCTCCATGCCGGACACAACTTTTGTATCTGTGTCTGCGATCCGCACGGCAAGCTCTCCGGCAGCTTCTTCCTTCCACACTGCCGCAAGTCTTGGATGAAATTCTCTTACCTGCCGCTCCAGAAGCTCCACATTGCTTCCCGCACTGATTCCGAGGACCTCAATATCACCGTTTAAACGTACCACATCCAGGGTCTGTGTGCCAATGGAACCTGTAGAACCCAAAATCGCTATTTTTTTCATAAATCACCAGACCTCCCTGTTTTTAAAGTCTAAGAATTAACACGGAAAGGAAGTAAATGACAGGAGCTGTAAAGATCACGCTGTCAAAACGGTCCAGAATTCCTCCATGTCCGGGAATCAGCTTTCCGTAATCCTTGATTCCCTGATTTCTCTTGATCGCAGACGCAGCCAGATCTCCTACCATGGAAATCAGAGCTCCCACAGCGCAGATCACCGCATACTCCAGCACCTGTCCCTGTGTTGCCCAGGCATAAATCCCTCCAAGGAGAGCTGCACCTGCAACGCCTCCCACTGCCCCTTCTATGGACTTTTTCGGGCTGAGCACAGGAGCCATTTTATGTTTGCCGATGAGTACGCCTACGCAATATGCACAGGTATCGCATCCCCAGGAGCATAAGAAAATCAGCCATACAATAAACTTACCGTCCGGAAGATTTCTGGTAAGGTAAATAAAGGACAGCATCACCGCAACATAAATGATTCCGAAAAATGTTGCCATCACCTGGTCTGCCTTATAAACCGGATAGCGGAATACATAGACAAACATAATCATCACAAGTGAAAAGATCACTGCCATCATACCATATCTTTCAAAATCAAGAAGCATTGCCGCGTAATAGACGGCAGCTCCCACAAATCCTGTAATCTCCAGGAGATTGATTTTTTCCTGTTGGACGCCCATTGCTTTATATAATTCCTGCATTCCGATCAGCGATATTCCCAACAGGGTAAAAAACAGCACATAGCTGCCGCTGCAGATTGTAAGAAGGGCAATTGCCACCAGCAGGATCCCGCTTAAGAGTCTCGTCTTAAACATTCGTTTCTTCCTCCTTTACTCCTCCGTATCTTCTGTCTCTTTCATTATATTTCTCAATGGCCTTAATAAGTTCCGGTTTGTGGAAATCCGGCCATGCCACATCTGTAAAGTAAAATTCTGTATAAGCCATCTGCCACAGCAGATAGTTGGAAAGACGCAGCTCGCCGCTTGTGCGGATCATAAGATCCGGATCCGGAATTCCCGCTGTGTCCAGATAGCTCTCAAAAACTCCCTCATCGATCTCTGAGGGCTTCACTTTCCCATCGACTGCATCCTGGGCAAGCTTTCTCACTCCGCGCAGAATCTCGTCACGGCTTCCGTAATTGAGCGCGATCTGGAAATGAAGCTCCTCATAATCTTTGGAAAACTCTTCCAGCTCCACGATTTTTTTCCGGATATCCTCATCAAAGGCTGTGATGTCTCCGATGACCTTTACCTTCATCTTGTTCTTTTCGGATATTTTGATACATTTTTTAAGGTAATTGCGGAAAAGCTTCATCAGCCCTTCCACTTCCTCTCTGGAGCGTTTCCAGTTCTCTGTGGAAAAAGCATAAACCGTCAGATATTTGACTCCCAGCTCTTTCATATCGTCGCAGATCGTCTCCAGATTGGCGCATCCTTTCACATGGCCGTAGCTTCTCGGCATTCCCTTCGCCTTCGCCCATCTGCCGTTTCCATCAAGGATAATCGCTATATGATTCGGTACTTTCATGATTTCTCCTCTCTTATAAATTCTGTATGTAAGCGAAAAAGAGAGCCCACAGGACGAGCTCTCTTTGGATCCTTCTTACACGGTCAGGATTTCTTTGGATTTCGCATCTACTGCCGCATCTACTTCTTTGATATATTTATCTGTGGATTTCTGGATTTTATCTTCTAATTCCTTGATTTCGTCCTCAGATACGTCCTGTTTTGCAAGCTTCTTGAAAGAATCGTTTGCATCACGGCGGATGTTACGTACAGCAACCTTTGCAGCCTCACCTTTTTTCTTAACGTCTTTTACAAGTTCTTTACGACGTTCCTCAGTGAGTTCCGGGAAAACAAGACGGATAACTTTGCCGTCGTTGCTTGGGTTCAGACCTAAATCAGATGTAAGGATTGCTTTCTCGATACCCTTTATCAGACTGGACTCCCATGGCTGAATCTGAATCAGACGCGCTTCCGGAACTGTAATGTTCGCTACCTGCTGAAGAGGTGTCGGGCTTCCGTAATAGTCTACTGTTAATTTGTCAAGAATATGCGGGTTTGCACGGCCTGCGCGGATTGTCACAAGCTCGCTCTCAAGGCTGTGCAGTGTTTTTTTCATTTTGTCTTCATACTTCTGAATTCTTTCATCCATGTTAAAAATCTCCCTCTCATGTTCTTATTTTTTGTTCATCCCATGAACGCTTCAGACACACATGTGCGCCTTATACCGTAACTCTTGTGCCGGAGAATTTACCGTGTACTGTATTTACAATACTGTTCTCCTCATCCAGAGCAAACACAAGCATCGGCATCTTCTGCTCCATACACATGATAGATGCAGTCAGATCCATAGCAGCAAGCTTCTTCGCAACTACCTCGTCAATACTGATCTCATCGTATTTCACAGCATTCGGATTCGTCTTCGGATCGCTGTCGTAGATACCGTCAACTGCTTTTGCAAGAAGAATCGCTTCTGCCTCGATTTCTACTGCGCGCAGTACAGTGGCTGTATCTGTGGAGAAGTACGGATGACCGGTTCCTCCTGCAAAGAATACCACCTTACCCTGGGCAAAGCTCTCTTCTGCTGCATCCTTGGAATAAAGACTTGTAAATGCACCGCAGGTAAACGGTGTGAAAATCTCTGTCTTTAATCCCACATATCTGCAGATGTCAGATACATAAATGCAGTTCATGATCGTTGCCAGCATACCGATCTGGTCTGCTTTATTTCTGTCCATAGCGCCGCTTGTGCGTCCTCTCCAGAAATTACCGCCGCCGATCACGATTCCGACCTCCAGACCTTCGTCTACGATGGTTTTGATCTGCTTCGCAACACCGATGACTGTTTCCTCATGAAATCCGGTTTTTTTCTCCCCGGCAAGAGCTTCTCCGCTTAATTTCAGTAACACTCTCTTCATATTTATGGTTCTCCTAAGGTTTATTTTTTATATTTTACCACACTCCGGCTACAATTTCATTACCATTTTCATCAACTGTGGTAGAAACTGTAAAAGTGCTATCTCCGATTGTATAATAATGGTATCCGGTTTTTCCGGTTTCCGGCTCATCCTGATAATCGCTTCCGGAAGGATCTCCGCAGGCTCCCTTCAAAGCGTCCAGAGACTGTCCGATATAGCTCTCTGCCATGGCGATCGGGTCTTCCCCGCTGCTGCCGTCGTCTCCGCCATTGTCTGAACCGTCCCCCGGATTGTCAGTGGAACCGCCATCCGGAGTAGGTGTCGGATCTGCCTGACTGCTGTCGTCGGAATTACTGTCCTGGGAATCTGAAGCTTCGGAGTCTGAATCCTCATCGTACTGAGAGTCTGTCATTCCGACTCTTTTCTTTACGTCGTTGAGAGTGGAATATTCCTTCGTGCTTCCCTCGCTTAAATATGTGGCAAAGGGAAGAGCATCGTCCCCTGTTCCATCCATGCGCAGAGTCAGCTGCTTAATCTTTCCAAAGGGAAGATCCCGGAAATAGCACTCATATCTGTCGGTGTCTGTATAGAAAATACGAACATCGTAAGATGTCACAGTCATTCCCTCATCGTCCTTTGCATTCTTATCATAATAGTAAACCGCCTTATCGTTGTTCTTCAGGACAAACTTGCCGTTTACCAGATCGTCGCCCCAGCCAGCATCCTCATCCTCCGTATGAGGACGGATGTTGATGGACGCAATGTCAGCTCCCGTCTTGTTGAGGATCACAAATCTTGAGGCTGTAGCTGTCTTTGTTCCGATCACATTGGCAATAGCGTCGATGTCATCGGTTGATTTCTGCATATCCACAAGCTCCTCTTTCTTCTCCTGGGGAGTCGGCGTAACGGTTATCTCAACTTTCGGGGCTTCTTCTTTATCTTTTCCGCAGCCTGCAGCAAATACAGTAAGTGCCAGCAGACCGCCCAGTATCATGTATCGTTTCTTCATTAAAAATTCCTCCCATATACCTCATGGAATCTTTTTCACCTTAATTATCAATACTCTATTATTGCAGAGGAACACGAACTTGTCAACCAAAGCACTCTTGATTTCATACAATTTTTAGATTTTTGTTGCAGTCCGTAAGGTGAAGTCTCCTTGCTTCCGGCCATATCCGGGACGAATTTTCAGGCAGTTCCTAAAGCCTGGTATTTCTGTATTCATTTGGGGAAATCCCCTCTGTTTTCTTAAATACCCTGGAAAAATGCGCTACGTCCGTAAATCCAACCTTCTCTGAAATATCCGCAATTCTGTAGGAAGGATCCTTTAAAAGTTCCCTGGCATGGTGAATACGAATGGTATTCAGGATTTCCGAAAAGTTTTTCCCCTCCTGCTTATTTAAAAGCTTGCTCAGATGCCACTGACTGACAAAGGTTTTCTCCGCCACCTTATTCAGAGTGATTTTTTCGCTGTAATGCTCCTCCATATACTGAATGGCATTTTTCACGATAAAGCTTCCTGCCGTATTGTCCTCGTTTTCATCCGGATGGACAATATTCTTCTTTTTCAGGTTTTCCGTCATTACCGCAAGGGCTTCTTCAATTTCCTCAATTTTTGACGGCTTCAGGAGGAAGCGTGTCACCCCCAGACGTAGGGCGGACTGGCAATAGTCAAAATCCCTGTACCCTGTAAGAATACTGATCTGCATATCCGGAAATTCCGATTTCAGCCCTGCGATCATTTTAAGTCCGTCCAGCCCAGGCATTGCAATATCTGAAAAAATAATATCCGGTTCTTCCTTTCTGATAACCTCCTGTCCTTCTTTTCCGCTGTAAGCGCATCCGCAGACACGGCACTCATATTTCTCCCAGGGGACAAGCTTGGAAATCCCCTCCACAATAATCGGTTCATCGTCAATAATCACAACTTTATACATAATTCCCCCACTTTCTCCTTCTTTTTTCATTATAACCTCTTCTATAAAAATTCTCTACTTTTTTCTTAGATAAGAATAAGTTTCTCTTGTTTTTTGTTCTTGTTCCTCAGATTACCCCTTTCACCTGTTGGGGAACATTCTTTCACAGCCTGTGTTCCATAAAGTCAGAAAAGGACGCCCGGCAGCGTCCTTTCTTTGTATTCGAGGAGCCTGTACCCTCATCCTTTTACAGCCCCTGCAGTCATACCTTTAATAATATATTTCTGTAAACATACATAGACAACGAGAAGCGGTACGATAACAAGTGTAACTACCGCCGCCATCAGCCCGTAGTTTGTTCCCTCCTTAGAAGAGATTTCCAGAAGAAGTCTGGTAATTGCCCATTCGTCCCTGTTCCTCAAAAAGAACTGCTGGGTAAACAAATCATTATAGCTCCACAGAAAACTGAAAATTCCTACAGTCGCAAAAGAAGGCTTTGTCAGAGGCATAATCACCTTAAAAAAGATCTGATAGGCATTACAGCCTTCCATAAACGCCGCCTCCTCCAGATCGATGGGAAGACTTTTGATATATCCTGTGAGCACCACTATGGCAAACGCAAGATTTCCGGCGATCTGAGGAAGGATCACTGCAAGAAGTGACAGACTCGTCTTTCCCGAACCGGCGATTCCCATGTTAAATTCCATGCGGAAAACAGGAATAATGGTAGAAAAAACAGGAAACATCATGGCTGCAATAACCAGATTATAAAGAGTGCTGTTCAGCTTAAATTTATAGCGGACCAAGGCAAAGGATGCCATTCCCGCAAGCAGGATCACCACGGCTGCAACTGTGCCGGAAATCACAATGCTGTTTTTATACGCATTTAAAATATTCAGCTTGCTGAAAGCGTCTGTATAATTGTTTGTGGTAAACAGCTCTCCCACAGGCAGGGAAAAAGCATTGGACATAATCTGTTTCTTGTCCTTAAAAGAGTTCATAATAACCCATGCAATGGGATAAATCGTGGTCAGAGCCCAGAGGATCAGGGCAGTGTAAATAAAACCGGTGTTGATTTTTTTCATACCGTTCTTTTTCATTTTTGCCGCCCCCTCCTAATAATCTTTCTCTTTAAAAATCACATTTACAACTTTAGATAAAATCACGCCGATAACAACTATGAGCAGCGCAATCGCAGAGCTGTAATCAATATCCGGTGCCTGCATGGTCTTATAGTACATATAGGTTCCCGTCAGCCAGGTTTTTCCCATAGGCGCACCGTTGGGGAACATAACCCAGGGAAGGTCAAATACTTTTAAGGCGCCTGTCACAGCAAGCACTGCACAGGTACACACCACATTGTGGAGCATAGGCCAGGAAATATACCTTACCTTCTGCCATCTTGTAGCGCCGTCGATCGCCGCTGATTCATAAAGCTCCTCAGGTATATTGTTAAGTCCCGTCACGAGAATGATGAAGTAAAATCCTACATACTGCCAGATAACCGGCGCCATCATAACCCGCAGCGGATACAGTTCTTTCCAGTTTATTTTCCCTCCGAAAATCTGGCTCAGCATTCCGCCGTCATACTGAAAGATCAGATTAAACAGTACGCCCAGAGCTGTAGCTGAAATCACAATGGGAAAGAAGTATACGATTCGGAAAAATTTCGCTCCTCGTTTGATGTTGTCTACCAGCATGGCAAGGACAACTGCAAGGCCAACCTCTCCAAAGAGGGTGACAAAAATCATGATAATTGTGTTTTTCAATGCGATTCTGACGTTTGGATCTGAAAAAATTTCCACATAGTTTTTATACCATGGAGAATTAAAGCCTTTTGCTGCGCCTCCCAGATTTCGGATTTTCATAAAACTGTTCAGGATATTCTGAAAAAACGGATAATAGAGAAACACCAGCATAAACAGGAAAGCCGGGACGAGGAAGAAAAAAGCCGGCTTTTTATTCTTATATACGTTCATATGTAACACCCTTTCTTCCTAAATCGGGCCGGAGGAGCGCCCTCCGGCCCGTTGCTGTCATGATACAGATTTCAAAACTGCGTTTTTACATCATTCTTTATTTTCTTCAATGATATCCAGAACGGACTGGAGAGCGTCTGCAATCTCTGTCTGTCCTTCCACGATCTGAGCCATATTATCAAAAATAGGAGCTCTTTCATCTGCTGTCACAAGGTCCTGTGCAGCGCCTGTGATACCTGTAGCATCTTTCAGCATTGCAAGAGCGTCTTTTTCCAGATTGGTAAGAGCGCTTTCGTCAATAGTAACGCCGTTTTTCAGAGCTGTTGTGGCTGTTCCTGCAAACTGGGAAACTGTCTCATCGGAGATGAATTTATTGATCAGAGAAACAGCAGCGTCACGTTTCGCTTCATCGTCCCAGCATTTTCTGGAAATATACCAGCCTGAGGAAAGACCGCCGATGATGTCTGTTGTCTTTCTTTCATTTGCCCCGGGAACGAAGGTTACCGTAAAGTTGTCAATATCGTCTGTTCCTTCTTTGATTCCGCCCATCTTCCAGGAACCGTCAACATAGAATGCAGATTTGCCTTCCAGGAAGCTCTGGAAACACTCGTCTGCTGTTGCAGAATTTGTATTTTCAGATAAAAATCCTTTTTCATACAGAGATTTAATATCTGCCAGACCTGCCTGCCATGCTGTACCGGCTTCATCGTCAAGAGCTGCCGGAACGGTTGCATGAGTTGCCGGTGTTGTGTGGTTATAGATTGCAAATTCAAACCAGTAATGAGGTTCTTTGGCAAGGGAGGTTGCAATAGGAGTGATTCCCGCATCCTTGATCTTCTGGCAGTCTTCCAGGAAAGCGTCCCAGGTTGTATCTTTTCCCGGAATTTCCACTCCCGCTTTTTCAAGAGCTGCCTTATTAACATACATTCCCTCCCAGTATCCATAGAAAGGAACCGCATATTTTACTCCGTCTGCCGGAGCTGCCGGAATCATGTCGTCCTTCATATTTGAAGCATAATCCGGATATACCTCACGAATCTCATCAATGGAAACTACCTTTCCTGCTTCTACAAAAGGATTGGAATCATTGCCGTTAAAGTAGAAAAGAACGTCCGGTTCCGCTCCTGTTTCAAAGTCTGCGATCACGCGGGCTTTAAATGCCTCGTCTGCTGTTGCGGAAGCATCCTCCACTGTATTTCCTGTCTCCTCCGACCATGCCTTGATCGTATCCTGGTACAGCTGTACATTACTTTCTGTTCCTGCAAAAGTTGTAGTTACATTTAAGGTTACGCCGTCTCCCTCTGCCATAACGCCTACCGGGAACATTGCAATTGCTGTGATTCCGCATAATAATGCACTTAATACTCTCTTCTTCATTTTTTGATCCTCCTATTTTCCGTTTTTTGTTCCGGTTCCGTCCGTTCTCCGGAACTCATCTTGTATCTATACTATACCTCTTGTTTTCGTTATTTTGAATAACCAGTTCTGCTATTTATTGTATTTATTTGTTCATATAGCACAACAAATATTGTCAACGATGAGCAAGAATCGTCAAAGTAGAAATCGTCCGGTCTTTCTCCAGCCCTTTGATCTCCAGTCCGCATTCCTCCCCGTACAGGATTTTTAAACGCTGATTCACATTGGCGATCCCCATATTTCCGGAAGGCTCATGGCTGGTATCGTAATCCGTAGAAAGAAGCCGTTCTATCCGTCCGGCATCCTCCTCTGAAACGCCTCCGTCATTGATGATATCAAGATAAATATATTTGTCGTCTCTTCTTCCGCAAATAGCCACACTGCCTCCGCCTCGCGGCACAATGCCGTGTTCGATGGCGTTTTCGATAATGGGCTGCATGATCAGCCTTGGCACAAGCTCATGCATGATCTCCTCCGGAATATCCTTGGTGACTGTAAGTCTTTTTCCCAGCCGTTCTCCTGTAATATAAAGATAAGCGTTCACATAGCTCATCTCTTCCGACAACCGTACCTCCGGCATTTTTTTCCGGTCAATGGCAGCATCCATAAGCGTAGACAGAGCACCGATCATCTTGGAAACCTTTTCATTACCGGAAAGCCGCGCCTCCCAGTTAATGATTTCCAGTGTATTATTCATAAAATGAGGATTGATGTGGGACTGCAGCGCCATGATCTTTGCATCCCGAAGAGCCAGCTCTTCTTCATAAATATGATCAAACTGATATTTCAGCTTCGAGGACATCTTATTAAAGGAATCCTGAAGATATTCAAATTCCAGACTTCCCGTATCCTCCTCCATCTGATATCCGAGATTTCCTTTTTCAATCTGCTCCGCACCAAGCATCATCCTTTCCACAGGCTTGGAAATATATTTTCTGGACATCCACAAAAACAGATACAGCATGGGGATCAGAAACAGCATCATAACAAAAGCCATATAGGTATAGCCGTAAAGAGGGATGAACAAATCCTTCTTTTTTGCATTGAGAATCAGACGCAGGGAAAAATCTCCGTTCTTCTGTCCGCTTTGTCCGAATACCCTGTCCTTATAAAAAAGATATTCCGTCTTCTGTTCTTTGTCAAAATCAGGGATCTCCTCCCAGTCCTCTTCCGTTCCCGTTTGCACGATACTTTGTCCGTTAAGCTCTACGCATACCAGAAACTCTTTCCCGTAATTGAGCAATGTTTCGAAGCAGTATTCCCGATTCACCCTGCTCACCAGAATCCCCCAGGGTTCAAAGTTTTTGTCCACCATATTCCGCACAATATAAAGTCTTTCTCCGCATTTTACAAATCCTACGGCAGTATCAAGACTTTCCGCTGTTTCCAGAAGCTTCTCCCGGTCCTCGTTGATCAGTGTCTGAATCTGGGCAAAGCTTCCCCCTGTTGCGTAATTGCAGCTCGTATAGGCCTTGTCCTCCGGATTTTCCAGAAGGATAAGGCCTGTGATGGTATTATATTTCTTATGTGCGTACTGCCCGTCCAGATATAGCTGCATATTATTGTCAAAAGCCCGCTCGTTAATATCTCCCCATTTATATTCCCTGTATTTTTCATACAAAGTCCTGTCATAGGTCGCCTGTCTGGAATCAGCCACAGCCCCTTCCAGCCGCTCCACTGCAGTTCCCACATTCAGCTCTGCCTGTGAAAAAAGGCGCTCCATCTGATTTTTTTCCTGGCTGGTAAAAAGGTAGGCGCCGATGGTTCCGATGATCACCAGAAAGGGAAGAAGCCAGTACAGCAGCATACTGCTGATCAGTTTCCACTTCAGTGACGTTCTTTTTCTTTTTTGTTTTTTTCTGTTAAAATAACCATACTTCATAAAAAAATCCCCTATAATTTCATCCTTACAGGATTTATTATAGGAGATTTTTTGTATAAATAAAAGAGTTTTACCTGGTATTATTTGTATATATTTGCCAAAGCTATGCTTCTTCGTCTTCCCTTACAGCAAGCGCTGCAATAATGTCTACACAGGTTTCATATCCCAGCATGGATGTGTTCAGGCAGAGATCATAATTCTCTTTTCTTCCCCATTCCTGGCCTGTGTGAAACTGATAATAATCCTTCCGCTGTTTGTCCTTCACAGCGATTCTGTCAAGAGCCTGCCTCTGGGAAATGTTGTCCAGCCCCTTGATCCTGTTCACCCTGTCTTCCATTTCCGAAGCATAAATAAATACCTTAAGAACGTCTTTTCTGTCTTTCAGTATCTGATCTGCGCATCTGCCTACGAAGATACAGGAACCTTCTTCTCCCATAAGACGCAGGATTGCTTCTTTTTGGGCCTGGAAAAGCTTGTACGGAAGCATGATTCTGTCTTCGCTGGTATAACCGTCTGCAAGCATCCCGATTCCATAAAGAAAACTGCTGCCCTTTTTCTCATCATACTCATTCATCAGTCCGGGACTGATTCCGTATTTTTCCCCTGCAATCAACAATAAATTATTATCATAGAAATTGATGCCAAGCTTCTCAGAAAGCATAGCTGCCACACGGCGTCCGCCGCTGCCGTACTGTCTGCTGATTGTAATTGTCTTCATATGCAATGCTCCTTTCTCACTGTTAAATTCCTAACAGTTTTATCCAACTCCATTATATGAGTTTTCTGAAAATATTGCAATATAAAGAGCAAAGTTTGTTTTATCAAAATTTTTATAGATTTTTCACCTTGAAGTCTCTCTCCGCCTCCCGTCTCTGATCTTTTTTCGCAATATCCTGACGTTTGTCGTAGAGCTTCTTACCTCTGGCAACTCCGATCTCCACCTTTACAAGGCTGTCCTTAAAATAAACCTTCAGAGGAACCAGAGTCAGACCCTTTTCTTTCAGCTTCCCGTCCAGTTTATTGATCTCATAGCTGTGCAGCAAAAGCTTCCGCACTCTCAGAGGATCTTTGTTAAAAATATTTCCCTTTTCATAGG
Source organism: Clostridiales bacterium (assembly GCA_019416265.1). Lineage (GTDB taxonomy): Bacteria > Bacillota > Clostridia > Lachnospirales > Lachnospiraceae > Blautia_A. Next base: position 21,788 of record DXXQ01000138.1, on the reverse strand, counting down.
GACTGATGTTCATTCCGTAAATCCAGACCTCTCCGTTCTCAATCCTTACAAAAGCTTCCTTGATGCTGCATTTGCCCATACGAAGGGATTTCACTTCTGTTCCCGCAAGGGCAATGCCCGCCTCATAAGTATCCTCTATAAAGTAATCGTGAAACGCCTTTTTATTATTGGCAATCAGTTTGGTTCCAGTCTTCTTCGCCATTATATCCTCCCTGCTCCTCTGCCAGAACGAAATCTACAGTTTTCAGCATCGTATCTGCATCTGCCACACGGACACGCACCTTCTGTCCCAATCTGTAGACCTTCTTCAGCATATCTCCCCGAAGCTCATATGCATCCTGATCAAAGGTATAATAATCATCTCTCAAAGTATTCACATGGACAAGCCCTTCCACCGTATTGGGAAGCTCCACATAAAATCCCCAGCCTGTTACACCGGAAATAATCCCTTCAAACTCTTCTCCCAAATGGTAGGACATATATTCTGCTTTTTTCAGCTTGTCTGATTCCCGCTCTGCTTCCTCAGCTCTGCGCTCACAGGCGCTGGACTGTCTGGCAACCTCGTCCAGGATCTCGTTATAATGCTCTGTCTTTCCCTGACGCACCAGTCTTCCCCTCAGGTTATCCTTGATGATCCTGTGAATCTGCAGATCCGGATAACGGCGGATAGGAGAAGTGAAATGGCAGTAATATCTTGCAGCCAGGCCGAAATGTCCGCTGCATTCCGTCGTATATTTCGCCTGTTTCATAGTACGAAGGGTCAGCCTGCTGATCTGAGGTTCATTCGGCAGTCCCTCGATGCTTTCCAGAATGGTCTGGATCTCTTTCGGCGTGATTTCCTCCCTGGCTTTCCGAATCTTAATTCCCTGGTTGTGAAGCAAAGTCAAAAGACTTTCCACCCGTTCCGGATCAGGATTCTCATGGGTTCTGTAAACAAAGGGAAGCCCCTCCTTACAGTATTCCTGCGCCACTGTCTCGTTTGCCATAAGCATGAAATCTTCTATGATCCTGGTTGCCACATTCGCCTCATAGGGCTTCACATCAATGGCTCTTCCCGCAGCATTTAAAATGATCTTGCTCTCCGGAAAATCAAAATCTATGGATCCTCTGTGATGACGGCTCTCCCTGAGCAGAGCGGAAAGCTCCCTCATCTGTTCAAACATGGGAACCAGATTTTCATAGCGCTTTTTCGCCTCATCGTCTGTATCTTCCAGGATATTTTTCACATCCGTGTAATTCATTCGCTCATCTACGCAGATGACTGTTTCTGCGATTTCATGGGAAACCACTTTTCCCTTTTCATCAATATCCATAAGACAGCTTAATGCCAGTCTGTCCTCTCCCTGATTCAGAGAACAGATCCCATTGGAAAGCTTCACCGGAAGCATGGGAATCACCCGGTCTGCCAGATAAACGCTTGTTCCGCGCTTCAGAGCCTCCCTGTCAAGAGCGCTGCCTCCCTGAACATAATTGCTCACATCTGCAATATGAACCCCCAGATGATAAAGGTTTCCCTCTTTGGAAAGAGAAATGGCGTCATCCAGATCCTTTGCGTCCTCCCCGTCGATGGTGACAGTCTGCAAATGCGTCAGATCAAGACGTCCCTCTCTGTCTGCATCCAGCACATGATCCGGCACTCTGTCTGCCTGACGAAGAACCTTCTCCGGAAATTCACTTGGAATATTAAAGCTTTTCACAATAGCAAGGATGTCTGTTCCCGGCGCGCGGCAGTTTCCCAGATTCTCTTTGATCCGACCTTCCGGATTCTTATTCTTGGAGCCGTAGTCCGTTACCTCTGCCACAACCTTGTCTCCGTTTTTCACACCCTTTGATTCCTTCATGGGAATAAAAATATCTTTGGAAAATTTCGGGTTGTCGCAAATGACAAAACCAAAGTCCCTGTTAAGCTGATACGTTCCCACAATCTCCTTCATTCCCCGCTCAAGGACCTTGAGCACAACGCCTTCCCTGCGTTTGCCCTCTTTCTGGCCTTTTTTGATCACAATACGAACGGTATCCTGGTGCATAGCCGTTCCTGTATCTTCTTCCGGGATAAAAATATCTTCCTCTTCCCCTTCGATTTCCACAAAACCGAAGCCCTTGGGATGTCCGATGAAAATCCCCTCTGCCTGCACTCCCTCTGCAATGTCCGCTCTGCGGGCGTTCTTCTGCCTGCCCTGTCTTCCGTACTCCCCTCTGCGGTCATCGTAGAAATGGTTATCGCGCTTCTTTTTCGCATTTCCTTTTTCATATCTTCCTTTGCTGTCCATAACAGCCTTTCCTTCGGCCATAAGCTGGTCCAGAACTTCATATAAATCCTTCCGCTGGGCCTTATCCAGCCTTAAAAGGGAGGCAATCTCACGAAGTCTCATGGGCTTATATACCGGATCTCCCAAAAGCTCCAGGATAAACTTTTTTCTTTTTTCCAGTTCTTTTCTTTTTTTCACTTTTAATCCTCTATTCTTGTTTTTTGAAGATGAAAAAACACCCTTGCCGTCAACAAGAGTGTTCCCCATCTTTTCCTTAGAAATTCATGTTTAAAACTGCAGCTAATACAAAGAACAGAACTGCCATTACTGTCGTAGCCTTAACAAGACCGCCTTCCATAGAACGTCCTTTGTTCTTGCCCCAGTATGAGTCTGCTGCACCGGCAATAGCGCCAAGGCCCTGGCTCTTGCCTTCCTGCATCAGAACAATAATGGTAAGTCCAATACAATCTATCGCAAAAATAACTGTCAGTACAATTCTTAAAATTTCCACGCTGTTACACCTCCTAATCAACTAGAGTTCATTGTAACATACGTGAAAGCGGATTTCAACCACAATTCTTTATTTTTGCTGATAAAATCACAGTTTCCGCAGCCTTCTCCCTCTCCTCAATGACATTTCCCGCAGCCGTCGGACACGTCTTTAAAGGGGTTTTCGTAAACAGATAAACTGCCAAGCTGTTCATAGATCCGAAGAAGCTGGTTGTATTTCGCATTTCTGTCTGACCGGCAGGGCGCTCCCGTCTTAATCTGCCCTGCCCCGCAGGCTACTGCCAGATCAGCGATAAACGCATCCTCTGTCTCTCCGGATCTGTGGGAGATGACCGCATGATATCCGGCCCTCTGCGCCATTTCCACTGCATCCAGAGCCTCGGATAATGTCCCGATCTGATTTACCTTCACCAGAATGGCATTTCCCGCTCCAAGGCGGATCCCGCATCCAAGACGCTTGATATTTGTAACGAAAAGATCGTCTCCCACAAGCTGGATTTTTTTGCCAAGCCTTTCTGTAAGAGCCTTCCAGCCTTCCCAGTCATCCTCCTGAAGTCCGTCCTCCAGGGAAACGATCGGAAATTCTTCCGTCAGCTTTTCGTAATATTCTATCATTTCCTGTGAACTTCTCTGCACTTCTTCCCCTTTCATCTTACTCTCTCCGGGAAAAACGTATACGCCCCGCTCTTCGTCATAGAGCTCGCTTGCAGCCGCATCAACGGCAAAGGCAATATCCTCTCCTACCCGATAACCGGCGCGCTCCACAGCCTCTTCCATAAGGCTTAACACTTCGCGGGCATCTGCCACATCAGGAGCAAATCCTCCTTCGTCTCCCACGGCTGTGGCAAGATTTTTCTTTTTCAGAATGGTTCTGAGAGACGTATACACCTCCGCACACATACGGATTCCTTTCTCCATATTTTCCCCTCCCAGAGGCATGATCATAAATTCCTGAAGGTCCACCGTATTATCCGCGTGTTTTCCCCCGTTTAAAATATTCATCATCGGTACAGGCATCCGCGTAGTATGAACTCCTCCCAGATACTGATAAAGGGGAAGGCGAAGCGCCATAGCTGCTGCCCGCGCCACTGCCATTGAAACTCCCAGCGTTGCATTTGCACCGAGATTACTTTTATTATCCGTACCGTCTGTCTCTTTCAGAATCCGGTCAATATTTGATTGATCCAGGGCATTTTCACCGAGAATTGCATCTGCAATCTTAGTGTTTACATTCTCCACTGCTTTTTTTACACTCAATCCGGTATAACAGCCCTTCTCACCGTCGCGAAGCTCCACTGCTTCAAATTTGCCTGTGGATGCCCCTGACGGAACAATGGCTCTTGCCGTATATCCATTTATACCGACGATTCCTTCTCCTACCGTTACCTCTGCTTCCACTGTAGGATTTCCTCTGGAATCCAGCACTTGTCTTGCGTGAACCTTTCTGATTGGCAGATATCGTAACATATGAACGCCTCCTGTCGCTTTTCATTAACATTTTATAGGAACTATTTTCTCCCCGGACTTCACATTCTATGCAAATCTTCTCCTGATTTCAGCAGTATTATTTTCTGAATATTTCATTTTTTTAATACTTTTAATTATTTTTTTAAATATATTTTTAAAATAATCAATTTTCACAATTGACAAACCATTTATTATCTGATAAAGTAAGCACAAAAAACAAAAGGGAACGAAAAATAAAAAGAAAAGGAGTGAGACCACCGAAAACATAAGTTTTAATCCATAATTTATGAAAGGAAGGTACAGACCACCAGAAGCATAATAAGTTTCAAAGGTTATCCTGAATAATACAAAGAAAGGAAGGTACGGACCACCAAGAACTTAAACTTTTAAATTCCAAATATGTTTTATAAACACCCAAAATAAAGAAAGAACGGTAAGGACCAATGAGAACATAACGATTTACCTCATCTGTTAAATATTAATAAGGACGGTAAGGACCAATGAAACATTAACGATTTACCTCATCTTTTAAAATTTATAAGGACGGTAAAGACCAATGAAACATTAACGATTTACCTCATCTGCTAAATATTAATAAGGACGGTAAGGACCAATGAAACATTAACGATTTACCTCATCTTCTAAAATTAATAAGGACGGTAAACTCCAATGAAACATTAACGATTTACCCCATCTTTTAAAATTGAATAAGGAACGGTAAGGACCAATGAAACATTTATGATTTACCTTAACTTTTAAAATTTAATACGAATGGTAAACTCCAATGAAAACATGATGAATTACCTCAAAAAAACTTCCTACAACTGAATTAAGAACGGTAAAACCTAAAATCCTAAAAATCCTACTTTTAAATTATACGCATGATCAAAAAAGAAAGGCAGGTAAAAACCATTGGATACTGAATTTAAGTAAGAGCCACGGCGATGAACGATAAGCTGGTGGCTCTTATTATTTTTGGCATTCTCACTTCTCTCTCATATCCCCATCTATATTTACATATATTATGGAAAGATGTTCTGTTCTGAGGGCTATTATGAAATCCTTTCTCAAATACATACCACATCCCAATTATACAAAAATCCCCCTCTTATTTGCCGCAGCCTTTTTGCTTGGCGCTGCTGCCGGAAAACTTTTTCCTCTTTCGGGTCCGGAACCGTCTGCCGTTGAAACTGCCTCGGACAGCACGGGCTGGGGCTTAAGCTTCCAGGAAGATGGAAAACGCCCTGTGGGAAATGCCTCCATAGAAGAATTAAAAAAATACAATGCCTATTATGCAGCCGATACAGAAGAAAAAGTCCTTTATCTCACCTTTGATGCAGGCTATGAAAGCGGAAATATGCCAGCAATACTTGCCGCACTGAAAAAGCACAATGCCCCTGCTGCCTTTTTTGTCGTTGGAAATGTGTTAAAGGATCATCCCGATCTCATCAAACAGATCGTTGCAGACGGACATATTATAGGAAATCACACCATGACCCACCCCAATATGTCTGCAATCTCCTCCCGGAAAGACTTCGAAAAGGAATTAAACGGCGTAGAATCTCTCTATGAGGAGATTACCGGTGAAAAAATGGAAAAATTTTATCGCCCTCCTCAGGGAATCTACAATCTGACCAACCTTTCCATGGCAAAGGAAATGGGTTACCACACCTTCTTCTGGAGCCTTGCCTATGTGGACTGGAAACAGGATCAGCAACCTTCCCATGAGGAAGCCTTTGATAAACTCCTGTCCCGCGTCCACCCCGGAGCCATTGTCCTTCTTCACAGCACCTCCTCCACAAATGCTGAAATCCTGGATGAGCTGCTGACCAGATGGGAGGAAATGGGATATTCCTTTAAATCTCTTCGTGACCTTACTGTATAAAAATTTCGGGCGGGAGTTTTCGCATCTCCCGCCCGTTTCCGTCAGAGTATGTTTCTGACACACTCTGAGCCCGATTATTCGTCAAAAGTAACTTCTGTCTTCAGGATGGCATTCTCGTCCAGAAGCTGCTTAAAGGTCTTTGTTTTTGCTTTCTCTTCATAGTCCGGCGACCAGTAATAGCCCTTCAGTTCATCCATATATTCTATATAATCACAGAGATATACATACACCGTAGACACATCTTTATTGGCAATTGCAAACATTTCCGCACTTCCTCCTGTCTTACCGACATCCAGAAGGCTGCCCTCTGCATCCAGCACCACAGGAAAATATTTCACTTCGCTGTCTTTACACTCTAAATAAATCTCAAAAGGTGTCTTTGTCAGGGAAATAATGCCTTCTCCGTTTTCATCCAGAAGATTGATTTCTTTCACAATATTTTTATCTGTATTCTTTTCAACCTGGAAATTGAAATCCCAGTCTCCCTCTTTTGTCCAGCTTGTGTAGGAGCTTCCGTCTTTCCCTGCATCCGGATATCTCTCGTCGTATTTGCGGTGCATTTCCGTGAAAAGCTGATGCTCGATTTCTTTTTCTTCCTCTGTAAAGTTTTCATAATTTGCTTCGTCAAGCCCGTGTTCTGCCATTGCAGCCTCGTACTCATCCCTAAATTCCTGAGGCATTTCCGGTACGCTGATCTGTTCTTCCGGAAGTCTTCCCGTAATTTTGTGGATACTCAAAGATACGTCAAATTTATCAGGAACTGTGATTTCTTTCAGGTAATCCTCTGAATTCAGACCGCAATACTCTTCTATCATTTGATCTGTAGGATTTTCTGCTCCCATAGCTGCTGCCAGTTTTTCATAACCGCCTTCCTCCATAAGGTCAATTCCCTGCTCCAGAAGGATCGCATTTCTGTCTTCATAGAGCTTTTCCGATCCTTCATGATCATAGGTGGTCTCTGCTAAATTTACCCTGAGAACGCCTGCAAACCTGTGTTCATCCAGCATTTTTCCGTCAAGCACTCCATTAATATGACTTCCCCAGGCTGTACTGTAGGATGGATTGTAGCTGAAATCCAGAGAAGAATTATTAATATCTATAAGCGGTGTTCCATCCTGCCATGTTCCTGTCTGGGGAAACTCATCCTCTGTCTCAATGATCATGGACAGATAAAGCGCCACATCATTGCAATAAACCTCAGAAAGAGTCACTGTAGTTCCATCCACTGTTTTACTGTAGGTAACTTCCTTTTTCTCCTCTGAATCTGTCTCTTTCCGTTCTTCCTCATTCTTCGCCGGAGTTTCTGCAGCATTTTCTTTCTCCAGAGGCCTCGCATATTCCTTGTAGTCACCCGCAAATCCAAGGGAACTGCCAACCTGCGCAAATACCTTTCCGATCAGCGGAATGTTGGATGCAAATGCCGGATTCACGATACACACTGCGGAAAAAGCTGCCGCTGCTGCAGTTATTCCCATAGCTGTGCGGAAAATTTTTCCTGTTTTCTTCTTTCGTTTATCGGATTTTTCCATTTCCACAATCTTCCTTTCTGCTGTTTTCTGTGCAGCCTTTTCACGGATCTGTGCAAATGCCTCTTCCTTTGCCGCATTTACTGTCTTCGGAATCTCAAACTGTGCCTTCAGCGTCTTCTCTATTTTTTCATTCATGTACCGGTCTTTTGCAGACTTGTCTTCCCCTGTCTGGTTGAAATCTATTATTTTTTTCATGTACTCATCCCTTTCTCATAGAAACTGCCGGATTTCCGGAAATCTTTCTCTCCGGTCTGTCCTCATATTCTCTCTTGATCTGTACTCTTGCTCTTGCAAGCCTTGTTTTTACTGTATTTTCATTTAAGTTCAAAATATCTGCTATCTCTGCCAGCTTAAACCCTTCTACATAATAGAGAATCAGGATAATCCTGTATTTTTCATCTACCTTTTCCAGCATCTCTTTAAACTCAAATTCTGCAAGAGACATATCCCTGTCAGGTACGTCCCACAGCTCCTCTCCCATATTTAGATTCTTATAATGCTTCAGCACCCTGCTGCATTCATTAATCAGAATACGAATCATCCATGTTTTAAAATATTCCGGTTTACGCAGGGTATGTATCTTTTCAAAACAGGTCAGGATCGTATCCTGAATCGCATCTGCAGCATCCTCATCGTTGTTCAGGATTCCTCTGGCAACTTTATACATCGCCAGAGAATTCCTTTCCATCAATTCGAGGAAAGCATCTGCATTTCCTGCCATGGCGCTTTTTACCAGTTGTATCATGTGCTCCTCCTTCCAGAGTCCTTTTGTTCCATTCGAATGAAGCTTTCTCTTTTCTTTTACACTTATTAGATAAAAATAACAAGAAAAAAGTTTCATATTTTTTAAATAAAAAATCCATCTGCCCAAATATCCTGTATAATAAGAAGAAAAAAGAAATGTGAGGAACCTATGATTTACATAAGCCATCTGATAGACGACAAAGATATGAAAAAAATCATCGCCTGTACCGGAGCAGGCATAGAAAGCATCGAATTTTCCGTTGCGGAAAATCTGGATCATTTTTCCCGTACTCTTAAAAATTACCGGAAACGGCTGGAGTTCATGGATTGCCAAAACCTCATCCTCCACGGCCCTTTCCTTGATCTGAATCCCATGGCATATGACAGTCTGGTCGTGCAGGCCACAAGAACGCGCTATGACCAGGCTTATCAGGCAGCAAAAGAGCTTGGCGCCAAAAAACTGATCCTCCACAGCGGCTTTATCCCCTCTGTCTATTTTCTCACAGGCTGGGCAGAGCGTATGGCAGATTTTTATAACCGTTTTCTTGACGACAAGGATGATTCTGTTGAAATTCTTATGGAGAATGTGATGGATCCTCTCCCCTCCCCTTTAAAAGATGTGGCAGAAAGAGTTTCTCATCCTGCCTTCGGTCTCTGCCTTGATATCGGACATGCCAACTGCTTCTCCGAAATTCCCAGTGAGGAATGGGCGAAAGTGCTTTTGCCCCATATCCGTCATCTTCATCTTCACGATAACTCCGGAGACAAAGACCGTCACCTGGCTCTCGGAGCCGGAACTGTACCCCTGGACAAAATTTTTAAGCTTTTCGGCCATACTCCTGAGATGTCCTGCACGATAGAATGTAATACCGGGAAAGATATTTCAGCCTCTTTGGACACCCTGGCAAAAGCAGGGGGTTTCCATTGACAGCCCAGAGTCCTTATGCTATGATGAAATCGCCTGGAACACGCCTGTGTTCTCAATTTTTCATAAGAAATGAGATATCTGAAACATGCTGATAAAATGTGAATCCGGTGAAAATCCGGAACAGTTTTATCCCTGCTGTAAGAGCAACGAACAAAGCTGTACCACTGAAGAATTTCGGGAAGGGGCTTTTAGTAGGAAAAGATCCGGCTTAAGTCAGAATACTTTTTATCTGCATGAGATAAGACCATCCGGTGGATGAAAACGGATGTCTATTTTTTATGGTTATTTTACGAAAGGAGAAACATATGAAGAATAAAAAAACGAATCTTATCGCCGTCATTGTTCTTGTTGTCGTTCTTGCTGCAGCCGGACTTCTGTACATGAAATTTAAACCCGGTACAACTGCAGGAGACAAAGAAATCACAGTTAAGGTATCCGCACTTGAAAACGGCGAAAAATCCTTCACTTATCAGACAGATGCAGAATATCTCGGTGAGGTCCTCACCGCAAACAAGCTGATCGAAGGTGAAGACGGCCAGTATGGTTTATTCATTACAACTGCAAACGGAGTCAAAGCCGATGATTCCAAACAGCAGTGGTGGTGCATCACCAAAGGCGGCGAGCAGGTAAACACCTCCGTAGACCAGACTCCTATCCAGAATGGCGACCAGTTTGAACTTACATTAACAGAGGGATATTAATGAACACAAAACCGAAAGATTTGGCGATTATGGGTGTCATGGCAGCAATTGCCTACCTCAGCCAGGTAATCTTAAGTTTTCTTCCAAACATTGAACTTGTAACACTTTTATTTATCTTATACACTCTTGTAATAGGGAAAAAAGTTTTTGGTGTTGTATATGCCTTTGTTTTTCTGGAAGGCATCACTTACGGTTTCGGACTGTGGTGGATCAATTACCTTTATGTATGGACGGTTCTTTGCCTGATAACACTTTTATTTCGAAAACAGACCTCTTTTGTTTTCTGGAGTATCATATCCGGCCTCTTCGGAATGGGGTTCGGCGCCCTGTGCAGCCTTCCATATTTTTTTATCAGCGGTACCTCAGGCGCTTTTGCTTACTGGATTGCGGGAATTCCAAGCGATATTACCCATTCTGTCGGCAATGTTTTTATGTGCCTGGTACTGTTTAAGCCACTACATTATATCCTTTCCAAAATCATTTACGGAAAAGCAGCCATTACCTGAACTCCGGTCATGCCTTTCCATTCTACCTGGCCATACAGGGGCTCTCCGGCTCCTGTATGGCTTTTTTGTGATTTTATCACGGAACTTTTTTTGATTTCGGGTTATATTAATATCACAAAAAGAACAGGGAGGTACTCATTATGAGACTTAAAGATAAAGTTGCAATTATTACCGGCGGCAGCCGCGGAATCGGATTCGCCACCGCAGATAAATTTTTAAAAGAAGGAGCTACTGTAATTCTTTCTGCAAGCACTCAGGCCTCCGCAGACAAGGCAGTGGCACAGTTAAAGGAAAAATATCCGGAAGCTACAGTTGCGGGAATCAGTCCTGATCTGTCAAATCTTGAATCTGTCCGCAGCAGTTTTCGCGAGGCAACTGAGAAATACGGGTGTGTGGATATCCTTGTAAACAATGCGGGAGTATCCGAAAGCACTCCGTTTACGGAATACACAGAAGAAACCTTTGACAAGGTTATGGATCTGAACGTAAAAGGTGTTTTCAATGCAACAAGAGCCGCATCCGAATGTATGATCGCCCGTGGAAAAGGTGTCATCCTTTCCACCTCCTCTATGGTCAGCATTTCCGGTCAGCCAAGCGGTTTTGCTTATCCTGCATCTAAATTTGCAGTAAACGGTCTGACGGTATCCCTTGCCCGGGAACTTGGCCCGAAGGGAATCCGGGTAAATGCAGTTGCTCCGGGTATCACAGAAACCGATATGATGCGAGCAGTTCCAAGAGAGGTCATTGAGCCCATGATCCAGCAGATTCCTCTGCGCCGCCTTGGCCAGCCGGAAGATATTGCCAATGCATTCGTATTCCTGGCTTCTGACGAAGCCTCTTACATCACCGGTGTTGTCCTGAGTGTAGATGGAATGGCAAGAAGTTAAATTCTGTGATATACTTTATATAAGAGATTCTTTTATCGCCTGTCGGAGAACTCCGGCAGGCTTTTTTTTACAGGAGGCCGCTATGAATAGAGAAAATGCCAGTTTTACCTTTCTTCACCGCGTGGAAGAAATTGAACTTAATATCCGGGACGGACGGTGGCAGTCCGCCCTTGCTCTGGCTTTGACCATTCCGGATATCTGCGGAGGGATTGCTTTTCCGGAGCTTGTAAAGAGGTATCGGGATGGGCGCATTATGCTTGACAGGCAAAAAAATCCCACCCGGGACGTAGGAAGTCAATATATCCGGTGGTTTGATGAATTCGCTGCCGCTTTTTTTAAAACTTCCGCTGATGCAGCCAAACCCTATATCTGCGGGGAGCGCTGCTGGCAGCTTCGCTGCGAATATCTCCATCAGAATAAAGGCTTCCTGAACGAAGATGACGATTCGTCCGTTCGTTTCCATCTTGGTGTGAACTGCGGTTCTTCTGTCTGTCAGTTTGATCCCGGAAAAGAGAATGATGAAAAAAACATCAGAATTGATATTGAACAATTCTGTATACGAATGTGTCGGGCAGCCAGAAGCTATTATGATTCCTTTCATCTTGAAAAGGATTTTGATCTGTATAATACTCCGGTTCTTGATTTTATCCAGTTTTCTCAGCCTCTTCCCGCTGACAAGCTAATTGCTGTGCTCTGTCCGGATCCGGCCTATTCCAGGGGACTGACTCTCATTGTTCAAAAGATGACAAAACATGTGATTTCCTGTCATTCTGTGGAGGAGGCAAAAGAAAAGCTCCGAAAAAAGAAAGCAGCTCTTTGGATCCTTGCAGGCTTTCCTTCCGCGCCACCGGAAGATTTATGGCAGACCATCCGCAAAACTCCGGTTATTCTGATTTCTGACCAGACGCTGCCTGAAATTCCCCAAGATCCGATTTCAAAGATAACTGTTCTGCAGACTCCTGTTTATCCGGACACGCTCCGCAGTACAGTCAGAAAATTTCTTTAAAGCCAGGAGGAAAAACCATGATATATTTACTTTTATTTGTCCTTGTGATATTCATCCTGTTTCTGATCCGTGAGCTCCGCCTGCGCAGCAGCCGGTTAAATTCCCTGCAGAAGGAGCATACTGCTCTCAGGGAAACTCTTGATTCGCTGACTGTCTCCGCCTCAGAAACAATCCAATTGACAGAGCCTCTTTTACAATCAGCAAACACTATCCATCTCTATGCTGCTCTTCTGTCCGAGGACACACTCTCTCCTCTCCAAAAAGAGCTGCAGGAGGGAATTCTTCAGGAAGGAGAACAGATGCTCGACGTTCTAAAAACGTCTTTATTTTAAAGATTAGTAAATTGACATTCTCCCAATTGTGTGGTATATTTATAACAAGATGATAGGTATTTCGCACATAAAGGAGGTAACGATATGAAAATTACATACTGTCTCAGGAGCAAATTAAAAAAATGGTTTCCATCAAATCCATTATCATATCTTGGATGGTTAGGAATTTTGGGAATTATAGGAATATTTTTTGCCCCGATCTTTACACCATTTTTATTATTTTTTTCCTTTTTTTCTTATTCGAAGATGAAAGCAGACGAATTGTTTTGGGAAAATGTACGCAGAGCAAGTACGCGAGGTTTTTGGACAACTTTTACAGTAACAGCAGTTACAATGTTATGGCTATTGATACGAGGAATCCGTCAATCCTGGTTTGGATATGCAATCCAGCGAGTCGTAATACAGGGAACCACTACAACCATGGATATCTTTTCATATAAACAGTATATAATCGTATTTTTCCTTATGATCGTATCTATGACATTGATGATTTCCGTTTTTTCTATCAGTATGTTCAAATTCCGAAGACAGGAAAAGAAAATGCTGGAAAGGCCGGAAAGTGAGGTGTGAACTATGCTTCATACAAAATTAAAAGAATATCGTGCCAAATACAATATGAGCCAAGGTGATCTGGCTTTTCTGGTAAATGTAAGAAGAGAAACTATTGGAAATTTAGAAAACGGAAAATATAATCCTTCATTGAAGCTGGCCCTTGATATTGCTAAAGTCTTTGAAACAACAGTTGAGGAATTATTTTATTTTTCAGATGATACGGAAGTCTAAGTTTTTCTGGGAAGTAATACATAGGAAATTATATCAGGGATATTTATTTCATCATTTACAAGTTACCCGCTGAAAAACCCCAAAATCATAAAAAGCAAATTCCAGTCTTTTGGAGAGATTGGAAACATACAAAAATCTAAAAAAAGACTTACCTTACCTCTTTTCCTTTTAGGGTACACAATCGTTTTTGGTTGTGTACCCTTTTGTCATCTAAGACTATTCTGCACATTAAGACATACGAATAAAGTAAGGTGATAGGCACTGTAATCTTTAAAAAAACAGAGAACGGGGAGTAAATGGCATGAAAGCAAAAATAGTAAGGTCATTACTTTTAGTTGCTATGGTACTGAGTGTCTGGGCAAGCTCAGTGCCAGTCATGGCAGTAGACCAATCGCCAGATACAGATAAGAATTCGGGTATATATGACTTTCAAGGACATTTGCCTTATGAGCGAGGAGGAAGAGGAGGAACTTCTGAATATGGATCATTCCTCCCTTTTGTGTATGTTTTTCTTTTAAATTGGATCTTTTTTGATAATTTTGATACCCTAGTTGATACCCTTTGTTTTTTCAGCACAAAACAAAAAGCCGGAAAACCCTTTAAAATCAAGGCTTTCCAGCTCTTTTAGAAGCAGGGGATGAGAGAATCGAACTCGGATACAATCCCCTGAGATTCCCATATTTACAAGGCTTTCATAGGCTTTGAAATGATTACTTTGATTACTCGAGTAATCAATTACCATTTTACAATACGCAATTATTGATAACAGATAATTTATCCTAATGCTAAAGCTGATTCCAGTTTATCTCTGGTTTCTGCAAGCGTATGACTATTTCGGTAATAGTGTTTTCTGGTGGTCAGAATATCACTGTGACCTAATTGGGAAATTATCAGTGCATCACCTACACCTGCATCCAGAAGCTGTGTGGCATAGCTTTTTCTGGATTTATGGATAGACCTTTCTTTGATTCCCAATGCCCGGCAAATCCCATGTAAACGTTTGTTCATGGTTGTACCTCTAATCCGTTTGCCCTCTGGGTTCTCAAAGAGGTATGTGCCATGTGGGTTAATCTTTAATATCTGGTGTAAGACCCATTCCGCAGAATCTGTAAAAATAACATTTCTCGTGCTATTTTCTGTCTTACCCTGATTAGAAACCGCATAAGTATATTTACCTGTTTCTTTATCTTTAATTTTGATTTCTGTTTTATTAATCAGCAGGATATGATTTTTCCAGTCAATATCGTCTGGTGTAAGTGCTGTCAGTTCACCGACTCTAAGCCCCGTATGAAAGGCTAGAAGCACTCCCAGATTTCGGATGGTAGGGTGTTCCTTAACATAGTTTGAAATCTGCCGGACTTCAACGTCTGTAAAGACTTCATCTTCATCATTTTTGACTATATGCCGGAACATATTCGGAGAAAGTTCAAGATCACCAAAAAAATTCGTTATACTGATTGATGTATATTTTCTTTTTTTGGCATATTTAAACATTCCGATAAGGATAGTTCGCAGACCTGAAAATGCCTTGGCAGTTAAATTATTATCAAAAATTGCGGAGATAATAAACTGTTCCAACATTTCCTCGGTTACGTCTGCAACCTCTGTATTTCCGAAATCAGTACCACAAATAAAACGTTTGTAATCCGTTTCGTACCTGATAGCAGATGGCTCTTTAATCAGGCGATATAATTTTTTATTTTCAAGCCATTCTTCAAACAACATACAAACTGTATTGTGACACTTGTAAAAGTCAACAATAGCCTTTATTAGATCAGATTCTGATTTCCGTTTTAATAGAATCCTTTCTTTGACGATATCTGGTAAATATGTGTAGTAGAATCCATTATTCCCCTGCCAGATTTTATAGTTGTGCTTTGAGAGGTATGTTTGAGTATCCATAATATTTTTTAACTCCTTTATCCGCTCATGCACGCTTTCAACATTCAAGTTGATTTTACCATTTTCACAAATAAGTTTCAAGTCTTTTGAACAAATGTTCTTGTCCATTTTTGCATATTTCAAGACAAGTTCTGATTAGATTGATAGGGATATTAGCAAAAACTTTACTGTACATTACATCACATCGCAGGCGCGTTTTGCCTTGAATATCCCCTTTCTGTACAGATTGCGCTTAATATTTGAATAAGTCCTTTTCAGCAGGAAATAGCGGAAAACCGTGTTCCTGCCATGACATCAGTCGGAACTCAAAAATCTGGTCATACATGTCTTCCAGTGGAAAGCCTGTTCCGGCAATTCCAGATAGAATAACTCTGATAGTTCTTAAAGTTGTATAAGGAATCACAACCTTTTTCGTTTCATTATCTATGATCTTATAATGTACTTCCTGTCCCGGATATCTGCCATATTTGTACTCATAGATTCTTTTAAGACCATATCCACCCTTTTCTGGATTTCCGAAATAATCTTTCAAAATCTGTTTAATTCTAGGAAAGATATAGGGCTGAACTTCAATTTTATAGTCGCCTATTTGTACAATGTCTGGGTCAGATGATTTTTTGGGGGGCTTAAGACTATCCCTGACTCGATCAAGATAGTCACTGCCAAGTGTCGGATAATTGTTGATCAAATATTGAAGATATGCCTCATCTTCAAGAGTTGGCTCAACTGGAAGATTTTCCTTCCCATTTTCATCAAATTCATTAGTTTCAGCTAACATAATAAAGCCTCCTTTCTTTGCTAATACATATTTAACTAATGACTACCGTCCACTACGGTGGAAGATTATGAAAAATAATCGAAAACATAAAAATCACCTCTGGTATAAACCAATTATATATCCTGGGAATTTGTGAGTTTATAAAAAGCGACTCGTACTGGTCCAGTATACTCAGGATTATTCTGATAGAATTCATCCAGACATTCTCGCAAGGATTTGCTGTCATGAGTAACTTTACGAGTTACTGTAATTTCTTTTTCGTATAAAAGACTCTCTGAAAGATCTTTATATTCAGCTTCTACATCTGGCTCTTTCATGTCTGCACAATCTGGTTCAACGTTATCTACAAACCCCTCATTGCTATCCCCCTCATCTTCCTGATCAAATGGAGGTGTTGCTTGATTGTTGCCCTCTTTTTGGTCTTTTTTTCTTTTCTTTAACTCTCTTTTTATTTCTCGGATTTGCTTTACGGTTAAGTCCTTACCAATAAAATGAACCAGGTCTTCTTTATCTACAGAACTAAGCTCTTTCAGGACAGAGTAACTACAATCTTGTACTTCTTCTATCAAACCATATCCCTGAGTTTCAGGGTCGGTTTTTCCGAATTTTACAGCAATTTTCATGTAATCATAGACTACCGTGTGGGACATACCATACTCCTTCTTCCCGAACTCATAAATATCTAAACACTTGTGTTGCTCAAGAATTTGTTTTCTATCGGCAAGTTGGTTAAATAAAGCTCCAATGATAATACATCCTTCAAATCCGCCCTTCAGTTTATCAAAACCAACTTTAATTTCTTGGTTGAATTTTTTCATGAATGTCTCATCACTGTCTGACTTTAAGATGGGTTTAATATCAAGATCATCTGTTTTTGCAGGAAGATTTTGGGATATTAATTCCTTGTTCGTACTTCCTTTAGTTTCTTCTGGCAAGGACACATTTTTTTCCTCCACTTGTTTTTTGTTTTCATTTGATACTGTTCTTTTCGTTCTAGGCATATCTTTTACCCCTTTCTTTGATGTTTCTACGTCCATTTTATACGAAATAACTTTATGGCTGAATATGACTCCATTAAAAATGAATTCATTCAGGTATCTGTGAAGTTCCTTTTTTAGGCTTTTCAGGTATTACACACGTATTCTTAGAATCAGGAAACATAACAGTGCCATTTCCTAAATCTGACATGTATGAATGAAAGATGTGGGATCTAATATCCAGCTTTTTATCTTTACATTTGTTAATCCAACTTCTACGATCTGCAATAGATTGTTTAAATGATTCTGGATTTTCCATTTCATTTACAGCTTCTTCAATTTGTTCAAAGACTTCCTGTTCATCAAGTTCACCATTTACAATTTTTTGCATGGTCTCAATACACATCAGGTCAACTAAATGTTGCCAGTCTTTCTCTGCAATATCTTTCTTGGTAAATTCACACTTGACACTCATTCGTGCAGGAAATCCCATAGAATAATCCTTGTTATCCCATGCAAATACACTGTGATATTGAAAATTCAATACATAATGAAAACGGCGTCTGAATGCACGGTATGTCTCCTTATGCTCCACCTGTACATCTTTAAATTGCTGATCAATGCTCCAATTTGAGATGACATAAAGAATGTTATAAATCCCTAATTTGTTTGCGTAACGTGCAGGAAGTTCCACTGTATAAATGTCCAACAAATTTAGACATTGCGTAATCGTCAAACTATTCCTGAATTCCTCCAAACATAAAACTTTCTGCATATTGTAACTGTCAAATGGATGAATGTAATCCGTAACACGGAATACATTTTCATCACCATGACGGTCAAGTACCATTCGTGTTTTCCCCGTTCCCGTCAGTCCGAACACATAAATTACTTTCAGGTCTAATCGCCGCTTGCTCCTATATTTTTCGTTCATAATTTCGATTCTCATCGGAGCTATTTTGTCAATATAACGGATATATTTCGGATTGAGTTTTATAATTTCACCAGTAGGTACTTCATCATAAACAAGATCATATAACTCAGAAAATTCAGAAACTTTTTCTTTGGTGTCTACTGGACGATTGCCCCATTCTTCAAATGACCCCTCCATTTTCTGTTCCTGTTTTTTTTCGTCCAGTAACCATTTTCCATCCTTGCGCATATATTGAATGATCTGGCTGATATCCCCTCTTCCTTCATCAATATGTGTATGAGGGAATCTATCCTGAATGGTAGACCAGCGTACACGAGATTTAAAAACCAACAGAACATGGGTATGTAAATTACTTCCTTTTTCATCAACTACCGCGGCATATAGAAATGTTTTAAAACCAGATGAAATTTCCTTTATTTTTTCATGGGAATAGCCATATTTTTCGGGAGAGTTAATGGTTAAAAAATATTTGTTTCTTTGAATATCATTTTTTTGAGCCATAAGATGTACCTTTCTAATTATTTTCCGACGTCGGAATTTTAAAAAATATTATAATTTTCCAGTGTGTTCGGTGTGTTCACTAAGGCATGAACGGCGGAAACCCTTATAAATTGAGGGAAGTTGCGGATTGTGTTCGATGTTTGGCGGGTGGTGGGTAATAGTACCCACCACCCTCCACTCATGCCTTTTGTCACAGCGCACACGCTGTGCCGTCAGGCATGAGGAGTTTTTGAATGTGCATCTTCCAATCCGCAACATCCTGGATCAGCGGAAAAATAATTTCCTTAATTTCAAAACCATCAGCAAGCAACATGCCTTCCCCGGGTTTAAAACGTCGATCAGGAATCTCTTGTCCGGGAAAGATCATCCCCTTCTGCTCCTTGGACAAATTGCCCAAGGCAAGGGTAACCATAAAGTTTTCACGTGTTCCATTTGCAAATAGAGTAGCAGACGCCACCTGAGTAACTACCCAGATATGCCATACACCTGACTGAGTATTTCTTCCGAGCATAAGCATTTCAGATATTGCAGATAACATTTCTGAGGAATATTTAGTTTTATCTAGTTTATCCTTCAAACTGTAATATGTAATACAGGCTTGATATTCGTCGATGATTAAAAAGTGATGTTTCTTTGTGTGTGTGCTCTTTTCCGTACGAGATTTTGAAAAATCCTTATAAAATTCCATGATTCCGCTATAGCACTCTAAACCACTGTAATATTTAGGATAGGAAAGTTCTTCCAAAAATTGATAGTCTTCTGAAATTTTAAAATCGCATAGTCGGAAGTCAATTTCTTCTTTTTGCCTATAAAATTCCTGAAGCATCCGTCCGATAATAAACAGTAACGCCTGACTCTTACCAGATCCACTACTGCCGGTTATCAAAGCATGTGGATGACTCCCCGATCCCAATAAAATAGGATGGGGGATGCCATCATTTACCAGAGTTTTTCTGTCAAATCCCCAAAGAGTTCGGACACCTTTAGTCATCTTTTTCGTCTGACTCCCAATCTGACTTTAGGCTGAAAGAAGAATTGCGTTTCTTGTTCAGATGTTCCAAAGATAGCCGATGTTTCTGCTCACTGATAAGTGAAACACCTTTTTGGGTTCTGGCAAAAGATACACGTAATAAGGTAGGATTGTCTTCACTATCCACCTCAAAATAGATAAAGGGTTCTGGAAGAACATTGTATATTGCGCAATCTTTAAATCGACGATTGACCATGACCTCCAGACGCTTCTTTATTCTCTTTTTTAATACGTCAATGCAATTCTCCGCTTCTGAGTCAACATAAATGCTAAAAATATAAGAAATTATGTCCTCGCAAGGATAGCAGGCACTGTAAAAAAAGATATTGTCTTCCCCGAAAAGTTTGTACAAGCCTTCAAATGCAGAATCAACAAGCTCTGGATAAATCAGTCCGTCTTGGCCAGTTCCAAACACCAACGGATAGTAAACGTTTACTTTTTCCTTGCCGAAAAGTTCATTGAAAATGTCAATAAAGATGGATTTCCAAAATTTTATCACCTGTCTAATTGCTTCTCTAGGATGCTTCCCTAAACCAATCAAAATTAATACAGCGCAAATTGAAATACAAGGAAAAATTAAACTGAAAAATTTTAACATAGCGATGCTCCTTTCTATAAGGAGGGATTTACCCCTCCTCTAATCCAAGTCGATGTCTGACTCCTCATTCAAATAGATACGAGATGCAAAAAATGAATCCTCGATCTGCTTTGATTTCATGCTGTAATATGGCTTCAAAAATGCGCCGTCCAAAGTTACAAATACACGGTCGTTTGCATCCATACGCTGATCCAGTTCATCCGATGTAATGATTGCAGAATGCCTAGGCACTTTCACTTGAATGTGAGTGAATCGGCTAGTTTCCACGAGTTTGTATCGGTAGCCCTCAATGAGTTCAGTTCGTTTTCCTGTCGTAGGATCATACTGGTAGTATGGTTCGACACCGATGAGAAAAAAACGTGAGTTAGGAAAAACTGCGCTCAGCGCGATTTCTCGTCCCTTCAAGATGGTCATGATATCACCTCCCAAAATGACCAAAATATTTTTAGGTTACACATACCTTCTTGACTTTTGTCGAGAAGAGTTTTAAGATAAAAGCAACTTTGTCAGCTGTATTGCTCTTACAAATACAGTGTAGCACATAATTTTTTTTAAAAAAAACCCGAAAAAATTCATCAGGGTATTGGAGGAATATGATGGCACCGCAAGATAAAGTTGGGAAGAAAAAAGGTCCGAAAGGAAATTGGGAAAAACTAGTTAAACGGTATAAAAATTTACCATACCCATATCAATGCGTAGTTCGTGAAGTATTGAAGCCAATGATGCAAGAAAAAAGTAAATCTTTTTTTAACAGGAAGGTAATACGAAAAATTTATCATGGCATACTTCAGAGAGAAATGAACCGACAAGGAATAAACTATACTCAACTGTATAACAAGCTAAACGAAAAGCACTCTGGGCAATTAAATGTGAAAACATATGAATCATTTCGGAAAGACATGACAATCAACAGCTACTTATTTAAAGATGCTTGTGACATTCTGCATATACCATACACCGAGAAGAAAAGCGCAGGTAAATCTCATATAATTTTGAAGGAATTATACGCCCCAGTAAAAACAAATACGGTTGAAATAGTACTTAGCGTTCCAGAAAAAAAGAGTCTTGAAAAAATGAAAAATGCTAAAAAATGGGATGATACAAAAATTAAATACGTAGACAAAAAACAATTTGTTACGACATATCAAGGTGATTTCCTGTCTCTACAAGGAAATCTTCTTTATTCTAGCGAATGGGTTTTTAGATTGTTAGATGCACACGAAAAAAAAATCTTGGAACAGTTAATAAATGCCTTGCAATTTTTAGAAGTTGAAATGAGTGAAAAAAAATAAAATTTTATTTCCGATGTCGGAATAAAAAAAGACTTACCTTCATAGGTAGGTCTTTTCTATTCTGGTTTATCGGTTATATCACAGGAAATAATGACAAGCTGATTGATTTCTTTATTTAAAATAATTGACAAGCGTGCCAAAGTGTCGAGGGTAATCCCATGTCCATGTCGGATGTTATAAAAAGTTTTTCTGGGAATATTCCATTGTTTAAAAATTTCATTCTCTGAGAGATTTTCTTCCCTAATGATA